>JBNLAU010000073.1:0-11671 GCA_050302295.1 Roseibium sp. | reverse complement strand
GTGACCACGACCTTGCCAAACCTGTCCAGGGCGACAATCGGTTCCTTGCTCAGGGCCCAGGCCTGTTCCACATCATCGAGACTTACCCTGACCGCAAGCACGCCCTCCAAACGGCGGTCCGAGCGCATGGGGGAGGCAAAGACATAATTGGAGGGCGAAACCGGGGTGCCGGGAATCAACTCGCGCCCGAGCTGGCCTTGCCTTGCCTGGCTGAACGCCGTGCGAATGGTCTCGCCACCGCCGATGGCAGCCGTTGGAACGCCGTCCAGACTTGAGACGATCACCTGACCTTGCGAATCCATCAGCCACACTTCCTCGGCCCCCGACATGCCGGCTGCTACCGCGGCAAGGCCCGGGTCGGACTGTTGGCCCGTTTTCAGGAGAAGCTGACCGATATCCGGGCCGCGGGCGAGCAGCGGAGACAACAGGCGGAACTTGTCGAGCAGGCGTTCCAGAACGGCCGACTGAACCGCCAGGTTGGCCTTGGCCTGTGTTTCCAGCTCCGCCTGGGTGATGCGCAGACTGGCAAGTCCCGTCAGCCATATGATCGCGAGAGTCGCGACCGCAGCGGCGGCACCAATCCCGATTTTCAGCTTGCGCCAGGCCGGGCGCTTGGATCTGCGTATCATCCAGCCAGTATAACGGAGGTTTTTTGAGCGGGAAGACCGCTTGAGATGACTTAGGGCACGGACCTGTAAACCCTCAGGTCCGCCGATGCAGGAAGCGCGGGTGCCCTCTGGCGCCGGTCGATGGCAACGCTCTTGATCAGGACCGTGACCTCTTTCCCGGGCGTCAGGCCGAGGTCCGACACGGAGGCCCGGGTGATACGAGCCCTGATGGTCTGCCGGCCGATCGAGCACAGGATCTCCGCATATGGTCCCGTCTCCTCGGAGATGCTGCGGATCGTGGCGCTGAAGGCGTTGCGGATCGACAGTCCCTCCGGCGGAGAGACAGCAAGGGCGACATCGCGGGCGCGGATACGCAAGCGTACTGCATCGCCGATCTTCGACACCATATCGGGAATTTGCAGCAGAGCGCCGCCGATATCGACATGGGTGAGACCCCATTCCTGATCGATCTGCGCGACCGTGCCTTCGATCAGGGCTCCGGCCTCATGGCGGCCTGTTGCCCGGCCAAGGTCGGTCCGGGCCAGCATGTCGGCAACCGGGCCATAGGCAGGCGTGCGGCCATCGGACAGAATTACCAGCGTGCTGGAAAGGCGTGCGACTTCCTCGATCGAATGGCTGACGTAAAGGATCGGCAGGCCCGCTTCCACGCACAGCCGGTCGAGATAGGGCAGGATGTCGTTGCGCCGCGCCTGGTCCAGATTGGCCAGCGGCTCGTCCATGATCAGCAGCCGGGGATCCGACAACAGCGCACGGCCAATGGCTACGCGCTGCTTTTCGCCGCCGGAGAGTGTTGCGGGTCTCCGGTCGAGCAGGTCCTGAAGTCCCAGAAGATCCACCACCTCGCCAATGTCCCGCGCGCCGGTTCTCCGGCCTGCCCAGCGGGCATAGGTGAGGTTGGATTTGACGCTCAAATGCGGGAAGAGCCGGGCATCCTGAAACACATGGCCTATCCGCCGTTTTTGAACCGGCAGGTTGATGCCCTTGTCCGCATCGAAGACGACGGTACCGTTGACAGCGATGCGCCCTTTTTCGGGCGTGACAAGCCCCGCAATCATATTGGTGAGGCTGGTCTTGCCTGCGCCTGACTGGCCGAAGAGCGAGGTCACCCCTCCCGGGCTATCGAAGCGCGCCTCCAGTGTCATTCCGCCGACACGGCCGCTGATATCGACACTAAGCATCCGCACCCTCCACCCGTTTGCGCAGGCGCCGCGCCAGGATTTCGGACGCGATCAGGGCGGCAAAAGCTACGACGGCGGCAATCAGGGTCAGGCGAAAGGCGGCCAGATCGCCACTGGGGGTCTGCGTTGCCGTATAAAGCGCCAGCGCCAGAGTTCGGGTTTCACCGGGGATGTTGGAAACGAAGGTGATCGTCGCGCCAAACTCACCCATGGCCTTGGCAAACCCCAGAATGGCGCCGCCGAGCACGCCCGGAAGGGCCAGCGGCAGGGTCACCGTCAGAAAGGCGATCAGACGATGGGCGCCGAGCGATTTCGCCGCGTCCTCCAGTTTCGGATCAACCGCCTCGAAGGACAGCCGTATCGGGCGGACCATCAGCGGAAACGCCATGACACCGGCGGCAAGTGCGGCGCCGGTCCAGTTGAACGCGAAGCTGATGCCGAAAACGCTGTCGAGAAAGGCGCCTGCCGGTCCCTTGCGTCCGAAGGCCAACAGCAGCACGTAGCCGGTGACGACCGGCGGCAGCACGAGCGGCATATGCACAAGGGCATTGACGACACCGTGCCCGGGAAACCGGAAGCGTGCCAGAAGAAAGGCGATCAGAACCGCAAGCGGCAGGGAGAAGGCCAGGGCGGCAGCGGCGACCTTCAGGGTCAGGGTCAGGGCCTGCCATTCCGCTGGTTGAAGATTGAAAAAATCCACGTGCGCCCAGTCTGTTGGTTCCGCTCACCGCGCCTCGTCCCCGCGGCTTATTCCACCTTATCGGTTAGAAACCCCAAAGAGTGCAAGATGTCTTGCGCGGCCGGTTCCCTCAAAAACGCCAGAAAGCGGCCTGCTGCCGGATGGGTTTGAGCGCTCGTTCGAGCTGCAAGATACCGGATTTCGGGATGGCTGCCTTCGGGAAACGCAAACACCACCGCGACATCGGGCTCCACCGCCGCGTCTGTTTGATAGACCAGCCCGAGCGGCGTGTCGCCGCGCGCGACGGACGCCAGCACGATCCGCACATTTTCCATGGGCGCCAGATGACCTGAGACCGGGTTCCAGAGCTTCAACGCCTCAAGCGCGGCCCTGCCGTAGCGGCCCGCCGGCACCGTATCCGTATCAGCAATGGCCAACCGGCCGCCGTCCAGCCGTTCCCGCAGGCTTGCGGCTGAGGGGTCGAGGTCCTCGCTTCCGGCAGGGCCGATCAGGACAAGCGCATTGGAAGCAATATCGCGGATGGAGCCCTTCGCCACTGCCTGCCGGTCGAATACGTAATCCATCCAGGCCACGTCCGCGGAAACAAAAACATCTGCCGGTGCTCCGGCTTCGATCTGGCGGGCCAGCGTGCCCGTTCCCGCAAAGGAATAAATCACGGCGGTGCCGGTTTCCTCCTCGAACGCGGCGCCGATCTTCTCCATGGCTTCGCGCATGCTGGCGGCAGCAAAGACGGTGAGAGGCTGGTCTGCCTGGACGGGCAGAAGCGCCGATAGCATCAACACTGAAAAAAGAAGCAGGCGGCGCATCAAGACCTCGCTCAGAAAACCCGACCACCTAGGGTGTGGTTCCATAGAATTGACGCCTGAAAGCACAATTTTGTGGGTCAGCACCCTAACTAAGCCCTTTGCTATAGCGCTTCAATAGGGATGACCTGACGTCTTCCGCATTCGCAGGACGGCTGATTGAACAACATATTTCAGGTCCCCTCGCAAATCGGGTCGTCCCTGTTCACACGGATATCTATGGTCGCCTGACTTCATTTGAGGAGATCCGAAATGTTCCAGATCCAACCGCTGTCCGCCGCTGAATTCTCACACCTCTACGGCCTGAGCGATGCGGAACTCGCCGAGAAAAACATTCAGGTGCACTATTCCGACGGTGGCTTTCCCTGCCGGGTATCGTTGAAGGACGCCGCCAAGGGAACGCGCGTGCTTCTGCTCAATTTCGAACACCAGCCGGGAGAGACGCCCTACCGTTCGCGCCATGCGATTTTCGTGGCTGACGGTGCCAAGGAAACCCATCCGGAACCCGGTACCGTGCCGGACGCAATCGCCAGCCGCCTCCTGTCGGTGCGCGCCTTCGACCGTGGCCACGAAATGATCGACGCCGATGTGACCGAAGGGCGCGACGCCGGAACCCTGATCAAGAGGTTCTTCGACAATCCTCAGGTCGACTATATCCATCTGCATTTTGCCCGCCGCGGCTGTTTCGCGGCCAGGGTCACGCGGTCCGCATGACGTCGGATCGGTAAAGCCTGAGCGAGCCTAGGCGGTGGCTTCCTCCAGAAGCGCCTCCAGGCTCTTGCTTCAAGCGACTGCTGGACATTCCATCGCCGTATTTCTTGTCTGGTCTTTGTCGAGGACCAGTGCAAATCATTCAGTCAAACCATCAATGTGGACCCGAAGACCTGGAACGGGAGCAAAATGGCTATTGAACTGATTTCACAGGTTCCGGACACGGAAACCTATCTGAACTTACGGTCAGGCGGCGGGCTCAGCGGCTACGACCCGGAAGCGGCGGACATCGGACTGAAAAACAGCCTCTATTGCGTCATGCTGGTGGATGATGGCACACCAATCGGGATGGGGCGCCTCATCGGCGACGGTGGCTGTTTCGTTCAGGTAACGGATATCGTCGTCCTTCCCGAATATCAGGGCCTCGGCCTCGGCAAACGCATCATGGCGGCTCTGACCGCGTTCATCGAAACAAACCTGCCGCCATCGGCCTATATCAGCCTGATCGCCGATGTCCCGGCCGACCGGCTCTATGAGCAATTCGGATTCAAGGCCACGGCACCGCAATCTATCGGAATGTCGAGGCGCGCGGGTTGAGCGCCGTTTACACAAACCTTACGAGAAGATGCGAGGAAGACGCGATCACCGGTTCAGGAGTATCGCCAAGTGTCCAATCTGGCCCAGCGCTATCTGGAAGCAACGTTTCTGAGTGTGTTCCGGTTTGCCTGCGCGCTCTACCGGCCGCTGCGAACCTGGATCGGAGCCGGGATCTTCTGCCTTTTCATCGCCATGACGGCAACGGTCGCTCATGTGTTTCCGCTCTCCAACTGGGACATGTTCGCCTACACTGCGACCGTCCTGGAGCCGGAGGCAGAAGACGCCGGGGAGTTGCACCGGCAAACCTATGCCGTCGTGAAAGACAATCTGCCTGAAGGTGAATATCTGACGCTGACCCGCGACCGGCCCTACCGCATAAGGCAGGCAGAGGACCCAGAGGCCTTCGCGAGCATGCTGGGCTTCTACCGGCTGAAAATCCTCTACGTGGAGACCGCGCGTCTCCTGTCCAGCTTCATGGATCCGGTAAAGGCGCTGAGGCTGATATCGCTTGTGTCCGCCGTTGCCGTCGGAGCCGTTCTGCTGGTCTGGCTCGCCAGGACCGGAGCCCTGATGTATGGGCCCATCGTGGCGGCGCTTTTGATCGGATCGGCTTTCGGCGATACCGCTCAACTGATCTCGCCCGACCTTTATGCCACCATGTTTCTGCTTCTGGCGGCGTTGCTTTATCTTGAGCGGCTGGATCTGCTGGCGGCTTTCGGTCTCATTGCCGCCTTCCTCGTCCGGCCGGATCACCTTGCCTTCATCGGTGTGTTCTTCGTATTCGCGGCTGTCTACGGCCCGGGCCGCTGGAGCATGACAGCGTGTTTCGCGATCTGTTGCGGCATTTATTACTGGCTGACCCGCGCGACGGAGCATCCGGGATGGTGGATCCACATGTGGTTCACCCATGTGGAATACGTGCCGACGCTCAAAGGTTTCGACCCGCCATTCTCACCCCTCACCTACGTTCAGATACTGGTGCGTTCGACGGTCCGGTCCCTGATGAGCCAGACATGGCTGGTGCTTCTCTTTGCCGAAGTGCTGTTTTTCGCCAAATGCGTTTCGCCTGCAAAGATCGAAGATCGCGATAGGGTGCTGCTTTATGCAGTGCTCACCTCCATTTGTGCCAAATATCTGGTGTTCCCGCATTTCGAAACCCGGTTCTACCTGCCTTATCTGATGATTATCGGCATGATCCTGCTGGTCAGCTGGCACAGGCAGCAGGTGAGAGACATTGCCGGCAACTCCGAACGTCAACGTTCTCCCAATACTGCCGAATAGCTTGTCCGATGCGCCGCGTCGCGCGCGTCGAGAGCAGAGACTGTGAGAAATACGGGGCAGATGGCCCTCCCGTCGGTCCATCATGCCGAAAAAGCGAGCCGTCAGAAGCTTTTGTCGCGCTCTGGCTCTCCAACTGGCACCATGATTCAGGTTACACTGGAACTTACGCAGAACCCCCTCACCCGCATAAAGGACCGATGTACCGTTTTAAGCCGAAACCATCACCAGGAGATTTGCGCCATGCCAACAGCAGCAAGCCGCCGCGCCGCTTTCAAGGCGCTCCATGAAAAGGGACGGGCTTTCCTGATGCCCAATCCCTTCGATATCGGTACCGCCCGGATCCTTGACGGTTTACGCTTTGACGCCCTGGCAACCTCCAGCGCCGGCTATGCCTGGACGCGCGGCGTCAGGGATACCGAGGGACTGATCAACCGCGACCAGGCCCTTTCCCACGCGGCCGAAATTATCGGCGCCACCAGCCTGCCGGTGAACGGGGACCTTGAAAACGGCTTCGGCGACAGTACGGACGACGTCGCAGAAACGGTCAGGGGCGCCATCGAGGTCGGCCTGGCCGGCTGCTCGATCGAGGATTACAGCCAGGATCCGAGACATCCCTATTACGACCTGGAAACCGCCGTTGAGCGGATCAAGGCCGCGGTGGACGTCAAGAACAGCCTCGCCCCTGATTTTGTGCTGACCGCACGCAGCGAGGGGCCCGTCCAGACCGATCATGAGCTGGAGGAAACAATCAAGCGGCTCAACGCATTCGCCGCCGCCGGTGCCGACTGCATCTATGCACCGCAGCTCAAGGACCGTGATCAAATATCCCGGGTCCTCGCCTCAGTCGAAGCACCTGTGAACATTCTGGCAGGACGCAAGAATTTCCATCTCACCCGCAAGGAGCTGGGCGACATGGGCGTTGCACGGGTCTCTATCGGCCCCGGCCTGGCCCGCATCGCCTACGACGCCTTCATCGCGGCGGCCGAGGACATGAAGGATGGCGGCGCATTCGGGTGTTTCGATCGGGCCGAAATGATGCCGGAGGGCACGGCCGATTTCGAATCCTTCATGAAAGCGCGGCTCTGACGGTCCATGAACGTCACTGGAGCACCTGCCGGGATCAGCCGGTTGCCCAGAAGGTCAGCACGAGGGGCAGGGTGACCAGCGTCAGGATCGTGGAGACAAAGATGAAGCCGGCAACACCGGGCGCATCTTCCGGTTGGTGCCGCGCCACGGCAAGGTAGCTCGCAACCGACGGCGGCATGAAGCACAGCAGCACGATTACGCTTTCGATCTTGGGATCCAGGGAAAGGATACGTGTCAGCACAAAGGCGGCAACGCAGGAAATGGCGACATGCAGTCCCGACAGGAAGAAGGCCCGGCCGAGCCCGCCGATCTTCAGGGTCGCCAGGCTGTGGCCGAGGGTCAGCAGCATGACCGGGACGGCCAGGCCCGCAAGTATCGTCAGGCTTTGGTCCACCGGCGTGGGCAGTTTTGTCCCGCTCGCCATGAGGGCAAGCGCCAGTGCAACCGCATAGATGACCGGCTGCCGCGCCAGGACGGCAAAATCCGGCCGGCCCATCGGCAATGCCTGGCCGATGGTGAAAATGGCGACCAGCACCACAACCACAAAACCGATGGCAACTGCGGCGCCCTCCGGGCCGAAGGCCAGGGTTGCGACCGGCAGACCGATATTGCCGACATTGATCAGCATCATCGGTGCCAGATAGGCCCTGATCGGCAGCCGCAGGATCTTGAGGACCGCAAATCCGAGCACGCCGAGAATAAGGATCGTCCCGACGGCCGCCGCCAGAACGATCAGGAAGGTGTGGAGCTGAATGTGCTCCTTGGCCAGATGCGACAGGATCAGCGCCGGATAGCCGACATTGGCGACCAGTGACCCCAGCAATTTTCGGTCGAACGGCGCCTTGATCACGGCCAGGCCGTAGCCGAGCAGCACACAGAGCAGCACCGGCAACATGACATGAACGATATGATCAAAGATTTCCGCCACTCGCATCCCTCTCGAACAGCTGTTCTGCCGGGGACGCCAAGGTGCCCCGGAAAGAACTAAAGCCAACCGCTCCGTGACGCGCAAGGTCACGGAGCGGTTTGAGGAATGTTAGTCCGCCCCCCACTTGGTCTGTTTCTTTTGCTTCATGATGCCGCGAACCATTTTGCCGAAGGCCTTGTCCTTTGACCGGCGCTCGGCAAGGCTGGCGGAATTGAAGGCTTCCTCAGCCTTCAGCTTGCGCCACCTCACCAACCTGGACGGGTCGAGATCGCCGTTCCCGATGGCTTCCTGGACGGCACAGCCGGGTTCATCCTGGTGCCGGCAATCCTTGAACCGGCAGTCGGCAGCCAGCGCGTTCAGATCCGCGAACAGGTCATCGATCCCCGAGGCTGCGTCGGTGAGCTGCAACTCGCGCATGCCCGGCGTGTCGAGCACGAGGCAGCCTCCGGGGATCCGGTGCAACTGGCGGCGCGTGGTCGTATGGCGGCCCTTGGCGTCGTCCTCGCGGATCGCTTGGGTTTCGATCGCCTGCGTGCCCGCAAGGGCATTGGTCAGCGTCGACTTGCCTACCCCGGACGAGCCCAGAAACGCGACAGTCTGCCCGGGTTTGCACCATTGAGCCAACTTGTCGAGAGGCTCTTCGCCTCGGGCATCGAGCGTGACGACCGGAACAAGGTCCGAGATCGCACGCGCCTGGTCGACATAGGCTTCGGGGTCCTCGGCGAGATCGGATTTCGTCAAAACGATCACCGGCGTGATCTCAGCCTCAAAGGCAACCGCGATATAGCGCTCTAGGCGCGCGATGTTGAAGTCCTGGTTGCAGGAGGAAACAATAAATGCCGTCTCGATATTTGCGGCAATGAGCTGGATCTGCCTGTCGGTTCCCGGGGCCCGTCGTTTCAGGAGGCTTTTGCGCTCCAGAACACGGCTTGCCGCCGGATGGCCGTAGTCCAGCAGCACCCAGTCGCCGACCGTCGCCTCCAGGCGCGGGGGGATGGTCTGGTCGATGTCGTCGCCGACGACGTGCAGCGCATTTCGATGCACTTCGACAACTCTGGCGGGCGGGGTTTGCGCGAGATCGTCGGCACTGATCTGCTGTGCGAAAAAGGGTTGCCAGCCCAGCTGTTCGATGGGGGAAACTTGCCGCTCGCGCCCTGCGGTTTGAGCACCGGAAGGAAAGAACTCGGAATAATTTCGTGTCATGGGATATCTCGTGATTTAAACACACGTCTTCGGGCGCCCAGGAGGCCGCCGGTTCATGTATTTACGGCTCTCTGCTGATCAGAGAGCCAGCTCACGCAAGCTCTGACATCCAATCTCCATGATTGCGCCGTTGGAGGCGCTGTTTTCAAACTAGGCGCAACCCGGCGCCATTTCAAGCAAACCGGCAAGCTTCATGCCGCCTTGCGGCGCCTATTCCGGCCTGACGCCAACATAGGCGGCACGCGGGCGGATCTGCTCGTGCGCGGCATATTGCTCGAGCGCATGGGCGATCCAGCCGGTGATCCGGGCGGCGCAAAAGATGATTTTTCCGGCGTCTCCCGGCAGGCCGTAGGTCTTCTGAACCGCTGCCAGCGCGAAGTCGATGTTGGGTGCCAGACCGAACAGATCCTCCGCCAACCCGATCAAGGCCGGCAGCCTGTCCACAAAGGGGTGCTCCTGTTCGCTTTCAAAAAGCACCTGCAGGAGACAGTCGGCTCTCGGGTCCCGGTCCGGATAAATGGAGTGACCGAACCCGGGCAACGATTCCCCCCGGCTGAGCCGGCCTGAGAGAACCGCCTCAATGTCGGTTTCGGGAGCAAATTCCGAAAGCCAGGCCGTTGCCCGGTCCGAGGCCGCTCCGTGGCGCGGACCGGTAAAGGCCCCCAGCCCGGACAGCAGGGCCGCGTGAAGTGGCGCGCGCGTGGACGCCGCGCATCTTGCCGCAAAGGCGCTGGTGTTGAGTTCATGATCGGCACAGAGCACCAGCGCCGCCCGGATCGCGTTTTTGCCCGCAGCCGTGACACCGAAGCTTTCCGCGATCTGGGTATGGACCGGGAGGGATTTAGGCTGGGTGTTCAAGAGCGCGGCGACGGCATAGCGCAGCAGCGCCGCTCCCTTGATCTGCAGGAGTTTCGGTGCCTGGGTATAGGCCGACTTGTCCTGCAGTGGCCAGGCGGCAAGGGCCATCATGACGCGGTCCAGGGGTCCGAGTCCCGGGGGCAAATCGGGAAGATTTGCAGGAGCGTCCTCGGCGAAAGGGTCTTCGCCCGAGTTCCAAAGCAGGGTCGCCACCGTCTCCAATGTGGATGTTTTGGCAAGATCCCGGGCAAGCCGCCCGCGATAGACCGGCCCGTCGCCTGAAATCAGCGTCAGTTCGGTTTCCAGCACCGGATCGCCGGTCAAGGGCCGGGCGCCGCCATGGTCCTCGGCGGATTTGCGTCCCTTCAGCCTGCGGACATCGCCGCCGTCATAGCGGCGCTGCTTCCCGGGCCCGGCAACGGAGGAAATCAGGCCCCGGCTGACATAGGCATAGAGGGTGGCCGGTTGCACGCCGAGTTCTGCGGCGGCTTCACGGGCGGAGAGATAGATCGGCTTTGCCATATATTGATTGTATTTATCAACGTTGATCAATGCAATCCATTGCCTGCAATTGGCGCAAACAAATAGAGGAGATGACCATGACGGAAGTGCCAAATCCCGCCCGGATGACCCCGGACCCGATTTCCGGCCTCGACGGCGTCGTCGCCGCAACCACCACATTGAGCGATGTTGACGGCCAGAACGGCATTCTGATCCTGCGCGGCCGGAAGATCGAGGATCTGGCCGGAAAACTACCGTTCGAAGCCGCGGTTCAGCACCTCTGGCAGGATTTCGACAACCTGGATCTTCCCTCCCTTCAGAAGGGGTTCGGCGCGGCGCGCCTTGCGGCCTTTTCCGTGGCGCCGCTTTTGGAAGATGCCCCGCCGTCGCTGTCTGTTTATGAGCGCATGCAGGTCGGATTGGCCGCCCTGCCTGCAAGCGGCCATCTTTCTGACGCTGTTGCCATCAGCGGCGCCCTGCCCGTGCTTCTGGCCGCATCCCACCGGATCTCCCTGGGTCTGAAACCGATCGCGCCGGACAGCACGCTCGCCACGGCGGCGGATCTCCTGCGCATGCTGACGGGTGACTCGGCGCCGGACGCCCATGTGAACGCCCTGAACCGCTACCTTGTCACCATCCTGGACCACGGCCTCAACGCCTCCACCTTCACCGCCCGGGTGATCGGCTCGACGCAGGCGGATATGAGGCAGGCCGTACTCGGCGCCATGGGGGCCTTGAGTGGGCCCTTACACGGGGGCGCCCCGGGCCCGGTGCTCGATATGATCGACGCCATCGGGCATCCGGACAATGCGGACAGCTGGATCGGTGACGCATTGGCCAGAAAGGACCGCCTGATGGGCTTCGGCCACAGGATTTACCGGACACGGGATCCACGGGCGGATGTCCTGAAAGCCGGTCTGAGGGCGCTCGGAGACGCAAATCCGAAGGTCAGGCTGGCGGAAGAGATCGAGGCCGCGGCCCTGGCAGCTCTGAAAAAAGCCAAGCCGGACCGGCCGCTCGACACCAATGTGGAGTTCTATACGGCGGTCCTGCTCGACGCGATCGGCATTGACCGGACACTGTTCACACCGCTCTTTGCCACCGGCAGAACCCCGGGCTGGTGCGCCCACGTTCTGGAACAGCAGCAAAGCGGCAAATTAATCCGGCCCGCGTCGCAATACGTCGGACCGGCGGCG
>JBNLAU010000072.1:0-4820 GCA_050302295.1 Roseibium sp. | reverse complement strand
GCTGCGCTGGTTCCCACGGCCAAACGAATGGCCGCCAACAGTTTCGACGGCGTTGATCCGCGCGAATTCCAGAAGCTTGCGGCCAAGACAACCGAAATCGAACAAACCCTCCAAAAGCTCTCTGAAACCAAGAACTATATCGAGGCATCCGATCTGACCCAAACGGCAAAGGCCGGGTTTGAGGATCTTGTTGCCAGCGTAAAGGCGATCCGGACACAGGCCAATGTGGCCATCGACAACGTTTACGCCCAGGCGGACGAAATCAATCAGCGCTTTTATGTCGTGGACAGCGTCGCCGGCACGGTCATGCAGATTGAGGCGGACGCCAATGCGGTCAAGGCTGCAGCGTACTATTTCATGCTGCATCCGGACGATGCGTCCAAGACCGCCGTTTCGGACGGTATTGCAGGCTTGAACAAGCTCGCCACCCGCCTGGAAAAAAGCGCAAAGGATTTTCCGGCAATCGCCGATCAGATCCCGGCAGTCAAGGTCTCGCTCGATACCTTCGCGGAAAGCTTTGCCGAACTTTCCGCAAATCAGTTCCAGCTCGCCGGTCAACTCGAGGCCATGAAGGCGCTGTCCAAAACCGTTCAGACCCAGATTTCGAAAATTTCGGCAGATCAAAGCGCTGCAGCTCAGGCATCAAGCACGAAAGCCCTCGGCGTGATCAGTCTGGCCCTTTTGGCAGCGGTTCTTGCCGGCGTCGGCATGGCAGTTGCCCTAAATTTTGCGGTCACCCGTCCACTGCGCAAAACGACGGAAACCATGTCGCGGTTGGCGAACGGCAACACGGAAGTGGACATCGCAGGTGTCGACCGTGGAGATGAAATCGGCGACATGAACCGAACCCTGCAGGTTTTCAGGGACAACGCAGTGGAAAGACTGAGGCTTCAGTCCGAAACAGAGCAGGATCAGCAGCTGCGGGCGGAACGCCAAATGCGGATTGAACAGCTCATTGCAAGTTTCCGCGAAAAGTCCACCGAAGTCCTCGGAGCAGTTGCGGAAACGGCAAAAACGCTGGATGGCACGGCGCAGGACATGAGCGCAATTGCCACTCAGAATTCAAGCCTTGCGGACAGCACCTACAACGTGACGGACGAAGCCACGCAAAACGTTGAGAGGGTCGCCAGCGCCGCAGAGGAGCTGGCAACTTCCATCGGCGAAATTTCCCGTCAGGTCCAACAGACAACCCATGTCGTCAATCAGGCGACCGAAGGGACACAGGTCACCAACGAAAAGGTTCAAGGCTTGTCGGCAGCCGCCACCAAGATCGGTGAAGTTGTCAGCCTCATCCAGGCAATTGCAGAACAGACCAACCTTCTTGCCCTGAACGCAACGATCGAGGCCGCACGCGCAGGAGATGCCGGCAAGGGATTTGCGGTTGTTGCGGCGGAGGTTAAGGAACTCGCCAACCAGACCTCCAAGGCCACGGAAGAAATTGGCTCCCAGATTTCGGAGATTCAGGGCGCAACCAAGGATGCCGTTTCAGCGATCGAGGCGATTACCCAAACGATGGCGGAGGTCAATGAATACACCTCCACGATCGCCGCAGCAGTCGAACAGCAGGGAGCTGCCACGAACGAGATCTCGGTCAACGTTCAGCGGGCAAGCGAAGGTACCGCGTCGGTAAAAACGAACATGTCTGACCTTTCGCAGGCCGTCGCACAGACCAGCCAGAACGCGAACCTCGTCCTTGGCGCCTCCAGCGAATTGTCTCAAAAGACAAACAGCCTGAAACTGGAAGTCGGTCATTTCCTGGATGACGTTGCGAACGCTTGATCGACCGCCGGAATTCTGGCGTCCGCTGGATTAAAGCATCCCAACATGAGGTAAGTCCGCAGCGGGATCTCCCACTCGGCGGACTTACTGACGTTTCCTGGCCCCAGCGCGCGATGACAAAGTCCACTATGCCGCCGCAAACCACCTATTCGCTAACAGGTTGTCGATCAGGGCAATTTTAGTGAAACAAATAGCTCAAGGGTCATACTTGGCTGAAAAACTCTACTCTACCGGGGGGAGGTTTCACGGCATGAAGAGTCCTAGCAATGCGGTTAAATCAAGCGGCCCTCACTCCAGCACATTTTATGAGCATGTTCTGAAACTCTTTCCTGGAGTGTACGAACGTTCGGACGATCTGATCAGGATCTTGAAGTCATCGTGCTGAGAACCACGTTTGCCGCCGCACCACGCTGGCTGTGACCGTCCGGTAGCCGCATCAGATTGTCGAGCCGGGCGAGTTCCGCAACCTGTGACGCGCGCGCGGGGCCATCCTCCAAAAGCTCAACAAGCTCAGCAGCAAGAGTATCCGGCTGAACCGCTTCGTCCAGAAATTCCGGGATCGCCTTTGAGCCGAGAATGATATTTGGCAGGACAAACGAGTCGACGCTGGCGAACTTGAAGATCCGGTTGAGTTCCTTCAGCCGCTTGACGAACCAGTCGACCTTGTAGGCAACCACCATCGGCACTTGTGACAGCGCCAGCTCGAGAGACACCGTGCCGGAGGCGGCAAGGGCTGCGTGCGCGCGTCGGAAAGCAGCCTTTTTGGCCTCAAGTCCAACGACGATCTGAGGCTGAACAGACCAGTTCGATACTCGCTCACGAATGCTGTCTTCTAAATGAGTGACTGCTGGCAAAACCACTTCAAGATCTGGACAGGCTTCTTTCACCCTGGCGACCGTTTGGCCGAAGTCATCCAGAAGTCGGTCGACCTCGCTACGTCTGCTTCCGGGCAAAACGAGCAACACCCTGCCACTTTCGCTCAGCTCCCCGCGTTCGCCCTGCGCGGGACGCAAGTCTCGAGCGTTTTCACTGAGCGGATGACCGACATAATATGTCTCGGGACCTCCGAGTTGCGCATGAACCTCAGGTTCGAACGGCAGCAGCGCAAGAAGCGCATCCACATAGACGCTCATTTTCTTTGCGCGGCCCGGGCGCCAAGCCCAAACGGAGGGTGATACGTAACCGACAACTGGAATATTCGGCGCCCGCTTTCGAACGCGTTTAGCGACGCTGTGTGTGAAATCCGGGCTGTCGATAATCACCAGGACATCGGGCTTGGCGGCAATCACGGCGTCAACGGTCTGATAGACCCGCCTCACGATTAGCGGCAGACGTGCAAGCACCGCCGAGATCCCCATGACCGACACATCGGACATGTCGAAAAAACTGGTCAGGCCGAGTGATGTCATCCGTTCGCCGCCGACACCGCAATAGCGGACCCCTTCGCCCAACTTTTCGTTCAGCGCCTTCATCAGCTCTGATCCGAGCTGATCTCCCGATTCCTCTCCTGCGACCAGACAGATAGTGGGCATGCCGGAAGTCATTTATCCAGAAAGCTTTCGCTTCGGGAACTGTCAATCCCGATGAGAAACACGCCCGCCGCATCGGCCTTTTTGAGAGTTTCCTCTTTTTCGGCGATCAGGGCGCCCTGCGCTTCCACCGCTATCCCGGTAAGCCCGGCTGCTGCCGCAAGCTCGATTGTCCGCGGCCCGACAGCGGGCAGATCGACACGCAGATCCTGATTGGGTTTCGCCGTCTTTACCAGGACACCGGCTCTGCCCTTTGCTCTAACCCGGCCATTTTTCTTCAGCTCCGCGCAACGTTGGAGCATTGCGTCCGTCCCTTCGGCACCTTCCAGCGCAACGACCCGCCCTCCGACAGCGACGGCGGCCTGACCGATATCAAGCTCACCGAGTTTCCGTGTTGCTTTCAGCGCGAGTTCCAGGTCCCGCCAGTCGCCATCTTTCGGTATCCGATTGCCCAGAACACCGCTGGCCGCCAACAACTGTGGTGCCACATCCTTTATTCCCACAACGCGAAACCCCTCGACTTCAAAAAGGCGGATCACTTTGGTCAGCAAACTGTCGTCGCCACCCGCAAGGGCCCGAATGATTGTCGGCAACCGTTTCAGGGTGCCGAAATCTCCGAGAATGGACGTGAAATCTGGTCGCCTGGAAACACCTCCGATGAGTAGAATTTCACTACACCCGGAGACTTCCAGAAACTTGTAAAGCCTACCGATTTCCCCCCAGCCCAACTCCGCTTGCGCGCGTGATCGGGTAGGTTCGTCCGCTTCGCCTTTGATGGCGACAATCTGAAAATCGCGCCCTGCACGGTCTAGCGCATCGGCAATCTGACACGGCAGACTGCCGTTTCCGGCAATCAGCGCCAGCCTCGCCATACGCCCGTTGGCCGTGTCAGACATTGTCTCAGTCTTCGCTGCGCGGTGTGCAGAATCGCCGGTCTTCCTTTTCAAGGATGAAATCAGTGACTGTTTTCACCAACGGCTGATCGGAATTTTCGGCGGCCAGCGCCTCTGCACGGCTGCGAAGGGTTCCTTCGCTGCTTTCAAATAGCTCACGATATGCAGCGCGGAGCGCATGAATCTGTTCGCGCGGAACGCCCTTGCGTTTCAGGCCAATCAGATTGAGGCCGGCAAGCCGGGCCCGGTCACCAATGGCAGACCCGAAGGGAATGACATCGAACTCGACCCCAGTCATGCCGCCAATAATGGCGCCAGTGCCGATCCGAGACCATTGCCTGACGGCGCTGAGCCCGCCCAGAATGACGAATTCGTCCAACTCCACGTGGCCCGCAAGCGTAGCGTTGTTCGCAAGAATGGCATGACTTCCCACATGGCAGTCATGCCCGACGTGCGATCCCATCATGAAAAGACAATTGTCTCCAACCGTGGTCACGCCGCCACCGCCCTCCGTACCCGGGCTCATGGTTACATGCTCGCGGATCTGGTTGTTGGCGCCGATCTTCAGATGAGTGACCTCACCGGCAAATTTCAGGTCCTGAGGTTTGTGACCGATACT
>JBNLAU010000071.1:0-6155 GCA_050302295.1 Roseibium sp. | reverse complement strand
CGTGCTTGTCGCCTTCCTGAAGAAAACCTGAGGCATCGGAAAACGGCAAGGGGCGCGATTGCGCCCCTTCCTGACTGCTGCCAAATCCCCCTGCACCGATCCTTGGAAGTGAGCCTGCGGGCTCTCTTTAAGCAAGAGGTTGGTTTGGGGAGTGTGAAGAATTGCCCTTTATGCCAGCAGGCCAGCCAGGTTGGACACCTGTTCGCCGGTACCGGCGTAAAGCTCGCTGACGGAGGCGCTCTGGCTGCTGAACGAGCCGTAGCCGAACTCGCCCTCGATGGTCGACGCGCTGGCGGAGCGGACCGAGAGGCCGGTCTCGCTGTCGTAGGAAACCCGTTCGAAGGAAACGAATTGCGCGGACAGGGTCTCGCCGCCGATTTCCGCCTCGATCGTGGTGGTCGAAACGGTCGCACTTTCATAGGCAACACTGGCGGAGGGACCGTCTTCCTCGCCGAGTGCGGCTTTCAGCTTTCCGGCCGTCTTCTGATAGTCCTCGACGGTCGCCAGCGCGCCGTCCTTGTCCTTCTCGCCAGCCTTGTTCTTGCCCTTACCTTTTTCAACCGCGTCCTGAAGGGCGGCGATCACCACGGCGTCTTCCTCGGCCTTTTTGCTGGCGGATTCCAGCAGGCTTTCAGCCGGTGCCTTGTGGTGACCGTTGCGCTGACCGATCTCGTGACCGTAAGCGTGCCCTTTGGGGACGTTTTTTTCCTCAGTCTCGCTGTTGGAGAAAGACGCAGAGAACAGGCTGGTGCTCTGGGAGGTGGTCGAAATGGAAATCTGCATGGCGCTTGAATCCTGGCACTTCCGGCCCATCCTGGTCCGGCATAGATCTGCCAAGCATCGCCCAATCGAGTTAACAGGCCATTAACCAATCGGCCGGCGTCCGTGGAGTTACGCCGAAAACGCCCGTTCCAGAAAACGTCCACCCAGGACCATGCCGCGTTCATCAATGGAATGACCGAGGCCGGAGAGCTGATGAACGGCCGCTGAAACACCGGCCTGCGAAAGTGCCTTGTGCGCGGCTTCGGCCTGGTAACACGGCACGACATCATCCTCGGCGCCATGAACGATCAGCACGGGGCTTTTCGTGTTGACGGCCCCCAGCCGGTCCGGCCCCGGCAGCAGGCCCGAATAGCCGACGAGCGCTGCGGGCGGCGTTTTCCGGCGCAGGCCGCTCTGGAAGGTCATCATCGCGCCTTGACTGAAGCCGACGATGGCAAGGCTGCGTTCGTCCAGGGACAGATTTTGCAGTTCCGCGTCCAGGAACCGGTCAAGGACTGGTTGCGCAGCTTCCGCGCCGATGCGGAGCTCCTGCGGAGACCGTTCATCCAGGGCAAACCACTGGCGCCCGCCAAGCGCTTCGAACGGCAGCTGTTCGGGGGCATTCGGGGCAATGAAGGCCGCATCCGGCAGCCGGCCCTGCCAGGCCCGGCCGAGATCGATGAGATCAGCGCCATCCGCGCCGTAGCCGTGAAGGATCACAACGAGCTGCCGTGCCGGATTGCCGGACAGGGGCGCAAGGCGCGGACCATCGAGACGGGGAGGAGAGGACGTCAGGGACACGTATATTCCGCCGGTTTTTCTTGTCGTTCCGAAGCAACTATTCGGCGGCGACCAGCGCCGGCTGTTCCCAGTGGCCTTTTTCAATATCCGCGATCTGCTTGTCGATCTGCGTCATGACAAAGCGCGAGAACGGGCCGAGATGGACATAAAGCGCCAGCATCATCATCACCGGCTTGATGGCCCTGAAGTTGGTGAAGGCGGTTTTGACGAGCGTCTTCCAGAATGGGCCGCGATAGGTCGTCTCCTGGAATGTCATGGCAAAGATCAGCCGGCCGAACATCTTGATATCGTGGAAGAAACCGGCCCCGAAAATAGAGCCGTTCGCACCGCTCATATCAAGCATTTCCGCAACCCGCTGAACCCGGCCGAAATAGGCTTCCGGGCCGTAGACCCGATCGATGACGACCTTGAAGTCGGAAAGGATCTGTTCGCGCGGCCGCACGGTGTTGAAGTTGAGGCCCGCCGTGCACTGATCGCCATGTTCCGTGTCCGGATCGTCCGTGCCGAAGTCCGCATGAAGGCGGCCTTCCTTGGCAAGGCGGCGGGTCAGCTGGGTGTTCGGCAAGGCGTAGAGCAGACCGGTCATGGCCACCGGGATTGCCGCTTCCTCGATCAGGGCCGAGATTTCGTCTGCAACCTTGTCGTTTTCCTCGTCGAAGCCGACAATGAAACCTGCCAGAACGAAGATGCCCGCATCGTAGATCTTGTGCACGCTCTTGGCGATGTCCCGGCGGGTGTTTTGCTTCTTGCGGGTGGCCACCAGAACGTCCGGGTCCGGGCTTTCGATGCCGATGAAGACGGAAAAGAAGCCGGCCTTCTGCATCATTTTCAAAAGGGCTTCGTCATCGGCCAGATTAAGCGAAGCTTCGGTCGACATTTCGAACGGGTAGTTGCGTTCCTTCTGCCAGGCGGCAAGGTCAGGCAGGAAGCCCTTCACGGCCTTTTTGTTGCCGATCAGATTGTCGTCCACGAAGTCGACATGGCCGCGATAGCCAAGCTCATGGAGCCGGTCGAGCTCGGCCAGCATTTGTTCGTTTTTCTTGGTACGCGGCACCCGGCCGTAAAGTTCGATGATGTCGCAGAACTCGCAGGTGAACGGGCAGCCGCGTGAGTACTGCACCCCGATCTGAACGTAATCGTCGAATTTCAGGAGATCGAAGCGCGGGATCGGACTTGAGGTTACATCGGCCTTGAACTTTTCCGCTGTGAAGCGGCCCTCCCGCGCGCCTTCCTTCCAGGCATCGACAAATGTTTCGAGAATGCCCTCGGCCTCGCCAAGCACCAGAAAATCGGCGGCTTCATAAACTTCCGGAGAAGAGGTGGCGTCGGGGCCGCCGACGACAACAGGAATGCCTTTGTCCTGTGCACGGCGAATGACGGAGAGGCAATCGGCCTGTTGGGGCAGCATGCCGCCGGTCATCACCATGTCCGCCCAGCCAAGATCGTCGCTGGTCAGGCTGCCGGTGTTCCGGTCGATCAGCCGGACGTTCCAGTCCTCTGGCAGCATGGCGGCAACGGTGATCAGCCCGAGCGGCGGGGCAGGGTATTTCGCGCCGACCAGTTCGCAGGTTGCACCGTAGTTCCAGAAGGAACCCGAGTTGAAGCGCGGATAAACCAGGAGAACGTTGCATTCCGGCATTCTGTGGTTTCCTCAGGAGGACTCTGAATTCGCGTTGCTCTTGGGTCCGTACCCTAACAACATTACGCCTTGGTACAACCACCGAATAACAAAGGTATTCGTGTCCGGTCGGACTGCGTGTCCCAAACCGCAGTCAAACGGATGCCGTGTCGGGTCTGCGCACATGGAATATGAGACCGTGAACGTCCTTGCCAAGCTCCTGACGCAGTATCACAGGCTCTTCCTTGATATACGACAGCCCCGCCGATTCGGCGCTTCGGCGCAGATACGCCGGTGTGTGTGCGTAGCGGCCAGTCGGGTCTACCCGGTAATCCGGACCGGCCGGGTCGGGCAGATGTTCGACGCTTGCGATCAGCCGTCCGCCGGGCTTGAGGGCACCGCTGAGCGCCTTCATGAACGGGGCGAGGTCGCCAAGGTAACAGAGTGTGTCGACACAGACCGCGAGATCGAAAAGGGTCGGCAGGTCCGACTTTAGAAACTCGACCAGTTCCACCTCCAGAAGGAAATCATAGACCTTCAGAGCGGCGGCTTTGTTCAGCATCCCAGGGGAGAGATCAATGCCGGTCAGTTTGACGCAATGCTTGCGAATGAGCGGGCCGCACAGGCCCGTGCCACAGCCGAGATCGACCACATCCTGAAACGGGCTTCCCTTTTCTTCGGCAAGCGCAACCACTTCTTCGGCCACCAGTTCCGGTGCCCGGTAGCCGAGGTTTTTCAGAACAACGTCGAAGTTGTCTGAGAAACTGTCGAAGTGCTCTTTGACATAGTCCTCCGGCGCCTGGTCCAGCTGATCGCCGCGCACCGCCGCCAGCTGGTAGCGGGCAACCGTGTTGTCCGGATCCGCGGCGACAACGGCTTCAAGGTGTTTCACCGCGCGGTCCTGACGTCCCAGAGCGCACAGGACGCGGGCGTGCCAGACCGGATCGGACCAGACGTCCGCACCAAATTCCAGGCAGCGTTCCAATGCGTCGGCGGCCTCCGTCCTTTTGCCGGCCAGCATCAGCGACAGGCCGTAATTGTGCCAGGCGTGGGGATTGTCCGGGTCCAGGCGGACAATTTCAGTCAGGATCGGCAGAAGGTCGTCATTGTTGTCGGCCCCTTCCAGCATGACATTGATATTGCTCCAGGCTTCCTCGTGGCGTGGCTCGACTTCGACCGCGCGCACATAGGCCTCAAGCGCATCACTGGACCGTCCAGACAGTTTCAGGATGTTGCCGAGATTGTTGTAGGCGGCGGCGTTTTGCGGGTTCTGCTCAAGCGACTTGCGGATCAGGATGACGGCATTATCCACCTTGCCCGCGTCGAAGTGCAGGAGCCCCAGAAAATGCAGACCGTCCGCATTGTCGGGATCCGAGGTCAGGACATCCTTGTAGGCCGCCAGTGCGGCTTCCAGATTGCCGCTCCTGTGGGCGTCAATCCCTTCCTGCAGCTTTGCATCGAGTTGCATGATGCTCCCCCATTAAAAAAGGGCGGTCAAACCGCCCTTGTTGCCGGAAAAGACCTCGAACGGGACTTTACAGGACTTTCAGATCTTCAGCCACCTTCTGGCCGAGGCGATACTCCAGGTCGAAAACCACAAGCTGGCCTTCCTTCAGAGTGGCGATGCCCGACCGGTGCAGAGCTGACATTTCGACGGGAATGTCTTCGCCGTCTTCAGGTTCGATGCTGCCGATACCTCGGCGCTGATCGAACCACTTTACGTTTCCATGTTGCATGGATCTTGCTTTCCAATTGTATGCATCAAGGCAGATAGCCGGCATTGATAGCCGTGAATTTCAACGTCTTGATGACAATGTTGAAGTTAAAACTAAAGTACTTTCCAAACCCGTTCAGGAATAAACACTCGGTCGCGCAGTCGTATCGAACCGCTCTCAACCGAATTTCAGTTCCGTCATAGAAGGGGTCTGGTTGCCCGGTTAAACGATCCGGGCTTTTCAATAGCTTCTCTTAGTATGGTAATGATTTTATTAATGTCAAGACAAGGCCTATCGGTCCAGCTCGCCCGTAATGACATATTTGAGGATATCTACCACTTGTTCGGATGTTTCCGCGACCGCAAGTGCAGCTGCGTCAACTTCTTTCAGCGGATGGGTGAGTGAAGGGTCGTGCATGACGATCAGGGACTTTCCGAGCGCGGACGCATAACCGGCATCGAAAGCCGCATTCCATTGCTTGTACTGGTCGCCAAACCTGACAACGACAATATCGGCTTGCCCGATCAGCGACCGGGTGCGGATCGCGTTGACCTTCGCGCCCTTGTGATCGTACCAGAACTTCTTGTCCTCACCACCCAGGATGGCCGCTCCGCAATCGTCACTGGCTCCGTGATCTGTCACCGGAGAGGAAAACGTCACCGGCAGGTTCAGGGCCTTCGTCCCCGCCATGATCCTGTCCCGCCAATCGGTATGAATTTCGCCCGACAGATAAACGTTCCAGGTCCTCATTGTTTCCACCCGCTCCGTCCCTAAATTCTCTGTGTGGAGGTACCGGCTCATAAAGGAGGATGAAACAGCCGGAGCCCGTACGCTATCCATTTTCCAAGCTGGGGTCCCGGCGCGGCTGCGTCAAGTCCGGCGGTCACTCCGGGGCTGGACAATCAGCATTAGAACACGGACTCATAAGATTGAACTGCCGCCCGTCACAGCTGGTGAGCGGCAAAGATGTAATTGAGGAGGATCATTCATGTCTGCATTGTTGCTCGGGGACGAAGCCCCTGATTTTGAAGCCGAGACCACCGATGGCCCGATCCGCTTCCATGAAGCGATCGAAGGATCCTGGGCGGTGCTGTTTTCCCATCCGAAGGATTTCACGCCGGTCTGCACCACCGAGCTCGGCATGACTGCCAAGCTGAAAGGCAAGTTCGAGGACCGCGGTGTGAAGGTCTTCGGCGTGTCTGTCGATCCGATCGAGGACCACCGTGCATGGGTGGGGGACATCGAGGAAACGCAGGGGG
>JBNLAU010000070.1:0-6197 GCA_050302295.1 Roseibium sp. | reverse complement strand
CGCTGTAACCCGTACGATACCTTTGCGCTTGAGCTGTCGTCAGTCTGTGATGGAACTCACGTGGAGACCGATCCGGCTCAAAGCTTCCGGAGCCCCCAGCTTTCAAAAAACCCTAACGTAAAGTGATACATACTTGCGGTCTGGACGCAAGCCGGACCGGCCGTTAAAGCTGTTTGCCGGCCTTTTCGCGCGAGCGAACGAAATTCAGCCGATGTTCAATCGGGCCGAGTCAATTTACGCTGCAGAACAGTTTCACATCATTGCCGAGAATTTGAGATCAACATGACAGATGAGCTCCAAATACGCCGTCTACGGGAAGGTGAAATGCATATTCCGCTGGAGATGGCGGCGAATGAAGGCTGGAATCCGGGCATTGAAGACGGACCCGCCTTCTTCACCGCCGACCCTGACGGCTATTTCGCCGGCGAGATCGACGGAAAGCTCATCAACGTGATTTCCGGCGTTCGCTACGGAGACACCTTCGGCTTCATCGGTCTTTACATCTGCAGGCGTGAATACCGGACCAGAGGCTACGGACATCAGATCTGGCGCCATGCGCTGGAATACCTCGGCCCCCGTGTTTTGGGGCTCGACGCGGTCAATGAACAGACCGCCAGCTATGCCGAGCACGGTTTCAAGCCCGTCTACCGCAACATCCGCCAAACCGGCATTTCCCTGTGCGACACGCCGACGGATCCGCGCATTGCCCCTCTTGGCCAAGGCATATTTCCGTCCGTGCGGGACTATGACCGGCGGTTCTTTCCCGCCGAGCGAACGGAATTCCTGAAACTCTGGGCGGGCCCCATGGTCGAGACCCGCCGTGGTTTCGCCTTTGTCGAAGACGGCAACATTCAGGGGTACGGCGTGATCCGCCAGTGCCACGAGGGCTACAAGATCGGGCCTCTTTTTGCCGACACGCCCGAGATCGCCGACACGCTGTTCCGCGCTCTGGCCGGACAGGTGAAGGGCCAGTTTGTTATCCTCGACACGCCGGAGCCGAATGCCGCCGCGCTGCTGCTTGCGGAAAAATACGAACTCTCACCCGAATTCGAGACCTTCCGCATGTATCGCGGCCCGGACCCGGACCTGCCGTTGGATCAGATATTCGGCATAACCACATTCGAACTGGGCTGACCGGCAGCGGGCAAGAAGAGTTTGACTATCAGTGTTCCACGGAGCGGTAAGCGAGCATCGCGGCTGCAAGGTCTTCCAGTGCGGCACCGACGGACTTGAACATGGTGATAACCTCATTCGACTCTCGGCCGGGATGCTCTCCCCGGCACAATTCGTAGAGGTCCGCTTTTATATCGCCTGGAGAAATCAAACCAGACTGAAGCGGCTGAGCGATATCGCCGCCTTCGGACAGGCAGCCTTCGCGCGTATCGACGTAAATATCAGCAAGCTTGACGAGGTCATCGTCGCTTTCCCGCATGGTTGGCTTGAAGGCCCCGACAAGATCCACATGGGCTCCTGGTTTCAGCGCCTTGCCCCTGATGAGCGGTTCGGTGGAAAGCGTTGCCGCACTGACGATATCCGCCTTTCCCAGAGCATCATTCAGGCTTTCGGCGGCCTGGATCCTGATCGGAAACCGCTTTTCCAGCTTCTGAACCAGTTTGCCCGCCTTTTCTTTCGACCGTCCCCAGATGGTCACTTCCTCGATGGAACGGACTGCCATATGCGCAGCAATCAGATTGGGCGCGAGGCGGCCTGTGCCGAGAACAACCAGATGCCGGGCGTCGGACCGGGCCAGATAGCGGGCAGCCAGCGCCGATGCCGCCGCCGTGCGCCGCACCGTCAGCTCACCGCCATCGACCAGCGCCAACATCTCGCCTGTTCTGGCGTCGGAAAGAAGATACTGCGCGGCGACCGCCGGAAGATTGCGTTCCGAATTGCCCGGCACAACATTAACGACCTTGACGCCGGCGTATCCGCCCGGAACCCAGGCAGGCATCAATAGCATCGTTCCGTCCGGCTCTCCCGGAATTTCCATGTCGTGGTGATGGCGTTTCGGCATTTCGCATCCGCTCTGGAACATCCCCGCCAGGGCATCGATCAGGTCCGGAAAGGGGAGCGCGTCGCGGGTTTGGTCTTCAGACAGCAGCAGCATGTTGGGCCAATCAGTGTTGAGAGAATTACAGCGCGGACAAAATCATATTCACCTTGCCGGACCAACCCCTATCTCCCCGGACGGTCAACATGTCACCGCTCACGACAGATCGAAAATCATCATCACATAGACGGCAAAGGCGGCGAAAACGGCAAAGCCGCTCAGGCTGGGCAATTCAGATTTCAGCAAGAGCGCGTGCCTCCCCATGGCCCAAGACTCAACTCACGTGAAACTATAGGCTGTACTCATCTGAGCCTGCAACACGAAGACAACACGCGTCAGACAAACAAAAAGACCGGCGCAGCGCACCGGTCTTTTTATCAATCACGAGATGAGCTTGATCAGATAGCCAAGTATTCCTGACGCAGTTCGGAATTGTCCAGCACTTCCTGCGCAGCCCCGTCGAACACCACCTCACCCATGTCGAGGATAACGGCTCTGTCGGCCAGGTGCAGCGCGGCAATTGCATTCTGCTCGACGATCACCGTGGTGATCCCCAATTCCTTGACGCCCTCAAGAATGCGTTCGATTTCCTGAACGATCACGGGAGCCAGGCCTTCATAAGGTTCGTCCAGAAGCAACAGTTTGATATCCCGGGCAAGGATCCGGGCAACAGCCAGCATCTGCTGTTCGCCGCCGGACATGGTCACCGCTTCCTGCGAACGGCGTTCCGCCAGGCGTGGGAAATGCTCGTAGATCCGCTCGATAGACCAGCCCTTGGGTTCGGCAATCTGGGACAGTTCGAGATTTTCCTGCACCGTCAGCCCGGGGATGATGCAGCGGTCTTCCGGAACGAGGCCGACACCTAGACGCGCCGCCTGGTAGCTTTTCATGTCATGCAGCGGCTTGTGGTCGAGCCAGACCTCGCCGTGTGTCAGGTGCGGATCGTCCATGCGGGCGATTGTCCGCAACGTCGACGTTTTGCCGGCACCGTTACGGCCCAGAAGCGCCAGGATTTCACCTTCGCGAATGTCGAAACTGACACCCTGAACGATGTAGCTCTCGCCGTAATAGGCGTGCAGGTCCCAGGCGGAGAAAAAGGCCGGCGCTGTTCCGGCGGCCTTTTTCGGTTTTACGCCGGGTGCCGATCTTCCTGAAAACTGATCTTCGAGAATGGTCACAGGTGCGCTCCTCCGAGATAGGCTTCCTGAACGCGCGGATCGCCCTTGATTTCTTCCGGTTTGCCTTCCGCAATGATCGTTCCCTGAGCAAGAACGGTCACTTTGTTGGCCAGCGAGAACACCACATGCATGTCGTGTTCGATGACGACCTTTGTGATGCCGCGGTCCCCGATCCGCTTCAATAGATCGATGGTATTGTTGGTATCCGCGCGCGACATGCCGGCAGTCGGTTCATCGAGCAGCAACAGCTTCGGGTCCTGAGACAGGCACATGGCAAGCTCAAGCCGGCGTTTGTCACCACGGGAAAGCGAGCCTGCGATCACGTCCTTCTTTTCGGCCAGGCCGACATCTTCCAGCATGTGAAGGGACTTGTCGCGGATCTCGGCATCCTGGTCCAGGCGCTTGAACGCGTGCAGGGCAAATTGGCCGTCGCGTTTCGCCATGGTCGGGATCATGACGTTTTCCAGAAGAGACAGCTCGGAGAAGATTTCCGGTGTCTGGAACACGCGGGAGACGCCCAGCTGGTTGATCTCATACGGTTTCATGCCCGTCAGCGAGGTGTTGCCGAACATGACGCTGCCGGTATCGGGAGCCAGTCTGCCGATCATGCAGTTCAGGAAAGTCGACTTCCCTGCCCCGTTCGGGCCGATAATGGCGTGAACCGTTCCCTCTTCCACCGAGAAATTCACATTGTTGAGGGCTCTCAGACCGCCGAACGATTTGTTCACGCCCTCTACGCGAAGGATTTCCATATCTCTTGTTCCTTACTCAGCCGGGGCGGTCGCACGGTGCGTTTCGCCCTTGGAAGGGGAACGCCTGAACAGGCGCCCAATCCGGGCAAAGCCTTCCATGATGCCGCCGGGCAGAAAGATCACGATCAGCATGAACAGGACACCCAGTGTCAGATGCCAGCCTTCACCAACGAAGAGGCTTGCGACTGCGACAATCGGCGTCTCGAGAAAATCAGGCAGGAAGCTGAAAATCTCATGCAGGGTCTGCTCGTTGAACGCGGAGAAGATGTTCTCGAAGTACTTGATGAGCGTCGCCCCGAATATCGGCCCGAGCAAAGTTCCGGAACCGCCGAGGATGGTCATCAAAACCACTTCCCCCGATGCCGTCCACTGCATGCGCTCCGCACCGGCAAGCGGATCGGTGATACACATCAGGGCGCCGGCGAGACCGGCGTACATGCCGGAAATCACGAAGGCAGCGAGCGTGTAGGGGCGCGGATTGAGACCGGTGTAGATCATACGGTTCTGATTGGTTTTCACCGCCCGCAGCATGATGCCGAAGGGTGACCGGAATATCCGTTGTGCCACGAAGAAACCGATCAACATCACCACTGCACAGAAGTAAAAGCCACCCCAACCGGTCATGTCGATGCCGAAAAAATTCGCCAGCAGCGGTCCGTTAGCCTCACCCGCACCATCGAATATCCGCGGATCTGACCGAAGGACGCGCAGGCCCGTTTCACCGTTGGTGATCGGCGTCAACACCGAATAAGCAAGGTTATAGGACATCTGCGCAAAGGCGAGCGTGAGGATCGAGAAATAGATTCCCGAACGACGCAGCGACACATATCCGATGGCCAAAGCGAAGATTCCCGACGCTATGATGGCCGTGATCGCGGCCGGGATCGGATTCATGCCCAACAGCTTGAAGGTCCACACTGCGGTATAAGACCCCACGCCCAGGAACGCCGCGTGACCGAACGAGAGATAACCGGTCAGACCGAAAAGCAGATTGAAGCCGGTGGCAAACAGCCCGAATATGGCGAATTTCTGCAGAAGGTCCGGGTAGCCGGCACCAATTGGCGCCAGCCAGACCGGCATGGTGAGCACAGCGACTGCGAAGACACCGAAGAGGATAAAGTCGCGTGCAGGAGACATTTTCGTTGCCATGTTTTTAGCTCTCCATGACGCCTTTGCGGCCCAGCAACCCGCGCGGACGCACGAGCAGGATGACCACAGCCACGAGATAGATGATGATCTGGTCGATGCCCGGCAAAATTGCTTTCACTTCGTTCATGGAAGCGAAGGATTGCAGGATACCGAGCAGGAAACCCGCGGCAACAGCGCCGGGAAGCGATCCCATACCACCGACGACAACCACGACGAAACTGAGCACAAGGAAGTCCATGCCCATGTGGTAATCGGGTGGCAGGATGGGGGTGTACATAACACCGGCAAGACCGGCGACCACGGCGGCGATGGCAAAAACAATGGTGAACCGCCGTTCAATATTGATGCCGAGCAAACCGACTGTATGCCGGTCCGCCATGCCGGCCCTGACGACCATGCCGAACGTGGTGAACTGGAGGAAGGCAAACACGGCGGCAATGACTGCGCCGGAAAAGCCGAGATAGACCATTCGCCAGTAGGGATAGACAATAACACCTGGATCGAAGCCCAACAGAGCGCCGACGTCAGCCGCACCGCGGACAGCTAGCGGGGCGGCCTGCGGGATGGGGTTGGCACCGTAGATCGTCTTGATGATTTCCTGCAGGACAATTGCAAGACCGAACGTCACCAGGATCTGGTCGGCATGAGTCCGGTGATAGAAGTACTTGATCAGGCCCCGCTCCATGATGAAGCCGATCAGCAGCATCACGGGAATAGCGAGCAGAATGGACACAGGCACCGAATAGTTCAGGACCCAGTGCCCGAAATCGCCGAGATAAGCCTCGATGTAGGGCGTACGGACTTCGAGCGGAGTTCCCCAGGCTGTCATCTTGTCCGGATCGGTGGTGACCACCTCAAGGCTGAGCAGCTCGTTGAAGGTAACAGCGCAGAAGGCGCCGAGCATGAACAACGCCCCGTGGGCGAAGTTGACCACCCCAAGGGTGCCGAAGATCAAGGTCAGGCCAAGGGCAATCAGTGCATAGGCACCACCCTTATCCAGTCCGTTGAGCAATTGTAGAACTATCACATCCATGGTTTCGCCGCTTGTTGCTAAGCCTCAGGGCCCTG
>JBNLAU010000069.1:0-4108 GCA_050302295.1 Roseibium sp. | reverse complement strand
GAAAACGAATGTGTCCCGCCGAGGTGAAATTCGGCGGGACACAATTGCGTTGGGGGCGGTTAGAAACCGCTCTTTACGTTGCCTGCTGGGCTGAACTCAGTTCGCCTCGATTTTGACGGCCAGAAGATCCGGGATCGTCTGCGGGGCCGCCATGCTGCCGAGGATCTGGGCCAGCGGCACCGGATTGGCAGGGCTCAAGCTTACTTTCAGTTCGCCCGGATTGTTGAGGAACTTGGAGGCAGCGTCGCTCACCATTTTCGTGAAGGCTTCGTTGCGGATCGCTTTGGTCGCCTCCGTTGCCTGGGTAACGAGCGCCTCCCGGAAAGCGTCTTCCGGAATGCCCTGGGTTTTGGCCGCGTGTTTCAGTCCCTTGGAGATCACGCCGGCATCGTTGAACACCAGCGATGCATCAACGAATTGCGCGGAGATCAGCGCCATTTGCGCCTGGCCTTCCGGGTCTTCAAACAGTGCCTTGGGCACATTGGCAAACCGCGCTGATACCTCCGCCTTTCCAAGGCCCTCGACATCGAGCATCATGCGTTCCAGGCGCAGCTCAAGAGTGGCTTCATCCCAGTAGAGACGGGTTTCATCGGACCAGGCAAGCGTTTCAAGACCGAGGGCCTGAAGCAGCTCTATCGTTTCGTCATCCTCAAGGGCACTGACTGGAATGCGGATGCCGTTGTTTTTGAGGAAGAAACTGGTCGGCAGCGGCGGCACGGTGGTGGACAGGCTGAGCTCCGCCTTGCCGATCTGCGTGCGGCCCCTTTTAGGGTCGTTCACATCCAGGCCTTCCACTTCGTAGCCGAACGAGCGGGGCATGAAGGCGCGGGCTACGTCCAGCGGATGGCTGTCACCGTAGTCCGGATCGGCCATCAGGGTGCTGATCATGGCGCGCATGGGCGTGTATTCGGCAAACTCGATGTCTCCGATCGAGGCCCAGTCGAGCTTGACCGAAGCCCCGTTCGGCAGGTTGGGCGCGTCCAGTCCGACGATCATCATTTCGCCGATGCCGCTGGAGTCGATGTTCGTCATCGCCATTTCCCGGATGGACATACCAAATTCCTTCCCGGGTTCCGGAGTGGGGGCCGTGATCGAAATGCCGCTGATCCGCGCATCGGTCATGCCAAAGGAGCGGTAGAACTGGAATACGCTGGTGATCAGCGCCTCCGGAGACGGCTCCTGCGTTTCCAGGAGTTCGTCAACCACAGCCAGGAAGTTATTGTCGCGTTTGACGAGCGTCACTTCGTCGATCGAGGCCCGGTCGATATTCATCTTGAGCAAAAGGCCCGGCTCAATTTCCTGACTGCTTTCGTAGTCGACCGTCGAACCTGTGCCGATCATGGTCACTTCGTCGCCGGTCACCGGGACGTCCGGGTCGAACAGGTTCACCAGCGCCGCCGCATTGACGTTCTCGTAGATGGTTTTGCCCTGGCTTGTCATCTGGCTGACCATGCGCCCCGAACTCGGATCGAGTGTCTGCAGGTTCTGCGTCATCCGGTCAACGGAGTAGGAGCCGATCAGGCCGTTCGTTGCATCGGCTATAACGTAGCCGTCAATCTGTATGGTGCCGGAAACAGCAAGAGTTTCCTTGTCATCCTTCTCGACATAGGCCTCGATAGCCATGGCGCTGCTGTCGAATTTGACCTCGTCATAGGAGGTCAACATGGCGGCCTTGAAGAAGGGCAGCCAGCGGCTCGCCTGGTGCTTAGGGTCCTCGGCGGGAATTTCCGGCATCGTGAATCTGTAGTCGGTCGCCGCCATTCCGCTTATGCGGCCTTCGGCTTTCAGCCGGCCTGCACCTGAAAGAGAGCCGGTGATGGCCAATTCCGTGTCGTCGGAGTAATTCCAGCTGGCCGCGGAAAACGTGTTTTCGTCATGCGTGAGGCCGGAAATGGTGACCGTTCCGGAAGAAAGGGAGATCGAATAGGCGAGGCTCTCAGGCTCCTGGGCTTCGCCGTCCGTATCGTCTTTTTTCGACGGAATATTGGTAATCGAGCCCCCGAAAACCAGCTTGCTGTCAGTGATCGTCAGGGTATCGCTGCCGGCATCGTAATCGACGGCTCCGTTTTCAACTTCCAGGCCGAGACTTTTCAGGCCCTCGACATAGGCGTCGAAAGCCGCTTTGCCGGTGTCTTGCGCAAGGGCCGGTCCGCAGACCAGAGCCAGCGCGGTGCTGAGTGTGAGGAGCCTGGCGCGCGCCTTGGCTCTGGGGAAGGGGGAAGGGAGTGAGCGCAGTGAAATCAAAATTATTGCTCCAAATCAGATGACCGGAAGGGATTAGGTCAGGCCAATCATAATCTCTGTGCACAGATGCTTGCCACCGGAATCTGAAGCTCGCTGCTTTGCCGCATGTGCGGAAAGAACGTCAGAATTCCAAGGGGAACGAGCGGGCTTATCGGGCAGGGTCGTAAGCCATTTCATGACTATGAACTATTCCCATGACAAGGTCGAATCAGCGAACCGGCAATCAGGAGCTGCAAGCATGCCATTCTTCGCGAACAGCCTCGTCCGTTTCTTCTGCCAATGCCCGGGATCTTTGATCTTCGATCTTCTCAGGTGCAGCAAGCTGGCAAAAGGCCCAGACGGCCATACTCCTGACAACCGTGTCGGGATCTTTCATGAGCGGCAGGATGAAGTCAATAAGCTCGGTCCGGCATGAGTTTCCCGCCGCGATCAAAACGTTGCGCAGGAAGCGGTTACGGCCGATCCGCTTGATGGGCGAGCCGGAAAAATGCTTGCGGAAGGCGGCATCGTCGAGGGTGAGCAGCCGGGCAAGTTTCGGGTTCTTCAGGTCATCGCGCGCAACCAGCTTGGCTTCGCGCGCAGCCGCCGCGAATTTGTTCCAGGGGCAGGCGGCCAGACAATCGTCGCAGCCATAGATACGGTTGCCCATGGCCTGGCGGAACTCCTGGGGAATGGGCCCCGGATGTTCGATCGTCAGATAAGAAATGCAGCGCCGGGCATCCAGCTGATAGGGCGCGGGAAATGCGTCGGTCGGGCAGCTGTCCAGACAGGCGCGGCACGAGCCGCAATGATCGCGTTCCGGCGCGTGAGGGGGCAGCTCGAGCGTGGTGAAAATCGCACCGAGGAAAAACCAGGAACCCAGCTCGCGCGACACCAGATTGGTGTGCTTGCCCTGCCAGCCGAGGCCGGCGGCTTCGCCCAGCGGCTTTTCCATCACCGGCGCGGTGTCGACGAACACCTTGACGTCACCGCCAGCCCGGGACACCAGAAAACTGGCCAGCTCTTTCAACCGGCCCTTGATGATATCGTGATAATCGCGATGGCGGGCATAGACCGAAATGCCGCCGGTGCTTTTGTCCGCAAGATGTGCCAGCGGGTGGTTTTCCGGTGCCGCGTCGGGGCCGTAATTCATTGCCAGCATGAGGACGGATTTGACGTCCGGCCAGAGCGATTGCGGCGAGGCGCGCCGGTCGGCCGTCTCCGCCATCCAGCCCATGGTGCCGTGATAACCAAGATCGAGAAAATTGCGCAGCCGGTCTCCGGCCTCGGGGATGCTGTCGGCGGGGGCGATCCTGAGGGCATCAAAGCCGAGATAGCTGGCCTTGTCCTGAAGGGCCTTTAGAAACTTTTGGGTCTTTTTGTCCAAGTTCTTTGGCTTTACCCGTCAAAAATCCAGATCCGCATATGTTGGCGCGGGCGGCATGCCGAGTACCTTTTCAACGAGAAGCGGACGCATGCTGGGGCGCGATTTTACCTTGGCGTACCAGTTCCTGATGTCCTCTTCGTCGCCCCAGGGCACTTCCCCCAGATAATCGGCGCAGGAAAGGCCCGCCGCAAGGGCAAAATCGGCAAACGACAGCCGGTCGCCCGCAAGCCAGCGGCGCGAGGCGACCAGATAGCCGAAGTATTTCATGTGATGATGGATGTTTGCCCTCGCCACGCGCAGGGCGGCGGAATCGGGTTCGCCGCCGCCGGCGGATTTTGGCATGATCTGCTTGTAGATGCGCTCGCGCACCAGATGCCCGACCACTTCGGCATCGAATTTCGTCAGGCTCCAATCCACCAGGCGCCGGGTTTCCGCCCGCGCTTCGGGATGGTCCGGCATCAGGCGCTTGTCGGCGACCGCGTAGCCGCGGGTCTCGTC
>JBNLAU010000068.1:0-3742 GCA_050302295.1 Roseibium sp. | reverse complement strand
CATCGCCAGGCGGACGGGTCAAGCGCCCTGGCCAGCCTGCAACAACGTTCAGTGGGGCACGCATCCTTCATTCGACAAATCCCCGCCACCCATGCCCGCTCTCCCAAAAAACCCGCCTTGAATCAGAACATACCCCCGTTGCGGCCTCTTTTTTCAAAACGACCTAGAGCCAACGGGAATGTCGTAGCGGTTCAATTTGAGCCTTCTGTGCTCTTCAGTCGAAGCAGAACGACGACCATTGCCATTGCTGCGAATATTGATCCGCAACCTAAAATTGCGGAGACTTGCCCGCGCCCTGAACCGAGGGAAAAGAGCAGGCCAGCGATGACCGGGCTTATCCAGGCACCAACCCGGGCTAGGCCCATGATGAAACCGATGGCACCGGATCGAAGATGGACAGGATAGACCTGGACGAGAATGGCGTAAAAAAGGATGTTGGACGCGGCCAGCGCCAAGCCCGCAACAAATGCTATCAACGACAGGATCGACAAATCCGCAGGCGCGACACCAATACCGGCTACGGCGAGTCCGGCGATCATGAACGTTGCCAGTATGGCGCGCGCGGGCTGCACATGTCGGACGACAAGGCTGGTCAGGATTGCACCTGTGACACTGCCCCCATTGCCCCAGACAAGTACGCTTGCAGCTTTCGCTGGGTCAAATCCCAAGTTTACCATCATTGTCGGCGTCCACTTCAAGAAGAAATAGAGGGTGATGTAGTGGGCAAGATAGGCTCCCAGGAGTAGCAAAGTGAGTGGTGCGCGTGGCGTTTTGAACAGAGCCCTGATCCCCGAAGCATTGTCCAACTGGTTGTCAAATGATCCCGCCGGTGACGAGCGATCGGTCGTTTCCTCTCGGATGGTTCGTTGAGCACGAGCCCGCGCATTGGCGACAAATTCAGGGGTCTCGCCGACGAACAGCATGATGGCAGGCAGCATCAATCCGGTCGCGACCGCGCCAACCGCAAAAACAAGGCGCCAATCTTGGGCAATCAGCAGGACGGCCAATGCTCCGCCGAGAAATGCGCCAACGGCGTAGGCGCCCGCGACAATCGAGACGGCGCGCGAGCGGTGCTCTTCCGGAGCAAACTCGGCCGCGATCGTGGGAGCGAGGGTTAGAATGCCGCCCAATCCCAGGCCTGTTGCCAGGCGCGCAATCGCAAAGTCGGTGACGCCGTGTGCCAATGTCGAGAAGACCATGCCCGTGGTGACGATTGCCACCGACAGGATGAGCAGCGGTCGCCGTCCAAATCGGTCGCCAAGCTGGCCCAGGATCACCGCGCCGATGGCCATACCGCCAGTCTCCAGCGAAAGTAGCAGCCCAAGCATGCTGGGAGCGATCTGCCATTCCGCAGCCAATTTCGGGGCCGCGACACTCATTATCAGCACATCGTAGCCGTCCAATGCGTTCAGGAGAGCGCACAGAGCCACTACGACTAGCCAGTGGCGCTGGCCGGAATGCTGTTCGGTTCGCAAATGGCTAGAAAGTCGAAACACATCGCAACTCCATCACTCAATTCAGAAAATGAACTGAATCAAAAATCCCTGGGCAATCGGTCATCACAATGGTCCATTTCGGCGGCGCCAGATACTAGCTCAAATTTGTCGGCGCCGCCTGGCAAGTTACATGAAATCAAATGCCTGGAACCGGGAAATGCACCGCACCTCGGCTGAAGGTGAGGCGCGCCGCGCAAAAACCTGAAATCCGCCCCTTGCTTTCCTCAGCGGACGACCAGGACGGGCCTCAACCCTGCCGACGAGTCGTACTTCATGGCGTCGTCGATCTGGTCAAAGCTGAACTCCTTGCCGATTTTCGTCGCGAGAAGCGGATCGTCGATTAATGCTTCGATATCCCGGGTGGCAGTAGCAAGTTTTTCAGGATCCGACATAATCTCCGTTTCGAGGAGGGAGAAGCGCTTCATGGTAAGGCCTTTTTCCACGATGTGCATGGTGGAGAATACCGCGGGCGTCGATGCGCCCATGATGCCAGCGACATAGATTGTCGCTCCTGTCGGCAATGCCGGCACAATGCGGCCAAACAGTTCACCGCCTACACCGTCGAATACGGCGGTCGTGCCGAGGCGAGTAGCCAGATCCTGCAATTGTTCCTGGAAGTCTTCATCTGTCGTCAACAAGACATGCTCGATGCCTTGGCTGACAAGCTTTTCACGCGAGGCTACCGAGCGGACAAGGAAGATGGCCGGAATACTCTGCCGGCGCGTCAACGATGCGGCAATCAAACCGGTTGCGGAGGAGCCCGCCGTGATGATGACGCCGCGATGCCCTTCGGATTTTGCCTGCTCCAGGAAGGCATATATGGTCAGTATGTTCGCGAAATTGCCATTATAGTCCCGCACCCGTAGGTTATCGGGCAAGATGAGGCAGGTCTGAAAAGGAACTTGGGCCGTCTCACACCATAGGCCCGTCGCCTCGTCGCTCGGCTTGAGCGCTTTGTAAATAGCAACCTTCCGGCCGAGATATCTTTCAGGAACACCGGCTCCGATCGCTGTAATGGTGCCGCCTCCGTTTGATCCATAAATGTCATATAGCGCTGTGGCCCAAATGCCGTTGGGAAGAGGATGGGTGAGAAAGAACTTGTCCCCATGCATGATGCTTGCCGAATCCATGTTCACAAGGACATGGCCGGGAGCAGGTTCCTTCGGCGTCGGCACCTCACGGATTTCGAGCGACCGGTCCTGGGTATAACAGATTGCTTTCATGACCTCTCCCTTAGATCGGCGCAGCGCACCACCGCTATGACGACGAAACTTCTGGGTGGTTGGTTCCTCACGCCAAAGCGTAACGACCGGGGTAAATTTTCCTGGCCCTGTCGCATTGTACCATCATAGCAAATTGTATTCTCCTTAACAGGGATGTCAATATTCACATGCCGCAAAAAATATAGCGAGTGCGGCTAAATTCGCGCTATTGTTCGAAATACTGAACTCAGATCGACCACTGCACCAACCTCGCGTTACTTTCCTGGTACGCATGCAGCAAAGCATGTCATCCATGGCATATTGGCCAAGGTCGCCGAAGCCAGCGCGCTTCCAGCATTTGGCAGAATGGCAGGCAAGAGGAACAGGCACGGGCAAGTTTTGCCGGTCGAGACATGGGGCGACTGGCTGCCTACGGGACCTGCGAAACGCTGGAAGGCGCGCCGATCGAAGGCGCCGTGATTCTCTCGTTCCCGACGATGGAAGCAGCCAGGGACTGGTACAACTCGCCGGAGTACACGGAAGCCCGGAAGCACCGCCACCTCGGAGCTGATTATCGCGCCTTCATCACCGAGGGCGTCTGATCAGAAGGGGTGCGTCCCGGGCGCGACACCCAGCGAGACGCCGCAACCGCTGTCAGTCGACGAGGCCCTTCTCATCGAGCCAGCCATGGATCAGGTCGACCGCCTGAGCCAGCTCCTCCGGCTGATCGACATAGTAGTGGTTGGCGCCCTTCATCAGCTTGTAAGTCTTGTCCTTGCCGCCGTAGGCATCGAAGAACTTCATTGTGTGTGATCCCGGGATCGCGTCGTCGGCAGAGTTCTCGATCGCCAGCATCGGGATTGATATGTTCGGCGCGTGATGCTCGGCATGGGCATTCGTGTCGTCGATCGACCATTGCGACAGCCACGCACGCGTGTTCGAAAACCGACCCACCCCTGCCGGGCTGCTGTTCGCGGTCTTCGGATCCCCCATGAAGCACCAATTGATACGCCGGTCGTTCGGGTCGATAGTCGCGTCCAGGAA
>JBNLAU010000067.1:0-3125 GCA_050302295.1 Roseibium sp. | reverse complement strand
CTTCAACTCCTTCGGGTTTATCCCTGAAATCGTGAAGGACATGGCCGGTCACGTCTCCCGTTGGGCTCTCCTGGCGGCCATAGCCGCCGTCGGCATGAAAACCTCGATCCCGAAACTGCTGGAAGTCGGCGGCCCTGCTATCTGGATGCTGGTCACGCAGACAGCGTTCCTGGCGCTATTCGTGCTTACAGGGATCTGGCTGATCGGATAGACGAACAACGAAGTCCGTCCGGCACGCGGCCACTTTGGGGGCCGAATACCGGTCGGGGGCTTTTCTTGGCTCAATGAGTGTGAAATATAGCTTCGACTTCACTTATAGGCTCGCGCCGCGGCATTGCGGTGGACGGCTTCCAAAAGCCCCGTTTGCCACAGCCGGAAATTCGAAAGCGTTTGGATGAAAAGCTACATCACGACCCCGATCTATTACGTCAATGGTTCCCCGCACATCGGTCACGCTTTCACCTCCGTGATGGCCGATATCCTGAAGCGGAACCGCCAGGCGCTGGGATATGAGCTGATGCTGTCGACCGGCGTGGACGAGCATGGCCAGAAGAACCAGGAAGCGGCAAGCGATCTCGGCATGCCTGTCGAAGAGTTCCTGGACATGCGCGGTAAGGAATTCCGGGGCGTATTCGACCGTCTGGACGTTGCCTACGACTATTTCGTGCGCACCAGCCGCGAGGGCCACAAAACGGCGGTTGCCGGTATGGAACAGGCGATCTTCGACAAGGGTCTGATCGTCAAGAAGAACTACACCGGCACCTACTGCAAGGGCTGTGAGGAATTCAAGAAGGAAACCGACCTCACCGAGGACGGCCAGTGCCCGCTGCACCCGACGATGCAGGTGGAACAGACGGAAGAGACCAACTATTTCCTCAAGATGGAACCGTACCGCGAACGGCTTCTCAAGCACCTTGCCGAAAACCCGGATTTCGTACAGCCGGAAGCGTTCCGGAACGAGTTGAAACAGATGTTGTCCGAGCCGCTGGAGGATCTTTGCATCTCCCGGCCGAAGACCCGTGTAACACTCGGCGTCGAACTGCCCTTCGACACGGATTTCGTCACCTATGTCTGGTTTGACGCTCTTGCCAACTACCTCACCAACATCAACTGGCCGGAAGACGGCTATGAAGGCTGGTGGGCCGAATGCGAGCATCTGATCGGCAAGGACATCCTGAAACCGCACGGCGTCTACTGGCCGATCATGCTGATGGCAGCCGGCCTGCCGCTGCCGAAGAAACTCTCCGTGCACAGCCACTGGGTTGGAGCCGGCGGCATGAAGATGTCGAAGTCCATCGGCAATGTCGTTGATCCGATCGAAGTGATCGAGAAACTCGGTGTCGATGCCCTGCGCTGGTATCTCGCCCGCCACATGCGTGCCGACAGCGACAGCCAGATTTCAATCGAGCTGATCACCCAGACCTACAACAGCGAGTTGGGCAACAAGATCGGCAACCTTCTCTCGCGTGCGGCAAAGTTCTCCAAAGCGCGTTTTGACGGCACGCTGCCGGCTCCCGGCCCGCTCTCAAGCGAAGACGAGGCGATCCGCAAGGCAGTTGTCGAGGCAACCGAAGGCATGGCGTCCTGGGTCAACCTTGCCGAAATTCCCGCACGCCTGCAGTCGATGATCACCGCCGCCGACGAGATGAACAACTATTTCGCCGAGCAGGCCCCATGGGAACTCATCAAGAATGACGACACCAGGGAACGCTGCCAGACGGTGCTCTATGTCACTCTGGACTGTCTGCGAGTGGTCATGGAAGCGCTCACCCAGGTCATTCCGGCTTCGGCGACCAGGGCCCTGAACATGCTGAATGCACCGGAAATCGTCAGCCCCTGGAAACCGGAACTGGACAAGCTGAAAGGTGGCGGCGAGTTGGGCGAAATCGAGACGCTCTACCCGCGGATACAGTAAGCCGCGGCACCTCAACTAACATGAAAACGCCCCGGTTTCCGGGGCGTTTTGCGTTCTACAACAGACCTGCGATCGCCATCGCATTGTCGAGCGCCCGCCTGGTCTCATTCGTGACAGGCGTGAGCGGCAAGCGGACCTCTTCGGAGCACAGACCAAGCCTCGCAACGGCGTATTTGACGCAGGCCGCGGGCGGCTCCAGAAAAAGAGCACTGTGCAGAGGCAGAAGGCGGTCCTGATAATCGCGGGCAAGTGCCATGTTTTCCGCCAGCGATGCATCTTGGAATTCGGCGCACAGGCGCGGCGCCACATTGGCGGTGACCGAGATGCAGCCGGAGCCACCATGGGCGTTGAAGCCAAGAGCGGCGGCATCTTCTGCACTGAACTGAAGGAAGTCCCTGCCGCAAAGCGCCCGCTGCCAGCTGACCCGCTCCATGCTCCCGGTCGCATCCTTGACGCCGACGATCCTAGGCCAGCTTGCCATTTCCGCCATGGTTTCCGGCAGAATGTCGATCACGCAACGGCCGGGGATATTGTAAAGAATGATCGGCAGCGACGTCTGATCATGCAAAACCTTGTAATGGCTCAACAATCCTTCCTGGTTCGGCTTGTTGTAGTAGGGCGTGACGATCAGCGCGGCATCCGCTCCCACGGCTTCCGCATACTGCAGCATGTCGAGAGACTGGGCAGTGGCATTTGAGCCTGTCCCGGCGATAACCGGGATCCTGCTGCCGGCAAATTCAACCACGCGCTTCAGGATGTCCTTGTGCTCGTCCTTGGAAACGGTCGGGCTTTCGCCGGTGGTTCCGACGGCGACAATGCCGTGGCTCCCTTCCGAAATGTGCCACTCGACGAGACTTTCCAAGGCTTCAAAGTCCACCCTGCCGTCCTTGAACGGCGTTATCAGGGCAGGAATGGATCCTCTGAAGTCCGGCATCTTGGTCTCCCGCAAGCAAGTGTTCGTTTGTCGCTTCAGGGTCTGACACCAAATCGCACGCGAATGCAACTGAGCGTTTTCCCGCAGGCGCTCTCATCTGCCCGACCACTGACACTTTCACAAGCTGCCCGTCCCGTTTAGCCTTCACAGCCACTGGTGCCTTGCGCTTGACCGGAGTGCTGGCGCGCCCCTATTCCGCCGGCGCACTTCACACCAATGTGAACACTCGCCCTGCACCATCCTGACAGCAGGTTGTCAGGATTGATTTCCTATCTT
>JBNLAU010000066.1:0-6297 GCA_050302295.1 Roseibium sp. | reverse complement strand
GATTCCGGCGGCGGCCAGCCAATAGCGCAATTCGTAGGCATGGCCGGAAAAAGGATGCACCACTCCAAAATGCAGCGGCGGCGTCGCGTCAGCCTGCCGGGATCTGATGACGGCGGCCAATGCCTTGCCGGTCGACACCGGATCTCCATCCGCCCCCGCGCCGGCGGCCGCCATATCCTGCCAGAGCCCCTTGGAAACGGTAATGGCGTTACCACCAAGCCCCAGAAGCATGGGAGCCAGCATCGGAACTGCCAGGCTGGTGAGATTGAGCGTGGCGGCAACCGGCATCGGCGCCAGCATATGTGCAATGTCGAAGTGCCCGACCGAGATCCGGTCCCGGATATTCGCCCATGATGTTTCCCGGACGAGCCTCAGGTCGATGCCTTCCTTTTCGGCAAAGCCCATCTCGGCAGCGACTACAAGCACAGCGCTGTCCAAGAGCGGAATGAAGCCCGCAATGACCGGTTTCAAGTTTGTTACCATGATCTTCCGGTCCCCTGCATGGCTGCTCCTCTCCGACCGCCTTTTCCTGAAAGCATGCCTTAATCTCCCAGCAGTCCGCTGGCGATCACCAGACTTTGCGCCACATCGATGATTTTGCGGCTTTGGTTCATGGCCGTGCGCCGCAGGAGGTCATAGGCCTCCTGTTCGCTTAAGCCCTTGGAGCGCATGAGAATGCCCTTGGCCCGGTCGATGGTCTTCCGGTCGGCCAGTTCGGTCCGGGCTTCCTCCAGCTCTTCCGACAGCCTGGAGAAGGCGCGGAACCGGCTGATGGCCATATCCAGGATCGGCTTCACCCGCTCCCGCTTCAATCCGTCCACCACATAGGCAGAGACCCCCGCGTCAACGGCAGCCTCGATAGAATGGCTGTCCGCCTTGTCGACGAACATGGCAATGGGCCGGCGCACCGCGCGGGAGACCTGGAACATGTGCTCCAGCTGGTCCCGGTTGGGGTTTTCAAGATCGATCACGATCACGTCCGGATTGATATCGGCAATCTGCCGCACCAACCCGTCCATCTGGTGAACCAGAATGACCTGATCATGCCCCGCATCGCGCAGGCCCTGCTCGATGATGGAGGCACGGATCTTGTTATCGTCGATCACAAGTATGGAAAGCCCACCGCTCATGCCGCTATTATGCGCAAGGCTATTTTTTATGCAATAAAAATGCTGCGCCGCAACACACCGATTAAAATTCCGGGACCTGAAACGGGCCGCATTCCCGCCTTTTCACCTGCCAAAATTGCCTGTGCAATTCTTCCTGGAAATCTTTTCTGGACAGTTTCACCCTGCCTTTGAATGATGCGGACCTACAAGCAAGGACAACACGGGACAGGGACCAGATCATGCCGAAGCCCTTTCAGGCGGAAGACCACGTAGCTCACATGGAAAAGGTCATGGGCCTTACCATCGACCCAAGCTGGCGCCCAGTGGTCGAGATGCACATCTCCGCGATCGAAAAGGCGGCGCAGCAGGTGCTGGAGTTTCCGCTTGACGACGACGTCGAGGCCGCACCGGTGTTCCGCCCATGACCGGCACCGAAACAGAGTATCCCGGCTGGACGGCCGCCAAAACCGCGTCGGCGGTCTCGGCCGGAGAGGTCAAGGCCGTGGAAATCGCCTATTCGGCACTTCAAACAATCGAACAGCTCAACACGAAGGTGAACGCCTTCACCGACGTTGTTTCAGAGCGTGCGCTGACCGAAGCCCGGGCGGTGGATGATGCCATAGAGGCCGGCGAACACCTGCCGCTTGCCGGCGTGCCATACGCCGTCAAAAATCTCTATGATATCGAAGGGCTGACAACCCGGGCCGGCGCGAAGATTACCCGTGAAAATCCGCCTGCCAAAGCCGACTCAGCGCTGGTCAGACACCTGAAGGATGCCGGAGCCGTGCTTCTCGGCGCCACGCATATGGGTGAATACGCCTACGATTTCACCGGTGAAAACGCCCATGACGGCAACTGCCTGAACCCGCATGATATCGGCCATATGACAGGCGGCTCGTCTTCCGGTTCGGCAGCTGCAACCGCAGCCGGCATGGTTCCCTTTGCCATGGGCTCGGACACCAACGGCTCGATCCGTGTGCCGGCCTCCTTTTGCGGCCTGTTCGGTCTGAAGCCCACTTACGGCCGCCTCAGCCGCGCCCGAACCTATCCGTTTGTCGGCAGTTTGGACCATCTGGGACCGTTGACGCGGTCCGCGGAAGATCTGGCTCTGATATTCGATGTGCTGCAGGGCAGAGATCCGAACGATCCGGCACAGTCCGATCATCCGGAGATCGATACCCATCATCGCCTGACTGAAGACGTCGGCCAGCTGCGCATTGCCGTTGCAGGAGGGTATTTCCGTCAAAACCTGCTCCCCGAGGCGTTGAGCGCGGTCGATCAGGTCGCCAAAGCCCTGGGTGCGAGCCTCGAAATCGAAATACCGGAAGCCGCTCGGGCGCGGGCCGCCGCTTATGTCATCACCGCAGCCGAAGGTTCCGCCCTGCATCTTGAGCGCATTCGTCAGCGGCCAAGAGACTTCGACCCGGAAACCCGCGACCGGTTTCTGGCCGGAACCATGGTACCGGCGGTCTGGGTCCAGCAGGCCCAGCGTTTCCGCAGCTGGTTCCGCGACCTGATGCACGGCCTGTTTGAAAAGGTTGATATTCTGCTCGCCCCCGCAACGCCGTTCCCGGCGCTTGCCTCAGGCACCAAGACATTCACTCTTGACGGCGAATCCGTGCCCGCCCGCCCCAACATCGGCATCTTCACCCAGCCGATCTCCTTCATCGGCTTGCCGGCGGTCACGGTGCCGGTCTGGCTGGATGGCGCGGCGCTGCCGATCGGTGTCCAGGTTATCGCGCCGGCCTGGCGGGAAGATCTCGCCCTGCGTGTCGCCCATTTTCTGGAAGAGGCCGGCGTCGCCCGGGCGCCGGTCGCCAAACTGGGCACATGAAGCTGCATACTGACGAGGCCCTTGCCCTGCCGTTTGACCGGGGCCGGAAATCCGAACGGGAGAAGATCATTCCAGGATCGCCTGTCATCCGTGCAAATCCGCGGAAAACCAGCAAATTGACCCGATCACGTGCTTTGCTGTCATGGGTGGTGGTAGTGTTCGCGCTGCTCGCCCAGACGAGCCTTTGCGGGGCGGCTGCCGACACGACGGATCTGGAAGTCATCGACAGCACAGAGGCGCCCTGGCCATCCATAGGCCGGGTCAACGTGGCGGGTTTCCGATCGACATCCATGTGCACCGGAACCTTGATCGCACCCAACATTGTTCTCACCGCAGCTCACTGCTTCTTTAACAAGCGGACACTAAAGCGTTTCCCCACCGAAGACGTGCTGTTCCTGGCCGGTGTCCGCCGGGACGATTTTGCCGCGAGACTGGAAGCAGACTGCCTTCTGACAAAAAAAGGCTACGTTCCGAAGAAACAGCCCAGACTGCGCGACATTCACGACGATGCCGGCATCATCATCCTGAAAGAGCCCAGCACACTGGCGCCGGTTCCTGCCCTGACCCTGAAAGAAGCAAAGCTCCTTTCCAGGGAGACGCGCTTTCAGTCCGCCGGATACCGGCGCAGCCGCCGCTATCTGCCCACCGTTGTGCCGTCCTGCAAGGTGATCGCCGCTTCCGAGGACAGTTGGGTAACCGATTGCCCCACGGAAAGCGGCGCCTCGGGCGGTCCGCTTTTGGTGAAGACACCCGAAGGCCTCAGAGTGGCCGGTGTCATGTCGGCAAAAATCGACGAACAGCGCTCTGCCGTCGTGCCGTTTCTGGAGTGGCGGGAGTTGCTGGAAAACCCGTCTTGCGAAGGCCGTGACAACTGACACCTGCAGGTCATCGAATACGAAAAACGCAAATTTTCTCTGCCACTTGTCTGAAAGCCGGTTATGGTGCTCATCGCTTTTCCGGTGGAAAGCGCTTCATACTCCCGGTGGCAGACCGCCAGACGCAAAGATACTTGGGCCCTATGAATCATTCCGCGCTCCCTCCTCAATCAGCGCCAGTCCGATCGGTTGCGGTGGACAAGCTCGCCTTTGTCGCCAGCGACACCGACGAGGCTCAAAAGGCGCGTCTGGAGTTGTCCCATCGCTACGGGAATGTGCCCGCGGAGAATGCCGACGTGATCGTGGCACTCGGCGGCGACGGCCTGATGCTGCAGACCCTTCACGCGCATATGGGCAGCGGCAAGCCGATCTACGGCATGAATCGCGGCTCGGTCGGCTTCCTGATGAACGAATACCGGGAAGACGGCCTGAAAGACCGGCTATCGAAAGCCGACACCACCAAGATCCGTCCGCTGGAAATGACAGCAACAGCCATGGACGGACGGGTTCACAGGGCGCTGGCCATCAACGAGGTCTCACTCCTGCGCCAGACCTCGCAAGCTGCCCGGCTCAAAGTGTCCGTCGATGACAGGGTCCGGTTGGAAGAACTGATCTGTGACGGCATTCTCGTTGCGACACCGGCCGGCAGCACGGCCTATAACCTGTCCGCACACGGCCCGATCCTTCCCATTACGGCGCAGCTTCTGGCATTGACCCCGATCAGCGCGTTCCGCCCCCGGCGCTGGCGCGGTGCACTCCTTCCCAACCGGGCAAAGGTGGATATCGAAATCCTCGATCCAGGCAAAAGACCGATAAGCGCATCAGCCGATCACACGGAGATCCGCCATGTCACCCATGTCTCCGTGTCGGAAGCGACGGACGTCGAAGGTGTAATCATGTTTGATTCCGATCACGGCTGGGACGAACGCATTCTCACTGAAATGTTCCGGTATTAACCCGAACTGCAGGATCAATGGTTCACCCGGCAACGCCCTGTTAAGTATGATTGCCGATACTCGGCCCAGGACTTTTCCATGCTGACCCGGTATTGAGGACAAAAGCTGCAATGGCCGACAACGCCAAAGATCAGGACTACGAGATCGTGTCACCGCCGACGGATCTCCGCAGCAAGGTCCGGGAACTGACACCTCGCGAAGCCAGGAAGTTCGATCCGATCAAAGCTGCTGAAGACGCTCTGAAGCGCCTTTCCCCCCACTTCGGCGCCTGGATGGACAACGAGACGACGGCCCTGCTCAGTGCCTGGGATCACATTCAGTCTGAGGGCCTGAGCGAAGAAACGCTGGCAACGTTGTATCAGGCCGCCCACAACATAAAGGGCCAGGCGCTGACACTCGGTTTCCCGCTTGTCGGCCAGGTGGCGGCCAGTTTCTGCAAACTTATCGAAAACGTGCCTTCGCCCAAGGCTCTGCCGCTGGAACTGGTGGAACGCTATGTGGAGGCCATCCGTGCCATGGTCATGGAAGGCGCCAAGGACGAGGCCAGCAAGACCGGCGTCAAACTTCTGGAAACGCTTCAGGATGTCACCGGCGATTACCTGTCCCAGTTCCCGCCCAAACCCGAAGACGCCTGAGATATCCGCCGCCTCCGGCTTGAAGGCGCGACATTTCGGCAAATCCCCGACAGACAATTTTCAGTGAAACATGCGCGGCCAATGATCAGGCCGCGGCGGTAACCTGCAGGCTGCTGTTCTTGACCAGAAGCCGGGCTTCCAGTCGGGCGACATCAATGGCGAAGCGGCGCAGAAAGGCTGTGACGTCTTCATCTGCGCCAAGTGTGCCATCCTGCATTTCGGCAAGCAGCGTTTCGGTCAGCATGCGCGCTTCGTCAAGGGCCAGGTCATAAGTGAAATCGGCGTCCGCCTGCCGTGCGATATCGATCGCCAGCAGGAACGCGCCGTGCGCCCGCAGCGGCAATCCGGCCTTTCTCAGCATTGCCTGCAACGCGGAGCGTCTGACCGCGACCAGCAATTTGCACAAGCGCGGCAGCGGCACCTGACCCAGATTGGCAAGAGCCGCAGCGAAGAAGCGCAGGCGTCCGCAGCAGACCGCGCGCAGCAGCAGGCGGGTGGTCAGTTTGCCGTTCACACGAAGGTGTTCAACAAAATCGGGCAGATCATCGGTGCCGGCTTCCAGCGCCAGGCGAAGCACCACCTTGTCTTCGGCATCGCTCAGGAACGTCCGGCGCTGATTTTCCGGAACACGCTCCAAAACGATCGGATGATCATCCAGGTTCTCCGCAAGCCGCATCAGCAGCTCATAGCGCATCGCCAAAGGCAGTTCCCGCGTCTTGAGGAGCTGATCGCAGATGTCGGGCCGGTCTTCAAACCGCTGCGCAAGCCGCAACAGCGAAGACTGCAGTATCTGCGCACCTGTGTTCCGAAGCAGTGTCCTGCACGCCTGCTCGCTGCCGACTTCGCAAATAGCAGCGCAGATGGATGCCGGCAGTTCGTCGCGGGACG
>JBNLAU010000065.1:0-7606 GCA_050302295.1 Roseibium sp. | reverse complement strand
CGCCCAGAGCCCCCGCCCGTGAACCCGCACAGGCGACACCGGTTGCCCGTGAACCCGCACACGCGACACCGGTTGCGCCACCCCTCCCCGCGGACGCCGCCGCCCCCGAATGTTGTCAAGGCGCCGGGGTGACATGGCCCGCCGATCCCCATGCCGACATCGACCGCTTGCACCGGGTCGAAGCGCGGCTGACGGCGGAACAGAAGCGCCGGCTTCTGACCGTCGCCGTGCAGAGCGGGCACAGTCAGCAGCGCATCCTGTCCGACGCGCTCGACGCCTGGCTGGACGCGCTGTGCGCCGGAGAAATGCAGGGATGCGCCTGTCTGAAAGCCCGCGCGCCAGCGTCGCAGTGATATCACCCGCCAACCCGGACGCGGCCTTACGCAACCAGCCCGCATGGCCGATATGCAAATCCAGGACGCAAATGCGGCCTGCTCGCCACATTACGGGCACGATTAACCTTACAAGGACGCCCTCCCGACCTTACCGACAAGGCGGAGGACCGGCTGTGGTGCGTGCCTATTCACTGCAAGGTTTCGACCTCCGCTTCGGGGGCGGCATTCTTGAAATGCGGACTGAAGGCGAGCGAACGGTTGCTGCCGGGTGGGATCCGGGCCGGGCGTTCGAACACGTCCTGGCCAGCGAATCGGTGTTGGACGTCTAGTTCGATGTCCGTGGTTCGTATTATTAACCTGAGCCTGTGCAATTGGGCATTGGGCTGCTGATCGGGTAATATTGAGTATAAATTGAGTAATTCGTGCCCGTGAGAGGCATATAACACCTTGTTTTTATTGTTGTTAAGTTAACTGTCTTCGAATCCCACCCTCACCGCCATTTTTCTTTATGTGAAAAAGACTTACCGCTGACCGCTTAATCCGGAAAATGGTTATCCTCCAAGCTGTGCACGGAGATCTCGCGTCAGATCCCCACGTAGCTGCGATGGGTGCGGTCCGGGAAGAACAGGGTTGTGATGTCGTCGATCGCCATCGGTCCGCCGAATAGATATCCCTGACCGTTGGCGCATCCGAGCTCGACAAGAACATCCCTCTGTTCCACGGTTTCTATGCCTTCGATAAGCACTTCCGAGCCCATGGTCTCGGCTATACCGAGCACCAGTTTCAGAACGTCGCGCTGCTTCCTGTCCTTGACGGCTTTGATGGCGAAAGAACGGTCGATCTTGATTTCATCCCAGTGAAAATCCGTCAGGTAGGACAAGGCGGAATAGCCGACACCAAAATCATCCAGGGATATGCCTATCCCCAGTGAGCGCAGTTCGGACAAAGTGCTGCGAACCCGCTGCAGATCGCTCATCAGTGTGGATTCGGTAACTTCCAGCTTCAATCTGGACGCAGGCAGTCCGGTGCGACTGAGGCAGTCATCCAGCATGGCAATAACATCGTCTCTGAGGATCTGGGTCACGGAAAGATTCACCGACAGCGTCAAATCCGACGGCAGAAGCTGCACCTCGTTGCAGGATGTTTCCAGGATTTTCCATCCCAGTGAGATGATATCGCCGTTGCTCTCGGCAATCGGAATGAACTCGGACGGGGAAATCCAGCCAAGTTCGGAGTGATACCAGCGCGCCAGGGCCTCCACGCCGAATATCCGGCCGGACTTCAGGTTGAACTGAGGTTGGAAATGCGGCAGGCATTCGTTGGCCTCTATTGCCCTTGCGAGCGCGTTTTCGACGATGGTGCGGCGTTCCATTTCAGCGCGCATAGCCGGGTGATAGGCGATCACCTGTCGCCGATCGAAGTTCACCGCGTTGGTAACCGCCAGCTCCGCGTTCCGGACGATATCGACCGGCTTCTGCTCCGCTGTGGTGGAGTCGGCAAAGCCGATGGCCGGCGAGATCAAGAAGGATCCGCGATCTGTCGGAACGGGCCTGAGGAACAGGTCCTGCACGCGGTTGGCGATGACCTCGGCCGCAAGCCCAAGTTCTTCATCACTTATAACCATGATCAGAAATCCCTTGCCGGCAGACCGGGCCAGGCAGCCACGCGGCTCAAGCGGGTCCACAATCTTGCGCAGGAGGTTCGCTGTCGAGGTCAAGATGGACTCTTCGAGTGCCGGGGTAAACTGATCCGCCAATGACAATCGCGATTCCAGATCGATGCTGAGAATGCTGAGCGTCTGGCCGTTTTCCGTGGCAGTTGTGGCCGTGCGGACCTTCGCGGCAAAAGCCTTGTGATTCATCAGGCCGGTGACGGGGTCGTGATCCAGCATATGAGCAAGATGATCTGCCAGCTTCAGGCAGTTGAACCTGTCCCTGGCCAACTCACCGTTCCTTTTCAGCAACCGCCACAGCCAGGCAGCCGCTGCGAAGAACAGGGAGAAAGCCAGCCCGGTCTGGATCGTTTGATGAAAGCGGTAGGTTTGTTGTGCGCTTTGCGTATCCCGGGCAACCTCCTGAACGGCAAACTGGATTGTCTGGCGAAGAGGTGTGCCCAGACTTTGCAGCACAGCGAGCGCATTGTTGGCCGACTGCCGAGTGTCCAAATCGTCCACCAAGGGCGCCAGATCCCGGCTGTCTCGAAGGACGCCCGCGAGTTTTTCGTGCGTTTGAACCGTTCGTCCGGCGATGGCGCCGAATTCGGTTGTTTGCCAGTTTTGAAGGGTGTTCAGAAGGGTCTGGTAAGCGCGTTTGGCGGCGCGTGCGTCGTCCGCTTTTTTCAAGGCCGCATAGCGGGCAATGAATTTTTCAAGTTCCGCCGTATTGAACTTTTGCGATTGGAGCGAAACCAGTCTTCCAAGTCGGTCTATATCGCGGACATCATACCGGGCTTGCAGCAATAGTATGCTGTTTAATGCGAGCAGAAGCGTCAAAATTCCACACAACGCCGGAATTGCCAGTCGCAACACTTTATCAAATTGCATCTGCTTGACCGCCCTGGTGACAGATAGCCTTCGGCCATGCAAGCCGGGCCTGTTCGTTTCTCCTATCCGGTTGTGAGTCTTCCATGCTCAGACGAACCGGTGCCCCCCGGTTTGTCCTGACCGCGACTTCTCCCAGCTCATTGATGCTTTGAGAGACCTGTCCCGGCTATAAATCGATCATCCTCACGCCATGGGGACGATCCTTTTCGAAACTTGCGGACTGAATGTTTCTAAGGTCAGCTGCCGTAAGATGTTTATCTTGCCCAAATTTCACAGCAAACTTCATTAAAACGGAGAACCGTTAAGGCCCTCTAAATATCCTAAAAACGCTACGTAAAATACAAATTCCGAGACGAGCTGCTACCGCTCGGAACTCGGGGAGGAACGATTGTGCCGCTGGCGCGGGATTTCATGTCCGTATTGTATTCAATTTACGGGCATAGACCGGAATTAAGCGCGCGTTCGTGGAACTGTTCGGTTCCACCGGTTTCACCCTAGGCGAAAGCTGGTTTCCGCCAGCGCCTGGAAGGGAAAACTTCCGCTTTGCGCAACGATTGCCAGGCGAAGGTCAAATTGGTTTCAAATAGAAAACGGGGCCGGAAACATGCGCCCGGCCCCCTTGCCTGGAGGAGTTACTGCGGCAGCTTGTCGTCGACGCCCTCGACGTACCAGTTCATACCGAGGATCGCGCCATCGTCGAGGGTGACACCTTCTTCAGCGGCGACTGTACCGTCCTGCTTGTTAATGGGCCCCGTGAATGGTTCCCAGCCATCGGCGATCTTGGCCTGGGTTTCCTTGGCCATCGCGACAACATCGTCCGGGAGGTTGGTGTAAGGAGCCATGACGACGTGGCCCTCACCGATGCCCCCCCAGGTGCTCTTGGATTCCCAGGTGCCGTCCAGAACAGCCTGGACCCGTTCGATATAGTAGGGACCCCAGTTGTCAACGATCGCCGTGTACTGGGCGTCCTTGGCAAAATTGATCATGTCGGATGCCTGGCCGAAGCCATGAGCTCCACGCTCTTGTGCCACTTGCAGCGGCGCGGTGGAGTCCGTGTGCTGGGAGATGATGTCGGCGCCCTGGTCGATCAATGCCTTGGCGGCGTCCGCTTCCTTGCCCGGGTCGAACCAGGTGTTCACCCAGACCACTTTCAGCTTGAAATCCGGATTGACGGACTGGGCACCGAGGAGGAAGGCGTTGATGCCGGAGACCACTTCCGGAATCGGGAATGACGCGATGTAGCCTGCGGTGCCGGATTTGGATTGCTTCGCCGCGATCTGGCCGATGATGTAGCGGCCCTGATGGAACTTGGAGTTATAGGTCGCAACGTTATCGGCGGTCTTGTAGCCGGTGGCATGTTCGAATTTCACGTCCGGGAACTTCTTGGCCACCTTGATGGTCGGATTCATGTAGCCGAAGGAGGTCGTGAAGATGATGTTGCAGCCTTCACGGGCGAAGCGCTCGATCGCGCGTTCCGCGTCCGGGCCTTCCGGCACGCTTTCCAGATAGGCGGTTTCCACCTTGTCGCCAAAATGTTCCTCAAGGGCAAGGCGGCCCTGGTCGTGCTGGTAGGACCAGCCGAAGTCGCCGACCGGGCCGACGTAGATGAAGCAGGCTTTGACGTCAGCCGCGTTGGCTGCGGATCCGGCGGCTGCAAAGGCAACGGCGGCCACGGTGGCTTTCAAAAGAGATTTCATATGTTTCATTCCCTCTGTTTCGATCTCTCTGTTGCGATCATTCTTGAAAATTTCGCCGGGTTCCGACCGCAATGGAACAGGGCGTAACCGGCTGCAGGAAGGCTTACCGGTCAGGGACGAACGGCTTGCCGAGACAAGCCGGGGTGTTGACCAGTGTCAGCCTGCGATTTGCCGAAATGAGCACGAGCACTAGGATGGTCGCAAGATACGGCAGGCTGGACAGCAACTGGGATGGTATGTCCAGCTCGAACGCCTGAGCGTGCAGATTGAGGACGCTGACCGCACCGAACAGGTAAGCCCCGACCACAACACGCTGCGGCAACCAGGACGAAAACACAACCAGCGCCAAGGCAATCCAGCCCCTGCCCGCGGTCATGTTTTCCACCCACTGCGGCGTATAAGCCAGCGACATGTAGGCTCCCGCCAGTCCCGCGCAGGCTCCCCCGAACAGGACAGCCGTAAACCGGATCCTGACCACGGAATAGCCGAGCGCATGAGCGGAACCGTGATTGTCGCCGACCGAGCGCAACACGAGGCCGAGCCGTGTGCGAAACAGGAAATACGCCACCGCAGCAACCAGGGCGAAACTCAGGTACACAATGGCGTCCTGCTGGAACAGCACGGGACCGATGAACGGGAGGTCTGACAGGCCGGGAATGTGCAGCTCGGGAATTTTCAGGCCCGGCACACCGATATAGGCTTCGCCGATCATTCCGGAAAAGCCAATACCGAGGATCGTGAGGGCAAGACCTGTTGCGACCTGATTGGTCACCAGAACGAGAACGAGGAACCCGAACAGCGCGGACATCGCCATTCCCGCTCCGATAGCGGCCACGACGCCGAGAAACCCTGATCCGGTCTGGTTGGCGACGGCAAATCCGACGACGGCTCCCATGATCATCATGCCCTCAACGCCGAGGTTTAAAACGCCGGAACGCTCCACCACGAGTTCGCCAACGGCGGCGATTAGAAGCGGAGTTGCCGCGGTGATGACCGTAAGCAGAACGGCTTCAAACATGGGACGTCTCCCCTTTGGCAACATGGCGGGAGACCATGCGAACGCGGTACAGGATCAATGTATCGCAGGCGAGCACGAAGAAAAGAAGCAGACCCTGGATAACACTTGCGATTTCATTGGAGACGCCCATGGCGGACTGAACGCCCTCTCCGCCGATATAGGAAAGTGCGAGTACGAAGCCGGCTATGATGATGCCGATCGGGTTAAGGCGGCCAAGAAAGGCGACAATAATGGCTGTGAAACCATAGCCGGGAGATATCGACGGTAGCAGTTGGTTCAGGCCTCCGGAGACCTCCATGGTTCCGGCGAGACCTGCAAGGGCTCCTGCCAGCGCGAATGAGAACAGGGTCAGGCCCTTGGCCGAAAATCCGGCGAAACTTCCCGCCCTGGGGCTTTCACCCATTACCCGGATTTCGAAGCCCTTCAGCGTTTTGACCAGAACGATTGCAAGAATGACCGCGATGGCCAGCGTAATCAGAGTGGAAAGGCTCACCCGTCCGCCGAAGATATCCGGCAATGTGGCGGCATCTGAAAAGATCCGCGACTCGGGGAAGTTATACCCGCCCGGATCGCGCCATGGTCCGCGCACCAGATAGTCCAGCAAGAGGCTTGCCACATAGACCAGCATCAGGCTGGAGAGAATTTCATTGGTGTTGAACCGGGATTTCAGCACAGCCGGAATCAAGGCCCAGAGCGCGCCGCCAACCGCTCCGAAAATCAGCATCAGCGGCAGGGTTGCCGCATTTTCAAATTCCGGGAAGAGCACGGGCAGCACCGAGCCGAACAGCGCGCCGATCACAAACTGGCCTTCCGCCCCAATATTCCAGTTGTTGGAAAGGTAACAGACGGACAGGCCGCAAGCGATCAGGATCAACGGAGTGGCTTTGTCGATGGTGGCTTCCAGAGACCATTGCTGTGTCAAGGGTTCCAGGAAAAACTTATAAAGCCCAATCAATGGGTTGTGGCCGGATATTGAGAAAATGATTCCGGCTGCCAGGGCTGTCAGTGCCACTGCGATCAGGGGGGAGAGTATGGCCATCAACTGGCTTCTCTCTTTTCTTTTGACCAGTTCCATCCGCATCAGGCCACCTCTCCCTGCACTTCCGCGCCACCGGCCATGAGGAGGCCGACCCGCTCGCGGGTCATCTCCCCGGCGGGTTCCGGTGCTGACAGGAAGCCTCTGGAAATGACGGCGATCCTATCCGAGATTTCGAATATTTCATCGAGATCCTGACTGATCACGAGAACAGCCGAGCCGCTACGGGCTAGGTCGATAAGCGCTTGGCGGATTAGCGCGGCGGCGCCAGCGTCCACGCCCCAGGTCGGCTGGTTGACCACCAGGACTCCGGGCTTGCGATCAAGTTCCCTTCCCACAACGAACTTCTGCAGATTGCCGCCGGACAGAGACCGTGCCTCCGGGTCGTCATGTGACATGCGCACGTCGAATTTCTGCCTGATCCGGCGTTCCAGGGCGCCGGCCCGACCTTTGGATACAAAACTGCCTCTGGCCAGTCTGTCGCCCGTAGAATGGCGGGTCAGGACAATGTTCTGCGAGAGTTTCATGCCCGGCACCGCGCCATGGCCGAGGCGTTCTTCAGGCACAAAGGCTGCGCCCTGCCGCCGGCGCCAGGTAACGCTTTTTGTACCGCAAGGAGTGCCGTCGATACGGACCATGCCCGCGGCGACCGGCATTTCCCCGGAAATGGCGTCGAAGAGTTCTCCCTGACCGTTGCCGGCAACGCCCGCAATGGCGACAACCTCGCCTGCCCGCAAGTCGAGCGAGATGTTGTTGAGTGCGGTCGCAAAGGGCGTCGCGGCGCGCGCCGAGAGATTGGTCAGTCCCAACCGGACATCGCCAATCTGCGGTTTCTGTTCTGCTGCGCTGACCGAGGCCACATCCGCCCCCACCATCATGCTGGCGAGCGACGCGGCCGTTTCCCTGGTCGGGTCGCATTCGCGCACCACCTGGCCATGGCGCAGGATGGTGGCGTGATGGCAGATCCGCTTCACCTCC
>JBNLAU010000064.1:0-3930 GCA_050302295.1 Roseibium sp. | reverse complement strand
CGTGTTTCATACGCTGCGTGAGGTTCTGCCCGCCGACACTGTGGCCACAGCCGATAGCGGCGCCCATCGCATTCTGGTCAGCCAGATCTGGCGTTGCCCGATGCCGCGGCAAATGCTGCAATCCTCCGCGCTCTGCACCATGGGCTGCGCCGTTCCGCTTGCCATGGGCCATCGCCTTGTCGACGGGCCGTCCCCCGTGATTGCCTTTGTCGGCGACGCCGGGCTGGAGATGTGCCTTGGCGAACTTTCCACCCTGCGTGACCTGAAAATCCCGGTGATCATCTGCGTGCTTGTGGACACCAGCCTCTCCCTCATCGAACTCAAGCAGCGCAGCAGTCAGCGGCCCAATGTTGGGGTCGATTTCGGTGAGACCGATTTTCCGGCTGTGGCGAAAGCCTACGGCGGTCATGGGGCCTGGATCGAGGATGCGCAGGATCTCAAAAGAGAGGCGGAAGATGCCCTGAAACGCGAGGGCTTTACCCTGCTCGCCTGCCGCATCCCCCGCCGCGCCTATGACGGAGCGTTTTAGAGGGCAGTTGCCTTTTCCATTTGAGAGCCGAAGCGGCAGGGCTGACCCGCCGCTCCGGTGACATTACTGCGCCGCGCGTGACACGGCTTCTGGAGTGATGTTGTGGTTGACCCGGAAGAGATTGCCGGGGTCATACACTGACTTCACGTACCGCAGCCTGTCCAGATTACCGCCGTAGGCCTCGCCGATCCTGCCGACTTCATCGCTCGGCATGAAATTGACATAGACGCTTCCCGCCGAGTCGGCAGCGGTCTTGTCAAAAAGGTCGCGCGCCCAGCCAATGCAGGCAGCGTCCATGGCAGGATCACTCCAGCGGGTATGCACGTTCATCGTGAAATGGGCGTCGCGCTGAGGGAAGGCCGTTGCGTCGGTGGGGACACGTGCCATCGCTCCACCCAGGTGCGCAATGAAGACCTCGCACTGTGGATCGGGAAGGCTGGCGACGGATGCAAGGATGTTGTCGATGGTCCCGTCGGTCAACGCGATGAAATCGCGGCTTTTCCAGTAGTTCCGTTCGCCCGGCGTGAGAAGCGGATCGAAAGCCGCCTGCCATCCGACAAAGGGATGCGGGCCGATGACATCGGCAATCGGAGATCCCAAGCTGCGGAGTTTGGCCATCGCGGCTTCACCCTCGGCCATGTCACCGGCATAGCAGGCGGCGAAAACCAGAACTTCCTTGCCATGCCAATCTTCCGGCAAAAACGGAAGAGGAGGCGCCTTGCGCAATACGGCCCAGACGGTGAGTTCATCCGGAGCTTCGTCGCAGATCGCTCTGAACTCAGGCAAAAGCCTCGCGGCATCGGCGATCGGGTGTACGACGAGGCCTGACATGACTTCGGGCCCGACCTGGTGCAAGCGAAACTCGAACGACGCGACAACTCCAAAATTGCCACCACCGCCTCGCAGGGCCCAGAAGAGGTCCGGATTTTCATTCTCGGATGCCTTCAAGACGGTTCCATCCGCTGTGACGACGTCTGCCGAGACAAGATTATCGATGGTCATTCCATATTTTCGGGTGATCCAGCCAAAACCACCGCCAAGGGTGAGGCCGGCAATTCCAGTCGTCGAGTTGACCCCCACCGGCAGCGCCAGGCCATGAACCTGTGTTTCCCGGTCGACATCGCCAAGCGTTGCACCGGGTTCAATCCGGGCCGTTCTGGCGGCTGGGTCAACGTGGACGGAACGCATCAGCGACAGGTCCAGCATCATCGTACCGTCCTCGACGGCGAGCCCGGCGATCTGGTGTCCGCCGGCGCGGATTGACATGCGAAGGCCGTTGTCTCGGGCAAAGTTCACGGCGGTGCAGATATCGGCCGTTCCCAAAGCGCGCACGACCAGCCCGGGCTTCCTGTCGACCATGCCGTTCCAGATGGTGCGGGCCTCTTCGTAGCCAGCCTCTGTTTCGGTGACTGTTTGCCCCCGAAGTGCCCCCTCAAGAGCAGAGCGATCTTCTTCGGTTATCTGCTGAGTGCCGCTTTCGAGGCGGTTCAGTTCAATCGTTCCGGTCATATCTTCCTCCCTAACCCGGCAGAGAATGCTGACGCTGCGTCATTTTACTGTCCGTCGTATATGGCGCGACATCAGCGTGTGGACAGCTGCCGGCAGTCAGAATGTCAATTCGAAACCGTGCCAACCAGTGTTCAAACTGGACTGAACTTCCGATTGCAGACTGGATGGAACAAGCCGCGAATGCCCAGGATACGGGCCTGCAAGATTGTGCGTTCAGATCGATCGGACAAGGTCTGAATCTTAGGCGCGAAAGTGCCGGAAACTTGCGGGTTTCAAACATTTGCAACGCTGGAAACAGTCTTTGTCCGGTTGATCCGAAAATACAATTCATGGGTTCTCGCCCTAATGTTAATCTGAAACTGCCGTAACGGAGGTTTAGACATGTCCAACGCCAGCTATCACCAGTTCTGCCCGGTTGCCATGGCGGCGGAGGTCTTGTGTACCCGGTGGACGATGGTACTCATCCGGGAGCTCGTCGCGGGATCCACACGGTTCAACGATCTGCGCCGGGGCGTGCCTCGAATGTCGCGGACGCTGCTGGCTCAACGGCTCCGTGAGCTGGAAGCCGCCGGCATTGTCGAACGAAAACCCGTGTCCGGCTCGCAGAACGTCGACTATCTGCTGACACCGGCGGGGCGGGATCTTGTTCCGGTGGTCGAGGCTTTCGGGATCTGGGGGCAGAAATGGGTGCAGTCCCAGCCGTCGCTTGAAAATCTCGACGTATCGCTGCTGATGTGGGACATGCGCAGAAATCTCGATCCCAGCCCGCTGCCGAAGCGGCGGACGGTTTTTCAGTTCCGATTCCACGATCTTCCCGATTCCAGACGCAATTGGTGGCTGGTCGTGGAGCCTGCGGGCGATACCGATCTGTGTCAGATTGATCCCGGTTTCGAGGTCGACCTCTACATCACTACCGATCTGCGAACCATGACCGCGGTGTGGATGGGGCTGGCGACAACCAAAGAGGCGGCCGAGAAACTCGAATTCGACGGGCAACGAAACCTTGCTTCAACGATGCAGCAATGGCTTGGGCTGAGCCCCTTTGCCAGACAACAGAAACTGGTTTCCTGAGACACCAGACAGGCAAGTGCGCGGTTTCTGCGTTGCAACGCGCGTGTCGGTGACCGGATCTGCATGGATGTATCCTTGGATCACGACTGATCGTACGCGGTCTTGCGCGCGTTCAAGACCGGGCCACGGCCAACAGAACGGCGGCGGCAACGGCTGAGGACATACGCTTGAACACCCCCGGTCCAGAGCCTCTGTTTCTCGTGGAGTTTATCCCCTGCTGCCCTGTAAGCAGATGCTTACAAAGCCTGAAATCAGCAATCCTTCAATCGACTAAGCCTTCATTGATGGGCCAGATCCAGCCCGGCCGATTACGGTCAAGTTCAAACGCAATGAAGGACACACCATGCTCAAAAATACTTTTGCCGCCGTCTGCCTGTTCCTCGTACCGGTTGCCGCTCATGCGATGCCGGCCATTGGAGACATGGTTGGAACGACCCCTGCCGATGCAACGTCCGCCCTCGCCAAATCCGGCTGCACGGTGAGTGATTTCGAAGCAGAAGACGGCAAGATCGAAGCCAAATGCACCGATGCCTCCAGCAATCTCTGGGAAGTCTATATCGACCCGAAGACCGGTAAGGTCACCAACGTGAAGGCTGGTGACTGATCATGGCACGCGACGAGACCCGGTCGCAGATCGCGGGGGCGTACAGCCCCCCAGATCCCTGGGACCCGATCATACGCATCAGCCACTGGCTAATAGCGGTGGCGGTGATCGCGAACGGACTTGTCGACAAACCCGGCGGAACGATCCATGTTTGGATCGGCTGGGGCGTCATAGGTTTGCTTGCACTCCGGCTCGTCTGGGGCCTACTCGGCCCTGC
>JBNLAU010000063.1:0-4791 GCA_050302295.1 Roseibium sp. | reverse complement strand
AATGCCGGCGGCGACATTAATGGGACAATTGTCGGCCTCCGGGCCGCCCATGTCGGTGCGGACCCACCCCGGGTCGATTAGGGCAACGGGAATTCCTTCCGGTTCAAGCTCGGTTGCCAGGCCCTGCATGACCTTGTTGACCGCAGCTTTTGAGGCGCGATACGCGATCCTGTCGGGCTTGCGGTATCCCATCCAGGACATTTGACTGGAAATCGTCAAGATTTTGCCCGCGCCTGTTTTTCTCATGTGAGGCAGGAATACTTGGGACACCAACAGAGGCGCAATTGTGTTGATTGCGAGCGTTTCGCCAAAACCCTCAAAGTCGGTATCGAGCGGAGACTGGCGCTCCGGGCCGATGATACCGGCATTGTTGATCAGCAAATCGATGCCGGAGGTCAACGCGTCCGAGGCCGTTCGGACAGCGTTGTGATCTCTCACGTCAAAAATCAGTGGCTGAAAGCCTGCGCCAAGTTGCTGAGCGGTCTGCTCGGCAGATGATTCTGAACGAACCGAACCAAAGACTGTCCAGCCCTTTGCGAGCGCAGCACGCGCCAGTTCAAATCCAATACCGCGATTGGTGGCAGTGATTAGGCAAGCCGGCATGGCAAAATCCGATGCGAGTGACCTCCCGGCGAATGCCAGGCTCGAGAATCCCCGATCACATTAGCCGGGACAACTACCCGCGCAAGCCTGACATCGTCCTTATTGGCCAGCAGGCACACCCATCGGCTGGCTCACGGCAGACACCGCAAGCAATTGACAGAACCGCAGCAGGGTTACGCTTACCGTACACATCGAATGGGACCATTGTTGTGTGGATGAAATTATGCGCGGCGAAGAGTTGCCGGAGCCCTATATTTCTTCGAGAGAGTTTTGAGTGAGGGAAGAGCCCCGTCGCATTCGGCGCTCTTGTGCGCCGGTATGTTCAAAACTATGACTGGCGGAGGGCTGGCCTGTCGGCAATGTGCTGCATTTTGGCAGCTTGTAATTGTTTCGAGGGGTTTTAGGGTCCCGCGCATGTGCCCCGGCTTGGCCGAGCAGTTCCGGTGAATTCAATAGGACGGATGAATGAACGACACCATCAAATCAGCTGTTATGGAGCGCCTCAGGCAAATCAAGGGACCTGACCTTGAAGGAGATATCGTCTCACTGGGCCTGGTGTCGGATGTTTTCGTTTCCGACGGACGGGTGGCCTTTTCGATTACCGTTCCAGCAGAGCGGGCGCAGGAGCTTGAACCCCTCCGCCAGGCCGCGGAGAAGGTCGTCAGGGAAGTCGAAGGCGTCGAGAATGCAATGGTGGCGCTGACGGCGGAACGGACACCAGGCGGCGCACGCAATTCGGCACAGACCCCGCCTCCACCACGCCGGCCTGAAGCGGCGAGGGAAGAGCAGGCGCCTGCCAAGCCTGGCGTTCCGGGGATCAAGCACATCATCGCCGTGGCCTCAGGCAAGGGTGGTGTCGGCAAATCGACGACAGCCGCCAACCTGGCTCTGGGCATGGCGGCGAACGGGTTGAAGGTCGGTGTTCTGGACGCCGATATCTACGGCCCCTCCGTGCCGCGCCTTTTCAATGTATCCGGGCGCCCGGAGGCGCTTTCCGGCAGAATGCTCAAACCGCTTGAGGGCTATGGCATCAAGGTGATGTCCATGGGCTTCATGGTGGAAGAAGAAACGCCGATGATCTGGCGCGGCCCGATGGTGATTTCTGCACTGACGCAGATGCTGCGGGAAGTGGCCTGGGGCGACCTCGACGTTCTGGTCGTGGACATGCCGCCCGGCACAGGCGATGCACAATTGACCATGGCGCAGCAAGTGCCGCTGGCAGGCGCCGTTATTGTTTCAACGCCACAGGACCTTGCCCTGATCGACGCGCGCAAGGGGCTCAACATGTTCAAGCGCGTGGATGTGCCGGTGCTCGGTATTGTTGAGAACATGAGCTATTTTCTATGTCCCGATTGCGGCGGCAGGCATGACATCTTCGGTCATGGCGGTGCGCGGGCTGAAGCAGAACGGCTCGGCGTACCGTTCCTCGGCGAGATACCGCTGACCATGAAAGTCAGAGAAACTTCAGACGCCGGGACACCGATTGTCGTGTCCGATCCGGAGAGCGCCGTTGCGGGTGTCTACAGGGAAATTGCATCCAGGGTGATCTCGGGGATAGAGCAAGCCGAAGCGTCGAAGGATCGGATGGCCCCCAATATCGTTTTTGAATGAGAGCTTAATCTAAGAGGTGGGGCACCAAGGCCGGCGGAAAGCAGTGTTCCGCCGGCTTTTTTTCTGCGATCGCAGCAGAAACCGTAGCCCGATGGGAGGAGTTTCTGGTTCGGCGGGCCGGAAACTGCGTGGTCACGCGCCAGTCTGGAAAGGTGCGAGAAATTGACTGGATGCCATCTGGGCGTGCTTTGATTTTGTCAGAAGAGTAACTGCTGAGGTGAAAGGAGGTGTATCTGGAAACATAGGGATTTTCTTATGTTGTTGGCAAATACATGTAAGAAAAACTCAACATTTATGGTTTCACGTCCGCGTCACGCGCCTTCATTATATTCGATAATACCAAGCCTCGCCCTGGTTTTGGCGAATATATAAAAGGATCTCCCTCGGGCATGTATTCCAGCAATGCACAGGAAATCAGTACGGACGCCGAAAAGCCGTCGTTGGCGGTGCTGGTTGCGATATCGACGATCAATCCCATGGCATGGCAGATCTATCTGCCGTCACTGGCCGGGATGATGGTCGTGTTCTCCGCGAGCGCGGGGCAAATCCAGCTGTCCATGTCCGCATTCTTTTTTGCAGTGGCGATTGCCCAACTGATCTGGGGCCCCTTGTCCGATCAGATCGGCCGCCGTCCCGTCATCATTCTCGGAATGGCCCTGTTTGTGCTGGGAACGATCCTGTGTCTGCTGGCTCCCTCGATTGAGGCGCTGATTGCGGCGCGCGTCATTCAGGCGGCTGGCGGCTGCACGGGCATGGTGCTGGGCAGGGCGATCGTGCGCGACGTGTTCGGACCCAAGCAGGCCGCCAGCATGATCGGTTATGTCACCATGGGCATGACCGTTATGCCGACCCTTGCTCCTGCGATCGGCGGACTTCTGGACCAGTCATTCGGCTGGCAGGGCGGTTTTGTTCTGATCCTGATTTTCGGTTTGGTAGCGCTTTGGGCGAGCATCTACAAACTGCCCGAAACCAATAAGGACCGGGTATCCGTGGGCCCGAAGCAAGTGTTGGCGTCCTATGCCACCTTATGCCGGGAACCGATCTTTTGGGCTTACGCGCTGACTGCGGCGTTTTCAGCGCTGACCTTTTTCGCCTACCTGGGCGGCGCGCCTTTCATTGCCGCCGGTCTGCTGTCACTCAGCTCCGTTGAGATGGGTTTCTATTTCATGTTCGTCGCGCTCGGCTACATTCTCGGAAACTATCTTTCCGGGAAATATGCCGAGCGCGTCGGCATGTTCCCGATGATTATTGCTGGCACGGTGGTCAGTGCCATTGCCGTCCTGGTCATTGCGAGCTTCACCTATTTCAGCCAACTCACTGCTCTTGGCCTGTTCCTGCCGATGTTCCTGCTTGGATTAGGCAATGGCGTGTGCCTCCCGAGTGCATTGTCGGGGGCTGTCAGCGTCCATCCGGAACTTGCCGGTTCGGCCTCCGGCCTTACCGCATCCTTGCAGGTCAGCGCTGGAGCCTTTACCGGATCGCTGGTTGCCTGGCTCTATGCGGAAAGTTTTCTGGCCGGTTCAGCCTGGAGCATGATCATGGTCATGGCCATTGGCATGATGCTCAGCCTGATTGCGGCAATTTCCATCAGGCTCGTTAGCATACGCCAAGCGTTTGTACCGGCTGAATAGGCGCCTTTTTCTCGGTGCGAATTTCTTGCGTGATTTATCCGCCGGTCACACTCATATGACGGGCAACCGCCGGCTGTTTGCGCTTGCGGTCAATAACGAAGTCATGGCCCTTGGGTTTGCGGCCGATCGCCTCGTCAATGGCGCTGTTCAACAGTTCGTTGCCTTCCGACGCGCGCAAGGGGGCACGCAGGTCGGCCATGTCGTCCTGACCAAGGCACATGTAAAGCTGGCCGGTGCAGGTCACGCGGACGCGGTTGCAGCTTTCGCAGAAATTGTGGGTCATCGGTGTGATGAAGCCGAGACGGCCACCGGTTTCTTCCACTGTGACATAGCGGGCAGGGCCGCCGGTCTTGTAAGGAATATCGGTCAGCGTGAACTGTTCGGTGAGGCGCGAACGAACCGTCGACAGCGGCAGATACTGGTCGGTGCGGTCACCGTCGATCTCGCCGAGCGGCATGGTTTCGATGAGCGTCAGGTCGTGGCCCTGGCCGTGGCACCATTCCAGCATGGAAACGATTTCGTGCTCGTTTACATCCTTGAGCGCGACCATGTTGATCTTGATCTTGAGGCCGGCCTCCGTCGCCGCCCGGATACCGTCCATGACCTTGCCGAGGTCGCCCCAGCGTGTGACTGCCTTGAATTTTTGCTTATCGAGCGTGTCGATGGAGACATTGATCCTGCGGACGCCACAGTCGTAAAGGTCATCGGCGAACCGCGCCAGTTGGGACCCGTTCGTGGTGACGGTCAATTCTTCGAGAGCACCGCTGTCGAGATGTCGGCCAAGACTGCGGATCAGGCCCATGATGTTCTTGCGTACCAGAGGCTCGCCGCCGGTCAGGCGAAGTTTGCGGACACCTTTGCCGATAAAGGCCGTGCAAAGCCGGTCAAGTTCTTCCAGGCTCAGCACTTCGCGTTTGGGTAGGAAAGTCATGTCCTCCGCCATGCA
>JBNLAU010000062.1:0-13073 GCA_050302295.1 Roseibium sp. | reverse complement strand
GCGCGCCTGCCGGATATCAAGGTGACACTGGTAGATTTGGATACCGAGGTCCTGAAACTGGCCCGCCTTGGCATCGACGACCCGGCAAATTCGGCATTCTCAGACCGTGTTGCCCTGTTGGAAGCAGATATCACCGCAAAGGGCAGTCAGCGGCATTCGGCAGGCCTTACGCCGTCCATGGCGGATCATGCCATCATGAATCCGCCCTATTACGAGGCCGACCGCTTCCGTGCCTCACCGAAGGAGGCCCGGGCGGGTGCCCACATGCTGGATGAACGCGGCCTGGAACCCTGGGCCAAAACCGCAACGGATATCGTCAGGGAGGGAGGCAGCCTGACGGTGATCTTCCGCGCGGACGGCCTCCAGGAGCTGCTGAGCGTGCTCAAGGGCCGGTTCGGATCGATCGATGTCATTCCCCTGCGCCCGCGGCCCGATGCAGCCGCGACCAGAATTCTGATCCGTGCCATCCGGGCCAGCAAGGCGCCCCTACAGCTACTGCCGGGGTTTGTGCTGCACGACGGCGACGGGTCCGAATTCACGCGCCAGTCAAAAGCAGTCATGCGCGACGGCGAAGGCCTGGGCCTTTCGTTGCGCCGGTAATCCTGCAATCAGTGCAAGACGATTTCGCCATCCGCGTAGCGGAAATCGACGGGCTCGATCAGTTTTTGATGAGCAATGCGCACAGAGTGAATGCGGCCTTCGATTTCGCTTTCCCAGAATTTCAGGAACCGGTTCAGTTCCGGAAATTTCGGAGCAAGGTCTTCCGTTTGCCAGAGAAAGCTCTGCAGGAGTTTCGGGTGATCGGGCAGCCTGTAGAGGATCTCTGCCGTCAGCAATCCGTATCCCAGAAGCCGCTTTTCAAAGTCAGAGCTGGTTTTCATGCCAATCCTTTCCTCGTTACAAGAAAAGAGTGTCACGGATAACCAGTTAACCAAACACAACTTTGGAACAATTATTGTTTATAAACAGAGCTTTAGCAGCACACTCCAGCAGCTGCTAACAACACCCTGCAGGGTGCACGGCGACGGTTTTACTTGGACTGGATGGAGGTGAGATACCCTAAAAAGGCGTCAATGTCATCCGGGGCAAAAGCAAATTCGGGCATGTCGTCATGCGCGGTGACAATGCCTTCGGCAAGCGGTTCCTCAAGACTTTCCAATGGATAGCGCTTGGAAAGATCCCGGAACGCGGGTGCGGGCGGTCTGGCGCTTTCATCATCCGTGCCGACGGCATGACAGGATGCGCAGTGAATCTCGGCAAGTTCCTGCCCGGTTGCCAGACTGACCGGATCCGTTGGATACGCCCCGTCGGAAGCCTCGGCGAGGCTGGCCGCCGATGCGAGAACTACCGATAAAAAAAGTTGTCTCCAGCGATACACGACTCACACCCTCCTTGAATCAGTTGCTTCTTTTGTAGAAGGTTCAGGATGAAAAACACATTAGGGTGAACACTGGGATCGGAGACATCACCACAAGCCGGGACATGTTCTTCGTCCGCATCTGCCTATATAACCGGATGATCGCCCCGCCCGCTGGAGGATTTATGAGCCAGACGCCCCTTCCCGACTCCATAGACGCGACGCTCTCATTGATGGACAAGGCCGGTTACATCGCCGACCGGTCTCTTGCCACGGTTCTCCATCTGGCGCTCAAGATGAAACGGCCCCTCTTCCTCGAAGGCGAAGCGGGAGTGGGCAAAACGGAGATCGCAAAGGTCCTGTCGGCAACTCTGGGCCGGGACCTCATCCGCCTTCAGTGCTACGAAGGTCTCGACGTCGCTTCGGCGGTCTATGAGTGGAACTATCCGGCCCAGATGGTCGAAATCCGTGTCGCGGAAGCTTCCGGAGACACGGAGCATTCCGAACTTTCCAAATCGATTTTCGACGAACGCTTTCTGATCAAGCGGCCTGTCCTTCAAGCTCTGGAACCGTCCCTGTCAGGTTCTCCGGTGTTCCTCATCGATGAGCTGGACCGTGCGGACGAAGCGTTTGAGGCCTTTCTGCTTGAAGTGCTGGCCGACAACCAGGTCACCATCCCCGAACTTGGAACCGTGAAGGCGGACGAACCGCCGATCGTTGTCATCACCACCAACCGCACCCGCGAAATTCACGACGCTCTGAAGCGCCGCTGCCTTTATCATTGGGTCGATTATCCGGACGCCGAACGGGAACTGGAGATCGTGCGCCGCAAGGTGCCGGGCGCGGCGGAGCGTCTGGCCGCGGAAGTCGTCGCCTTCGTCCAGAAGCTGCGCGCTGAGGAAGACCTGTTCAAACAACCCGGCGTCGCTGAAACGCTGGACTGGGCAACGGCCCTTTCTGAACTCAATGAGATCGCCCTCAATCCGGATCTCGCCTCCGACACGCTTGGAGTTCTGCTCAAATACCAGGACGATATTGAGCGGGTGCGCGGGTCCAAGGTACGTCAGATGATCGACGAAATCCGAAAAGAAGCCCCGCACCAGCAGTCTGTGCCGGCGGTATAGACAATCGGACGGTCCATGGTCTCTTCAGGCGCCCGCTCGCGCATCACCGACAATATCGTCTATTTCGCCCGTACGCTGCGCAAGGCCGGAGTGCCTGTCGGGCCGGCGTCCGTCGTCGATGCGGTAATGGCGGTGGAAGTGTCGGGAATTGAAAACCGGGATGACCTCTACTGGACGCTGCACGCGGTTTTCGTACGCAAACGCGAACACCGGGTGCTGTTCGACGAAGCCTTCCGGATCTATTGGCAAAGCCGGGGCCTGATTGAAAAAATGCTGGCGATCCTCTCGCCAGTCGCTCCGCCGCGCGGTGCGCCCGAAAAGCCGAAAGCCGGACAGACCCGCGTCTCTCAGGCCTTCGAGGCCGCCAGGGAGCGGGTCGCCGAAGAAACCGTTCCGGAAATCGAAGTGGATGCAAAGTTCACTGTTTCCGGCAAGGAACTGCTTCAGAAAAAGGACTTTGCCCAAATGACGGCGGCAGAGATCACCGAGGCAAAACTTGCGCTGCGGGCCATGACCATGCCGATGGACCGAATTCGGCTCCGCCGGCTGAAATCGGCAGCCAGGGGTCCTGTCGATCCGCGCCGGACCTTGCGCGCCTCCATGCGCGCCGGTGGCGGCATGATCGACCTGAAATTCCGCAGACCTGTCGAAAAACGCCCCCCGCTGGTGGCCCTATGCGATATTTCCGGCTCCATGAGCCAGTATTCCCGCCTGCTTCTGCATTTCCTTCATGGCATCACGGCGGAACGGCGGGATGTACACACGTTCCTCTTCGGCACACGCCTGACCAATGTCACACGGCAGCTCAGGATGAAGGACCCGGACGAAGCCCTGGAGGCCTGTTCCGACGGGGTTGAAGACTGGTCCGGCGGCACCAGGATCGCCTCGGCCCTGCATGACTTCAACCGGCACTGGTCGCGCCGGGTGCTCTCCGGCAAGCCCACTGTGCTTTTGATCACGGACGGGCTTGAGCGCGATACGGATGAGGACCTGGAACGGGAAATGGACCGCTTGCACCGCTCCTGCCGCCGCCTGGTGTGGCTCAATCCCCTGCTCCGCTTCGACGGCTTCGAAGCCAAGGCAAAGGGCATCCGGGCAATGCTGCCTCATGTGGACGAATTCCGGGCAGTGCATTCTCTGGATGCAGTCGCCGATCTCGTTTCCGCGCTGTCGGGATCAAGCCGGCCGGCAGGTAAAACCGATCCAAGAGCATGGCTCTGAAAACCAAGACCCTACCGGCACCGTGTTGGGGCACTAGACGCCGGCAGGATCTTTGGCAGGGTCCATCAAGGCCCGTCCGCATCATATATATTCAAGAATGCGAAACTAAATGCGGCAAGCTGTCCCAGAGGGGTCAGGCAAGGTCAGGGCATTGCCACGACGGGAGTTCTGACCCCAACCCGCTGGAAGAGGTCCTGAATATCGCGATTGGCCATGCGAATGCAGCCGTAAGAAACCGCCCGGCCGATCGAGCCCGGCCGGTTGGTGCCGTGAATGGCGTAATTGCCGTTGGAAAGGGTCATCGCCGCGATGCCCATCGGATTGTTCGGCGCCCCGCCGCGGATCATCGCGGGAAGATGCGGAAAGTCCCGGCGCACCTCCTCTGAAGGCGACCAGTCCGGCTTCACGTATTTCGCTGTGATGTGCGCCTGTCCCGTCCAGGCTTTCCGCTGCCTGCCGACGGCGACACGGTATCGAATGGCGCGGTTGCCGCGCAGCACCAGATAGAGCCGCTTTTCCGAGTTCCGGATAACAATTGTGCCCGGGCGGAATCTCTGGTCGGAAAAGCCGACCAGTTCCGCAGCCTTTGACGGCACGCTGAAGCCGGCGAGCAAAGAGAGTGCCAAGGCCGGCAGCAAGAAACAGCACAGGAAGATCTGACGCATAACTATCCCCGCATTTTCCGCGAAGATACCGCGCTGCCGCCCGGGAAAGAACCTGCCGGCAACATATTCTTACCAGAAGGTTAACGAGATATCTGGCCATGAGCGGCTGCTCGCATCGCTCCCTCGGCAATATCCACTATTTACGCGAGGGGACGCCATCCCTCCATTCGTACCAGACATAGGCCGGCACATTGCTGTCACCGTTCTCATCAAATGTAACCGGCCCCAGAATGGTGTCGAAGGTTCCGGTGCCGAGCGCCGCTGCCACTGCATCGGGCTCAAGACTGTCCGCAGCCTCTGCCGCCTGGGCCCAGGTCTGGATCGCGGCATACGTCGTCAGCCCATAGCGCTCCGCCGGTCTGCCGGCTTCCTCCAGTGCGGCCACAACGTCTTGCGCGGTCTCCATCTCGCGCGGGATTTCCGGATAGCTCACAAGTGTGCCGTTTCCAGCCGGGCCTGCCACCGACCAGAATTCCTGCGTCATCAGCGCATCACCACCAATGAACACCGCATCCAGATCCTGCCGCTTCATTTCCAGCCGGATCAGCCCTGCCTCCGGATGATAGCCGCCGAGATAGACGACCCCGACGTTTTCCAGGCCAAGCTGCGCAACCAGCCTCCGGTAGTCATCCTTGCCCGCATCGAATCCGAGCGCGATGCTCTCGCTGACGCCCAGATCGTTCATGACCTCCTTGACCGCATCCGTTAGGCCTTTGCCATAAGCGGTCTTGTCATGAAGGATCGCGATCCGCTCTGCACCAAATTCCTGGGCCAATAGCCGGCCAGCCAATTGCGCCTGGCCGTCATCGCGCGGAGCAAGGCGAAAAATGCCGTCCCCCGGCCGCTCGTCGGTGAATTTCGGCAAGGTCGTTGCGGGAGAGATCTGGATGATCCCTGCATTTGCATAGACCTCGCTGGCCGGGATGGACGCGCCGAAACAAAAATGCCCGGCCACAAACTTGACCCCCTTGCCGATCAGCTGATTGGCAACCGCAACCGCCTGATCGGCGTTGCAGGCATCATCGGCTGTTTCCAGAACAAGCTGCTCGCCATTGACGCCACCTGCAGCATTGATATCGGCAACAGCCTGTTCTGCGCCGGCCCGCATCTGAGCTCCGAATGCGCTGAACTGGCCCTTCATCGGCCCGGCAACGGCAATTGGAATGTCGGCAAAGGCCGGCCCGGAAAGAAGGCTGCAGGCGAGAAGGCTAAAACTGGCTGCCAGCTGTTGAAAGGTCATCCGTCGCCCCAAAATCCGATTGCTGTTAGTCTATCCGTAGCGCCATGCGCGGAAGAGCTCAATCGGAAGAGAAACAATTTGCGGGCTGGCAACGGGTGAACCGGGCGCATAAACTCCCGCCGACCGAACGCCCCTCCGATTCCCTCGCGCTGGCCCAAGGAGAGACATCTTGTCCACCTCTTCATCCGATCAGAAAGACCAGGACAAGCTTCTGCTGGACAAACAAAGCTTCCGCGAGGCCATGAGCCGCATTGCCGCCGCCGTTCACGTGGTCACCACGGACGGTCCGGGCGGGCGCATGGGAGCGACGGTTTCGGCGGCCTGTTCGGTCAGCGACGAACCGGCAAGCATCCTGATCTGCCTGAACCGCCAGACCCGCATTCATGCCGCGGTGCTGAAGAATCAGTGTTTTTGTCTCAACACCTTGAGCGACGATCACGAGGAAATCTCCGACGCCTTTGCCGGGCGCGACAAGCTGGAAATGCCGGATCGCTTTGCCAAGGCGGAATGGACAAATCTGGCGACCGGCTGTCCGGCATTGGACAGTGCGCGGCTGAGCGTCGATTGCGAGGTTCATTCGGTCACCGAAATGGGAACCCACTCCATCGTCGTCGGCACCGTGGCGGATCTGCGCATGACCGACCCGCGCAAATCCCTGCTGTACGTCCGCCGTGGCTACAAAAGCCTCGACACGTGACGCCGGGGCGATCAAACTCTTACATCTCACACTCCAGTTCCAGAGACGGACACCATATGGCCGGTTTGCGCAACCTGATCACCGATGTCCCGGGCCTGAAGGTCGGCAACGCGTCAGATCAGGACCTGAAATCCGGTGCGACGGTACTTGTCCCGGACGAACCGGCCGTAACGTCCGTCGCCATCCATGGCGGCGCACCGGGAACCCGTGAAATCGCGCTGCTGGAGCCGGAACAGACGGTTGAAAAAATCGACGCGATCGTGCTCGCGGGCGGCTCCGCATTCGGCCTCGATGCCGGTGCGGGTGTCCAGGGGCGCCTTGCGGAACTCGGCTACGGCTTTCAGATCGGTCCGGTGCGGGTTCCGATCGTGCCGACGGCAATCCTGTTCGACCTTCTGAACGGCGGAGACAAGAGCTGGGGCCAGTCGGCCCCCTACCGGGACCTGGGCCGATCCGCTCTGGACGATATCTCCCGCGATTTCGCTCTTGGCTCGGTGGGCGCCGGCACGGGTGCGACAACAGCCAACCTCAAGGGCGGCCTCGGGTCCGCGTCCCATGTGCTCGACAATGGCGTTACAGTTGGTGCGATCGTCGCCGTGAACGCCCTCGGCAGGGCAACCGTTGGCGACGCCGCGCATTTCTGGGCCGCTCCTTTTGAAAACGGCGCGGAATTCGGCGGCCGGGGCATGGCGCACCCGTTGCCTCAGGACAGCACCCAGGTACGCACCAAGCTCGACGGGCTGAAGGCCGGGGCAAACACCACCATTGCGGCCGTTGCCACGGATGCCGTTCTGACCAAGGGCGAGGCCAAACGCCTGGCCGTCATGGCTCATGACGGTCTTGCCCGCGCGCTGTGGCCTGCACACACGCCGCTCGATGGAGACCTGGTCTTTGCCCTTTCAACCGGCCAGCGCCGGCTGGAAAACGGCCTGGAAGACATGGTCCAGCTTGGCGCTGCCGCCGCTTCCTGCCTTGCCCGCGCCATTGCCCGCGGCATTTATCACGCAGCCCCGGCCACCGGTGATCCCGTACCCACCTGGCAACAGCGCTTCGGCGGCTGACGCTCCATTCGTGGCCTGCCAGCCATCCGGGACTTGGAGCCACCAATACAGTGGTCCAGGCCGGATCGGCCAACTGTGCAAACGAATGGATGCGGCCCTGGCCGGATTCAGGCGGCCTTGCCGCCAAGATCCCCCGCGCGCTTCAGCATTTTTTTCTGCTTGGCGTCATTTGCCCCGCGAATGGGTGAAAACATGTGATAGCCCCTTGGCCGCAGTCCGCAAAATCCCAGGATTTGTTTTTCCGTCTGCTTGCGGGAGCCCGCTCCGTAGATCCAACGATAGTACCAATTGGGCGTATCAGACGTGACAAGCACTTCGGACGTCCGTCCCTTCAAAAGTTTGTCCGGCAACGGCTGTCCGGAAACATATTTGAAAGCCTTGCCGGGCAAAAGAATGCGGTCGAACAGGCCCTTGAGTTTTGCCGGAAGCCCACCCCACCACAAAGGATGTGTAACGACAAAATGTTCGCACCAGCAAAGGTCGTCCCAAATGGCCAGCAGGTCGGGTTCGAGGGGCGGTGCATCCTTGAAACTCGAAACGCCGAAATCGGGGTCGAAATTCAAATCCGACAGGTGACGCACGCGCAGCTCATGCCCGTTTTTCTCAGCGCTCGCTGCATACTCCGCCGCCAGCGCACCGCAAAAAGCCCCTTTCGCGGGGTGTCCATCCAAAACAAGTATTCGCGTCATTTTCCCGATCCGACTAAAAGAGGAGTGTATGGAGTCAAATATTGACCACGGTCACTTTTTGACTCCATACACTCCATAGGTCAAGATATTTTTGACCACGGTCATTTTTAAGAGAATTTCATGACACGCAAACCACAGCAGCGCAGCATTGCCACAAGAGCCCGGATCTTGGACGCTGCAATGGAACTCAGCAGAAGGCACGGGCTTGAACTGGTCACAGCCGAAGCGGTCGCGCAAGAAGCCCGCGTCGCCAAGGGAACTGTCTTTTCCCACTTCGGAGATATGGACGGCCTCTTGTCCTATGTGCTGTTGGACAGACTGAAGTCGCTCCAGGCCACCGCGGATAGCGCAACCCCTCCCCCGCGGGAGATTTCGGATCCGGTCGTCCTTCTGGTCAGCCGCATGATGGCGCTCATTGATGTCATCACCGACAGCCCGGCAATCCTGCGCCTGTTCCTGGACAATATCGGCGTCACCAAACCAAACTGCGCGACCGAGTTTGTGGAAACGCTGGACGCGCTCGATGCCGATCTCGCCGCTTTTTTGAGGTTCTGGCAGGAAACGGGCGATATTCAGCCCGCTCTCAGGCAGGATCGCACGCCTGAAGAAATGGTCGACGGCCTGATCGCCTTCATGATTCACGGAGCGATTCTCGTGAAGAGCCAGCAGTTGACCGACCGCGCCTCGCTGGAGACCCGGCTGCGCAGGCACGTGGAAGCCTTCCTGCTGGCTTCCTGAAAATACAATTTTATGGGTCCTGACCTAAGGCATTTTCTTTACAGGAGAGGTGCGGCCCCTACCGGCGGCAATCAGAACCGCTTTTGCACCCCAAAGCATAGCCTCACCCGGTCACAGGGAGCCGAACCGGACGGTTCCACCCGAAACACCGGAAGTCGAGAAGTGTTGCGATATACGCCTAAATTGGCTGTGGTTTGCAGCAAGCGCCTATTTGGGAGAGTCGCCGGGCCACGTGACGACATGGTACTCGTAGTCTTCAAGCGGCATACCGTCCTCCGGAATTGTGCGTCCCTTGACCGAAATGAACGCTTCGTGGACGGTTTCACTGTCGCCGGACACGAGCGGATGCCACCAGTAGAGATCCTCCCCTTCCGAGACCAGACGGTAGGCGCATGTCGGCGGCAGCCAGGACAGCGTGCGCACTTCCTTCGGCGTCAGTTGAATACAGTCCGGGACGGTTGCGGCACGGTTTTCGTAATCCTTGCAGCGGCAGGTATCTCCGTCCAGAAGCGTGCAGGCAACCCTGGTCCAGACGATATCGCCCGTATCCCAGTCCTCAAGTTTGTTGAGACAGCATCGGGCACAGCCGTCGCAGAGTGATTCCCACTCCGCTTCGTTCATTTCCTCCAGCGTCTTCGTCTTCCAGAATGGAAGACTGCTCTGGTTCTGGTTCTGCGTCATTTTGTGCCTGTCCGACCAACTGCGGCCCGCTTTTGAACCGCGGGCATCCTTCATGCCGATGTCCGTACACCAGAGCTTGAGGCGAGTCAGTCTCTTGAACCTTTTTTCATGCGCTTTTGCAATGAAAGATCAAGAAACTTCGTGCTAACTCTCACGTGATTCAAGACCGGTTTTCACGACCCCAAAAAACCGGTACTTTGAACCAATCCCATTGATCCGGAGATTCAGGGCCGCGTGACGGACAAGCCGCAATCCAACGACACCGAAAATGCCAGGGCACCGCGCAAGCGCCACCGTATCCGCCGCTTTTTCCTTGCGATCGATGCATTTGTCGATACCGCTCTTTGGAAAAGCGGCGCGGTGGTCCGCCGGTTCCTTGAAGGCTATGACGCGTTTTTGCGCCGGTTCCGCGCCAAAGGGATCTGGCGGGGGCTGGTCGAGCTTGCCTCCGACGGACTCACCTATGGCGTGTTAGGCTTTGTGGTCGTGCTTGCCTTCGCCCAGCCCGCGTTCGAAGCAACCCGCTATGCCGACTGGAAGACGACCGACGATTTCGCGGTTACCTTTCTTGACCGGTTCGGCAACGAAATCGGCCGCCGCGGCATCGTCCTCAATGACAGCGTGCCCCTGGAAGAAATTCCCGATTCTCTGGTCAAGGCGACGCTGGCGACCGAAGACCGCCGCTTCTTCAGCCATTTCGGCATAGACTTTTTGGGCACGTTCCGCGCCATGGTGGAAAACGCCCGGGCGGGCGGCGTGGTTCAGGGTGGCTCGACGCTAACCCAGCAGCTTGCGAAAAACCTCTTCCTCACCAATGAACGCAGCCTCAGCCGCAAGATCAAAGAGGCCTATCTGGCCCTCTGGCTGGAGGCAAACCTGACCAAGCAGGAAATTCTGAAGCTTTATCTGGACCGTGCCTATATGGGCGGCGGCGTCTTCGGCGTGACCGCCGCTGCGGAGTTCTATTTCAACAAGAATGTGCGGGAACTGACCCTCGCCGAAAGCGCCATGCTCGCCGGTCTCTACAAGGCGCCGGGGAATTACGCTCCACATGTCAATCTGCCGGCTGCCCGCGCCCGGGCCAATGAAGTGCTCACCAACATGGTGCAGGCAGGTTTCCTGACAGAAGGCCAGGTGATCGGCGCCCGACGAAATCCGGCTCTCGCCGTCGACCGCTCCCAGGAACAGCTTCCTGAGTATTTCCTCGACTGGGCACTGGATGAAGTCAAGAAACTGGCCCGGCGAAATCCGGCGCTGGCCCACGACCGCATTGTCACCGTGCGCACGACGCTGGATCCGGCGTTGCAGCGACAGGCTGATCTGGCGGTCGAAACCATCCTGCGGGATCACGGCAAACTGCGCGATGTCCACGACGCCGCTCTGGTGTCCATGATCCCGGACGGAGCCGTCGTTGCCATGGTCGGCGGCAGCTCTTATGGCGAAAGCCAGTTCAACCGCGCGGTCAACGCCCTGCGCCAGCCGGGCTCCTCCTTCAAGCCATTCGTTTACATGACCGCCTTCCTGAACGGCTATGAGCCGAGCAGCATCGTTCCCGACCGTCCGGTCTGGATCGGCAACTGGTCGCCCAAGAACTACAACAGAAGCTACCGCGGTCCGGTCACCCTCAAATTGGCTCTGACCAAATCCATCAACACAATCCCGGTTCGCCTGTCGCTCGACTTCGGCCGGGAAAAGATCATCGAGACCGCCTATGCCATGGGTCTGACCCACGAGCTGGAAAATTCCGTCTCACTGCCGATCGGCTCATCCGAGGTGTCGGTAATCGACATGGCGTCCTCCTATTCGACATTCGCCAATGGCGGCTACAAGGCGACCGCCTACGCGATCCTCGAGGTCACCAACGGTGACGGCAAGGTGCTCTACAGGCGCGAGAAGGACGAACCGGAGCCCAAACGCGTTCTGCCCGAGGACAAGGTTCATCAGATGAACGACATTCTGGTCAATGTAGTGGAAGCAGGCACGGGCCGCCGGGCCCGCATCGACGGTGTCGTCGCAGCCGGCAAGACCGGAACGACCAACGCCTACAGGGATGCCTGGTTTGTCGGCTATACGGGTAATTTCACCACAGCTGTCTGGTTCGGAAATGACGATTTCACTTCAACGCGGCGCGTGACCGGCGGCAGCCTGCCCGCCATGACCTGGCAGCTTTACAGTGAATATGCCCACCACGGCATCGAGCTTGCCAGAATGCCCGGCGTCGATGCGGAGAACCTGCCCCGTCTGGCCCGGGCCCGGCCGGCGAAACAGACCGAAACGCAAACGGCCAAATCGCAGCCGCGCGTCCTGAAGCGCCGCACCCAGGATCTGCTTTTGGCGATCGGCAACGACCTGCGCACGCTTCTGAAACAAAAGAACGCGAGCTTGGAGACCGCCGCCCCCTCCGCCACAGCCGACTATGCGGCCGCCCAATGACCGATATCATTCTGCCGCGGTCCAAAAACACCTCTTCGGGCGGCGCTCACACCAGTGCGGCTTATAGCGAAACCGAGTGGCTCAACGAAAAGCTGCCAAGGGCCATTCGTCCCTGCCGCAGCCAGCCGGTCAGGACACTGGCCACCGTCGTTCTGGTTGTCGTTCTGGCGTCGCTTCTGGGCATCAGCAGCGCCTATCTGATCATCGAGCGCGAACAACCTCTCAACGCCATTACAATCGGCCCATGGCATGCCTATCCGAAAGCCGGGACGGCAGAGGCAGATCCGTATTCCGTTGCGATTTATACGCGCGGAGCAGTTGTTCCGCTTGCCAATGGCGAGGGCCTGGCCCTCGTCGCCCGCGAAGACAGCAACGGCCACCGGCTCGACCCGACCTGCGTCTACAGCATCAAAGGCCAGACACCCTCCGCCCGGCTGTGGACGCTGACGGCGGTGGACGGTCATGGCAACCTGGTCGCATCGCGGCCGGGGCGGGTCCACCTGGCGAGTTCCGATATCCTGCGCAATCAGGACGGCACGTTCCGGATTACAGCTGCCCGCGACCCGCATTCCGGCAACTGGCTGCCTCTGGCCGCAGAGGCGAATGCAGGTGACGGGCTGCGTTTCGTTCTCCGGCTCTATGATGCACCGGTCACAACCGGTGCAGCACTGGACGGCGTCAGCATGCCGGAAATTGAAAGGCTGGGCTGCCCATGACCCTGTCTCCCCGCTTCAGCCTGACTGTCGGCACCTTGGCAACCCTTTGTTTGGCAGCCATCATTCACATCCTTGTGGTGCTCAGCATTCCCCAAAATGTTCAGCACAGCGCCTATGACAATGTCGCCACCTACGGCCCGGACCGCCAATTCAACCTGCTGCCCGACGTCAGACCCGGCCAGGAGGCCCTGCCTGACCTCGACCCGGCGATGAAACACGCCTCCTGCCGCTTTCAGCTCGACAACGGCCCCGTGCTGTTTGACGCCAGCATCCCGGTCTCCTTCTGGTCCATCGGCCTCTTCAATGCCGCGGGCGAAGCCGTTTACAGCCTCAATAACCGCACCGCCGGCGCCGAACGCCTGTCCATGCTGGTCCTGACTACCGAACAGCTCTCCATCTTGCGCGAAAACCCGCCGGAGAACCTGGAAGACCTGATCGTGATCGAAACGGA
>JBNLAU010000061.1:0-6927 GCA_050302295.1 Roseibium sp. | reverse complement strand
GACCAATCGGCAGTCCGGAGGTGCCAAACTTCGCAAACTCCAGCATCTGCTCTACTTCACGGCGATCGGCATCGTTGGCGATGACCATGTCTTCGTTCACGAAGTGCAGGATCAGGCCATTGGCCAAGACCGCGTCGAGCAGCTTGTTACGCATTGCCCGATCTTCCGGGAGCGAGAAGATGCTGTAAAGGACCACGTTCGACTTCAACTCGTGGACCACGTGCTGCAGGGTCGGCAGATGCGCCATATCCTCCAGCTCGAACAGCTCGAACTCGTAGTTCAGATTGTTCTTCTTGCAATACTCGTAGACCATATAGCGCTGAAGATGCACGGGCACCCCGAAGGTGGAGCCCGTCGCGTTGTTCAGATAAAGCAGATTGCGCTTGCCGTTCTGGAACGCTGCCGGATCAACGACTGACAGCATGGCTTTCTCGTCTTCGTCTGTCTCCGGAATGACGTGGAAATAGCCGCCCGGAATCTTGCGTGCCAGCTTGTCGCCGTGCTGTGCTTCGGCCACACGATAGTCAATGCTGACCCGGGTCTTGCCGGTGACATTCACGAAATTGCCGTGAATGTTCTCCTGCGTGAAGAAGCAGAGGCTGCCAGGGCCTGCCTTGATCGGCCAACTCTCCTTGCGGAAAAGCTCGGTCATTTCGTTCACGCTGAGCTTGTTTTCCACAGCATAGCGCACCAGTTCGCGGGACCGTTCGGTCCCGATGATCTGCATAGACGCCGTCGCATCCTCGTCGGCCCGCACATCAGTCAGCGGCATCCAGAGGCTACGCGAGGCAATGCCGTGGCCATAAAGCAATCCGGTATGGAAGGGGAAAATACCCTCCGGCTTGTTCGGCAGCATGATGCGGACGTTGAGGAAGCGCTGAACGGCGATCGGCGGCCGCAATTTGCCCTTGCCCACCACGATTTCGCGGGTGAAGGCGTTGAGCATGCGCCGGAATTCCTGAAGGTTGGTGTCCGCGCAGAGCTGCTTGGAAACCTTGTAGACCTCTCCGTCCGGAACCACCTCGTGCAGGCGCGTAAGGTCGTCAAGATCGTAGCCCATATTGCGGATACGACCGAGAACCCAGTCGGCGAAGGGATACTTATCGTGGTCGTAATCGACCACCTGAGCGTTCCAAGTCGTCAGCAGACTTTGCTCCAGGTCACTTTCATACTCGTGATCTACAGCCTGAATGTCCTCCACCTTACGCCTCCATAATTTAGTTGATTGTCACGACACCGCAACGTTCGAGTTCGCATATTTAGGATTACGCTTTTTCTGCATTTGCGAAGCTCTTAGTACGGAAACTTCCCTGTTGAAAACGGGTCAACACAAACGACAATTAGAGAGTTTATTTTCTTTTAACGGATAGCATAAAACCGTTCCCAGTCAAGATATCTCCGGCTGCAATTTCGCGCTCTACACCCTCCATAAACCAGCATATTTATTAACTTTTTTCGCAATTAAGTGGCTCCGTTCCGACACAAACAAGCGGGAAGAAAGTTTCGCACAGGGAGATCCGCCTTTGTGCGCCTCCCGGATTTTGGAATTTCTCCTTTTATTCTCAACATCTTCCAGATCTCCTCTCTTGAGAATGCGGCTAAAGAAACTCAATCAGTGGAGAAGATCGATGGACTGGACGCGCCACTTCCGTGTGTCCAATTCGAACAGCTAGCCGATCTAAGTTTCCACTCAAACGACTTCTAACCGGCCCATTGTTGAGCTCTTTGCAACAAAAGAAGCATCCAGGAGTGTTCTATCACTAACATTTTTCAACCTTCGAACGAACATATCTACCTTTGCTTTTGTCCAGGCGCTCCGGCCGTTAAATCGCTCCTAAAGGTCGTAATTTCGCAGGACGACACTCCGTCTTTTCCGCTGCGATGCTCGCGCAGAGCAACTGCGGTGGTGCAAGAGGACCACAGGCCGCAAAAAAAAGGATGAAGCGACGAGGCGCGGGCGTACTGCGGTGCTACAGGCCGGTCTCCGCCAGGGCCTGACAAAGCTCTGCAGATCACCGGCAGATCATCGAAACTGTCTTGATAAATGAACGCCTTGATGTGCTGGAATGGAGTGCCGCTTTGCGAGAAAGAACAGTTCCCTTTTCGTCGCGACAATCGTCGGAGTTAAGTTGCTCAGCGTCCCCAGCTCCTGTCGGCGTCGCTCGCCCATCAATTGAGCGGTGCTTCGGAATCCGCTTTTGCAGCACGATGCAAACACTTCATGCTGCGCCTAACCGATTCTCTTGAAGCGAGAACATCGTCACGCTTCTTGACGATTCCGAATCAAATGAATGGTGCGCTGCCGACAGAACCATAGCGACAGAGACACACTTTGCCACTTCCCAGAGGGAGCTGTAAGCGCCTGGCTCGTTCACTCAGGGGCAAAATGATTGGGAAACTCTCGACAAACTTCTCTTAGATATTCTGCAGCGTTATCATATCTGTCCTTGCCGACTAACTTTTGATCCAAGTTCATATTTTCACCTCAGTAGAGTTGCAGATAACTCACTCGGATCCCCAAAATTTAAATCGGTCTTTGAACTCACTCTCTTGGTCATCACACTCAGCCGGAGACGGACTGTATGCCGGTCATCCTCATCACCTTGCGGATCAAGCCACAGCATGTGAATGATTTTGAAAAAGCCTTTCGCGAGCATGTTCGCGCGACACGTGACAGTGAACCCGGCTGCATAACTTTTGACATATCGCTGGATGACCAACGCGCGAACACCTATCACATCTATGAGGTTTATGCTGACCAGGCCGCCTTGGCGGCACATGCCGCATCGCCGACACGTGCTCTTTTGCGGGAGCGCCTGCCCGATTGGATCGAAGAATCCAGCCGCACGACGGCGACTCTCCTATCCTGATCTGACGCCTAGTCTCAGCATTTAGCTGCGATTCTTTGACGCAGACCTGCCGCTGGCCGCTTGCTGCTGCGACGCGGCCAGTCACGGTTAACAGGTCCGGCGCCCTGCGATCTCCCTCCGGCATCGCTGCGGCGCAGCGCCCGACCTCATGCAAAATTCGGCTGCTCTTCCATTGCACTATCCCGCCAGCCGGTCTGCTCAGGGGATACGACTTTCTGCAAAAGGGGGAACGACAACGCAACAGTCTAACGATCACATTTAAGTGTTTTGTTTATTGAGTAATTCGGCTGCGAGACAGCGCCGCTGAAGGAAATAAGTTCACGCTTTTCTGACTTGCCAGACTCCATCATTCATCGCATATAGTGCCCACTAACGTGAGGTAGCTGAATGACCGACAGCGCAGCTTTATACCAATAATATGCCTCCGGATAGCAGAGGGCAGCAGGACGTCTTTTGCGGTGTTTTTTTGGAAGGCCGACTGTAGATTTGCCGAAATTCGGGAATAATTGTCGGTTGAAGACGTCCTTTCAGGGTTGAAGACGTCCTTTCAGGTATGAAATGGAGCCAACAGATGCGGAAGCTCTCAATCCATTCAACCTGATGATCCGAGATTCTCGCGGTCAACCTAATGCCATGGTGGTGTAGGTTGCCGACGGAGCTTGGAGCAATTGGACAATACATATGTAACCAATTGGCTGTCATTCAGGTGATAGGACTTTGTGCAGCTTGTGCCGCATTTTTGCCATCCTCAAGATGACAAAATTCCGTTAGTTTGGCTGCCAAACACAACAGAGAACGCAGATGAAGTAGGAATATGTTGCTTTTGTCGGGAGAGGTATCCGACGGTTAAAGAAGTCTTTTTGCAGCTGGGGAGGATGGCATCTATGTCGAAAATCAACGGTTCTATAGACGAAAAGCACCTGACAAAGGGCGAACTCAGAAAGCTAAACGCCCTGAGAAAATCGATTGGACCGGAGCTTGCGGAAGAAGCCTTCCTCAAGTGGTACGAGCGGCAGAGCAAGGGCGATGCAAGCAACGATCCGAACATTGAAAAGTTCGAAGAGGCCCTGAATCCGCTTGTGAGCGAGGTACGCATTCCGCGCGGCAGCGCCTACGCCGTGCGCCGTGGTCGCGGCCGTTTCATCGTAGAGCCCATTGAACTGAAGGGCTGACCGAGCCAAGCGGTCCTGCGTGTCTTTGCGTCGGGCCCCTCTTTCTTTGACGCCGCTCCCTTCCTGCGCCACAGCCGCATCCGGCGCCGAAGGTCAATAAGTCTGAGTTGGCCCAGGCGTATGCTGAGGCTGCCCATTCCGGGAATTCCTGAAACCCTGCCCGAGGCCTGCCCCCCGGGAGGCAGACTGTGGCTGTCCGGATTCAGCCCTTTGGCGCCCGCGGCAGCAGCAGATGCATGGTCGCCCCCTGGCCGCGGCCGGGGCTGGCCGCGTAGAGGTGGCCGCCCATGCTGGTGACAACGTTGGCGCACCAATGCAGGCCGATCCCGTGGCCGCGTCCGGCCTTGGTGCTGTAGTATCGCTGGAAGACCTTCACCAGCTCCGCTTCTTCCATACCGACGCCGTTGTCGGTGATGCAGATATCCACCATGGCGGCGCCGTCGTAGGTGGTGCTGGCAGCGCCGATCACGATTTCGCCCCTCCCGGGGCCCCCGCGGGCGATGGCTTCGGCGGCGTTGGCCAGCAGATTGGCGAGAACCTGCAGAATGACCGAGCGGACACAGATGATCGGCGGCAGCTCCGCCAGGCCGTCGTCCAGGCGCAGTGAGATCTTGTCATCAAGCCCGTCGGTAAACGCCCGCACGGCGGTATTGATCAGCGGCAGGGCCTCGCTGGCCACGGCCAGGTTGGCATCGGATCCCAGGCGCCGCTGGCTCTCAAGGATATCTTCGATCCGGGAAGTGTGGAGCAGCACGCGTTCGATGTCCGCCGCCAGGGCCTTGAGCTGCACCGCCTCCTCCTCCGAGGCCAGTGCGGCATACTGCGCCAGCTTGCCCTGGCGCTCCGTCAGATTGCTCGCCTCGGCCAACTCCCGCGCCGCCTGGGCGATCTTGCCGCTGCTCTCCGCCTTGAGGCGCTTGTGCGCGGCGTCCGCGCTCGCCAGCAGGGAGTTCAAGGCGTTGCCGATATTGTGAAGGCTGCCTTCGGTGACCTCCGCACGGCCGGCGCGATAGGACACGTCCGCGAGCCGCTGCGTCGTCGCGGCAAGCTCCTGCAGCAGGTTGTCGAATTCCTCGGCCAGAACACCGATCTCGTCACGCCGCCCCGCCTTTACGCGCAGGCTGCCCAGGCCCCTGTCGCGGATGTCGAGCAGCCTCTGGGTCAGGCGGGTCAGGCGCGCGACCATCAGCAGGCGCACCAGGAGCACGGCGAGCAGGATGGTGGCGACGCCGACCCCGGCCATGGCGAGGGCGGACAGCAGCACCGTTTCGTCACCGATCTCCCGCAGGTCGCGGAACACGTTGGCGCGGGCGAGGAAGGCAGGCTCCCCTGCGGCATCCTGGAAAGCCCAGTAGACCTGCAGCACATCCTCGCTCCGGCGGTTGATGATGATGGGCGCGCCCAGGGACAGGGCGGCACCGGCCGCGGCCTCCAGGATGTCCAGGTTCGGCGTCTGCATGGACCAGAAATCGATGCTGATCTCCATGCGCGCGGTCAGTTCCGCCAGTTCATCCGGGCTGAAGTAGTGCGCCAGCAGGACTGCCCCGGCGCCGGCCTCGGCCGGCGGCGCCGCGGCAAGGGAGGAGGGGATTCCATCCGCATCGTGCAGGCCGGCAACCCGCTGTCCCAAGAGTACGGGCGCCAGGCTGGGGTGCCCTTCGAGCCGGCTGCAGAAATCGACCGGGTCGACGCGCTGTAGCAGCTCCCCGGTGGGATCGCGGGAATCCGTGGACGACAAGGCTCCGGCGGCATCGAAGACACAGGCGATGTTGGCCGTCACCGGCATCGCGCTTTCGGCCGGCGACGGCAGCACGTCGAAGTCGCCGCCGGCGCTTTCCACGACCGCCTGGTCCAGCTGCGCGGCGAGCTGTGCGACCTCGTTGTCAATGGCATTGGCGAAGCGTCGCAGGTCCAGCTCGGCGTTTGCAATCTCCAGCCTTTCAAAACTTCGAAGTACGATGGTATGCAGCCCCCAGGCGCCCGCCGAGACCACCAGGCTGAGGGCGATAATCAGGAGCACCGGCACCTGCACCGCCAGCGACTGGAGCGGGCGTACCGCTCTCGGCGCCAGTGGTGCCGGCGCCTCCGGCTCTGGTGTCGAGCCCGGCAAGCCCTGCCACTCGCCACCCGGGCCGCTGCTCGACGAGCGCGGGCTTATCTTGGCGTTGTCATTCATCGGACCTGGCCACTCCGCGGCACCCCTACCGACAGCCCAGGCCGCTCCAAACGACCGCTGTCACTTCGCTGAGGCCGCCTCAGCATGGGCTGCCATCCTCCGTTTGAATGCTAGCCGCAAGGGGCCGTCAAAGCACGCCCCATGGACCGCGCCAGGTGTCGAATATGGTTAATCCGCGGTTGCAGAGCCTGATCGGGCCAGCGGTCGGATACCGCCCGGGGCCTACCGCCATGCCTAATTTCGACCTCAGCAGTTTTCATTGAAAATCAATAACTTAAAAACATGGTAAACAACCATTGAATGAATGAATCGATTGGATTTAAATGCCAACTCAAGTAGTATTTGGGAACGCTTGAGTGTCCCGGTCGCGAAGGCGGCCTTGGTGTTGTCCGACTGTTGAGTTGGTCCGCCCTCAACTTGGTTTCTGACGAAAGCAGCCTCAGCCGAGTGGCCCGCATGACCCGCCCTTCGCATCTGACAGCCGGCGCCTTGATCGCCCTGCTCGTGGCCTTGGGTCACCCAAGCGAGGATTCCCTGTTCGGCTTCAGCCTCGGCGGCGATACGGCGCTGGCCAAGAACGACAAGGACAAGGGCAATAGCGGCGGCAACGGGAACGCCGGCGGCAACGACAACGCCGGCGGTAGCGATAACGCCGGGGGCAACGACAATGCCGGCGGTAGCGATAACGCCGGGGGCAACGACAATGCCG
>JBNLAU010000060.1:0-4405 GCA_050302295.1 Roseibium sp. | reverse complement strand
ATGTTCAGCCCAAGGCTCAATGGCATTGGTCAAGTCCTCCCGGACACTTCTTTGAAATCCGCCGCCAGCCGCGGCAAATTCTTTGCTGGAGATTGGAGGAAATTGCGGGAATTTGCCCCTTGTTTTGCACCGCGCCTTGGGGTATATCCCCGCCTCATGTTTCTGAGGGCGGCGTCCGCATCCGGATCGGCGGCCCTTTAATTCGTTTTGCGTCAGTTCAGCGGCTTTCCCGGAAAGACGTGACGGGCGCTTGAAAGGACCGGCCATGAAAACGGATATCCATCCCGACTACCACACCATCAAGGTCGTCATGACCGATGGCACCGAATTCGCCACCCGCTCCACCTATGGCGCGGAAGGCGACACCCTGCAGCTCGACATCGACCCGACGTCTCACCCGGCATGGACCGGCGGTGACCGTCAGCTGATGGACCGTGGCGGCCGCGTGTCCCGCTTCAAGAACAAGTTTGCTGGTTTCCTCGGCTCCTGATCGCCGGCAGCGAAAGCTTCAAATTGGAAAAGCCCGGTCATTGGCCGGGCTTTTTTTGTTTTTCGGGTGCGGTAACACGTTTTCGGATGAGGTGACCGGCCAAACAAAAAAGCCGCCATGCGGCGGCTTTCAGAAGACCTGTGTTGCGCTTGGTGTTAGCCCAGCTTGCCGAAGGCGGCGCGCAGCTGGCTGATTTGGGAAGCGACCGGATTGTCGTTGTTGGCTTCTTCGGTCTGCGGTTCTTCGCCCGCGCGGTACAGCATCTTGTCGAGATGAACCACACGTTCCTGCAGGCGGGTGGAGCGGTCGATCAGGTCGCGAAGGGTGTCGGGCAGCTCTTCCCAGGTACTTCCGCCGGAGGCGCTGCTGAGCTTGTCCAGGCGAACCTTGTTCTTTTCATTGCCGGCCTGTTCGCGGGACATTTCGCCTTCATTCACCGCCCTTTGCAGCAGCAGCCAGGAGGCTAGCTGCATCAGCCGTGTCGTCAGGCGCATGGACTCGGTGGCATAGGCAAGAGACGCCGGGCGGGGCAGCTGCTTGGCTTCCTCGCGGCCACTGCCGTCCAGATACATGGCGGTTTCTTCAACCAGCGACATGCCTTCCTGAAACAGGCTCTGGAAGTTGTCGGAGCTGGCAAGGTGATGAGCGATATGCACGGTGCCAACAGTTTCACGGGCTTTTTTGGTATCTTCCGTCATTGGATTGCTACGCCTCAATTACTTTTCCGGTTCACCGTGCATCTATTCTTGAGCTGTCCCGGAATGTGACATTCCGCTTCAGGTGTTCCTTTTTGGAACGATGCAGGTCTTCATGCTGTTTACGCAGCAAGCCACGTGCCAATTTCATTCATGAAGAGCCGTTAACCAGAGCAATGACAAGATACTATGAGGCGGGACCAAAAAAAAGAGCCGCACGGTTGCGGCTCTGAGTCTTTAACAGGGAGGCGTCAAACAGAGTGGACAGGAGCCACTCACATCCAGATGACTGGATACGGTTATTTATACTTTGGAAAGATTAACAAGAGGTAAACAAGTAAATTTTTACATGGCCTGTTTACCTTAAAAACCGGTAAGATCTTCGATCTGTTTCAGATCCTGCAGCAACTGTCAGAGCTATTTCCGGAAGATCGAATTGGCCTCATCGCGAATAGTGCCGCGTTGCTCGAGTTCCTTCCGGGTACGGTTAATTTCCTCCTGCAGCGCCTCGATTCGTTCTGAAAGCTCCTCCTCGGAGAGGCGGGCCAGTTCCTCACCCACCGTGATGGAACCACCCTCGGATTTTTTGGGGACATCATCTTCAAATAGGCTCATTGTTTCCTTCCCCGGAATGTGACACCCAGATCTTGCGAGACAGGTTCTTGCATGTCCCGTTTTCGTCCATATGGTCCAATGACCTGTTTACTTTAAGCTAGAGCGTAATTGCCTAGCCAGTCCCAAAATGAACCAGGAGGAAGGATCTCCATGCAGAACTTGCCGGTAAGTATGCCTGTGGTCGCAATATCCGAGCCCGGTGGTCCGGACGTGCTGCGCATGGAGGAGCGGCCCTTGCCGGAACCGGACAGGGACGAGATCCTGATCCGGGTCGAAGCTGCCGGGGTGAACAGACCGGATGTCCTGCAGCGCATGGGCGCTTATCCGCCGCCCAAGGATGCGTCCGACCTTCCGGGCCTGGAAGTGTCCGGCGAGGTTGTTGCCTGCGGCAGTGATGTTCAGCGTCATCAGGTCGGCGACAAGGTCACGGCTCTGGCGCCGGGCGGCGGTTATGCCGCCTATTGCAAGGTACCGGCGGGCCATGCGCTGCCTGTTCCGGCCGGATTGTCGATGGTTGAAGCCGCAGCGCTTCCGGAAACCTTCTTTACTGTCTGGTCGAACGTGTTCGACCGCTGCGCCCTTTCAGCGGGCGAGCGGTTTCTGGTTCATGGCGGAACATCCGGAATTGGTACGACGGCAATTCAGCTTGCCAAGGCCTTCGGCGCCGAGGTGTTCACGACCGTCGGTTCGGAGGACAAGGCGGAAGCAGCGCGCAGGCTCGGTGCCGATCATGCCATCAATTACCGCGAGCAGGCCTTCGAAAAGGCAATACTCGAGATCACAGGCCGTGAAGGCGTTAACGTGATTCTCGACATGGTCGGCGGGGATTATGTGGAACGGAACTGGAAGGCGGCGGCCATCGAAGGTCGGATCTGCCAGATCGCGACGCTCAATGGGCCTTCCGAGAATGTGAATTTCTCACGGCTGATGGTCAAACGGCTGACCCACACGGGGTCCACATTGCGCCCGCGCAACAACGCCTTCAAAACGGCAATTGCCGAAAAGCTGGAAACAAAGGTCTGGCCGTTGCTTGAGTCGGGAAAAATAAAGCCGGTTATGGATTCAACCTATCCCCTCAGCCAGGCTGCAGAGGCGCACCGGCGGATGGAAGGTTCTGACCACATTGGCAAAATCGTCTTGACCGTGGACGTGTGAGCGGCGCGCAAAGCGGGAATGCGTGAAAAGTGCGTTCCCATTTGCGTTTCCCCGGCGTTTTAATTATATTCCCGGCACTTCCCATGAAACAGAAATGGATCATCGCTTTTTCGCCCCGCCGGGCGGGGGAGCAGACGAGAGGAATTTATCCGATGGCGAATACGCCGCTAATGCCGAAGGCAACCGCCGTCTGGCTCGTGGACAATACCGCATTGAGCTTTACGCAGATTGCCGGTTTCTGCAAACTGCACCCCTTGGAAGTGAAAGCGATTGCCGATGGCGAAGCTGCCCAGGGCATCAAGGGTCTGGACCCGATTCTGACCGGCCAGCTGACCCGCGAGGAAGTCGAAAAGGCGCAGAACGATCCCAACTATCAGCTGAAGCTGCAAGGGTCGAAAGTTGTTGTTCCGGAATCCAAACGCAAGGGACCGCGTTATACGCCGGTGTCCCGCCGTCAGGACCGGCCGAACGCGATCCTGTGGCTGGTGCGCAACCATCCTGAACTGAAGGACGCGCAGATCATGCGCCTTGTCGGCACTACCAAGCCGACCATTGCCGCGATCCGCGACCGCACCCACTGGAACTCCGCCAACCTGACCCCGTCCGATCCGGTTACGCTCGGCCTCTGCAGCCAGCTGGAACTGGATATGGAAGTCGAAAAAGCGGCCAAGAATGCACCGCTGCCTGCCGCAGGTGAGGTGATCGAAACGCTGCAGCCGGTCGAAGATACGACCAGCGAAGACGCCATCGCAGCGGCCTTCTCGTTCGATACCAGCAAGCCGGTGAAACGCGAGGAAGAGGAAGAAATCGACGCGGATGCGGTCTTTGCAAACCTTGGTTCGCTGAAGAGAAGCACTGATGTTGAGGAAGAGGCCGTAGCGGACGAAGCCGCTGCCGACGAAGCAGAGGGCGGCGAAGACGAAGCTGCGTCCGAGACCGGCGGCGAGGAAGACCCGGCAGCGGATGACAGCGACGAGACCAAATAAGTCACTGTCTGATTTTTGAATTTCTTGGAGCCGCCGGCTGATTTCAGCCGGCGGCTTTTTGCTTGCGGGTCTTCAGGCTTGAACACGCGTTTGATCCGATGCCGGTGGGGAGCCTTTTCCTGGTAACCTGCCGGCATGTGATGATTGACGCGGAGAGTGATCATCATCCCACGCGGATTGCAATCGAACTCCACAACGAACCGGAGAATCTCGCCGGGTCCATAGGCTTTTCGATCACCTTGTCTGATCGCTCAGGAGACGCAAAACGTCTTCGGCATTTTGGGCGGGGTCCGGCACCGGATACATCACATGCGTGACGTATCCGGCGCGAAGAATGAAAGTCAGCCGTTTCAGAAGGGTCTGGCCGGCTGCCGTGAAAGTTGGTAGGTCCAGAGCGGTCGCCAGGGCAAGTTTCTCGTCCGAAAGCAGTGCGAAAGGCAGGTGAAGCCTTTGCGCGACTTCAG
>JBNLAU010000059.1:0-6235 GCA_050302295.1 Roseibium sp. | reverse complement strand
CGGTCCGGTAATCGCTGCCGAAAAAGTCGGCATCATCGATTGTGACAATCCGCCGATCCTGGGCTGCCGCCTCGTTCGCATGAAAACCGCCACTCACCAGCAGCAGTGCGGCAAGAGCAGACTTGAACAGTCTCTTTTTGGATCGATTGACAGTCAGATGATTGCTTTTGAAAAGAAAAGAAACAACGGACATAGCATGTCCTCCCGGGCAGAGAATTTTCTCTATCAAGGCACCGGAAGGTGACAAGGACAAGGCAAAAATTTGATGATCAGGTTCCGGCGGACGCCCGATCAGCCAATCCGGCCCACCAGTTCATCAATCAATGAGGCAATCTCGAGCGCGGCCTTGCTGCTCGGCGCGTTTTCGGCAACCACGCCTCCCCGCCCCATCGCGGAAGCAAAAACGGTGCGGTTTCCAAGACGAGTGGTCATAGTGTCGTAGCCCGACGCGGCAATGGCGTCGGCCATCTCGCCTGTCAGGGATGCGCGCGGCGGAACGCGGTTAAGCACCAGAATGGCCGGCGTGTCCTCCCTATCCGCCAGTTCCATTGTCTGGGCCGTCGCCCAGAGATCAACAGGGGTTGGCTGTATCGGCACGATCACGAAATCGGCAGCGTCAATGGCGGGCTTGGCATCCGTATCGGTCTTGGGCGGTGTGTCAATAATGACGTAGCCATGAGATCTGGCGAGCGATCTGGCTTCGCGCCGTGCTCCCCAACCCGAAGCCGTCCTGAATTCCAGGCCGGTTCCGTCTTCACCCAGCGCTTCTTCCCGCGCTTCATACCAGGTTCCGAGCGAGCCTTGCGGATCGACATCCAGTATGGCAACCGGCTCCCCGGATTGGCTGGCCAGAGCAACCGCGAGATGGGCTGCCAACGTCGTTTTGCCAGATCCGCCTTTTTGCTGTGCGATAGTCAGAATTCGTCCGGACATTCCAATCCTCCAGAAAACCGCAGATATACTGCGCTGCAGTTTTCCGCATTGCAACATCTCATTCGGACATTGCCGTGATATTGGGCTGCCGCACCCAGGATTACCGAAATGGATGCTTGTATTGCAGTGCGATCCGCAAAGCCTGCAAGGCCCTGTTCCGGCACTGGTTATTTTCCTCCAAGGGCAGAATAAACGTTCCAGGATGGCCGTCCGGTCACGGGCAGACCGAATTTGGCTTCCGCCTTGCGGATACCTGCGCGGGTTGCCGGACCAACCTTGCCGTCAGGTTCGCCCACGTTGAAGCCGTTTTTATTCAGAAGCTTTTGCAGTTCCAGGCGCTGCGCACGTGACAAGCCCGGATTGCTGGTTGGCCAGGGTGTCTTGAACGGATCGCCCCCTGACACGAGTTCGGACAGCAGTGCGATCGCAACGCCATAGGAGGTTGAAGCGTTGTAGGAACGGAGCGCGCTGAAGTTCCGGGTGACGAGAAGCCCCGGACCGTTGGCCCCGGCTGGACGTATCAGCGCGGCATCAAGCTTTCCTGAGAGCTTGCCGCCATCGATCCTAGTCAGTCCCCGCTTGCCCCAAGTGGACAGCGACGCATATTTTTTTCGTCCTGAAGGGCCCGAATAGCTGTCAGGAACCTTCACCTCGTAACCCCAGGGCCGGCTGTTGCGCCAACCCGCGTTTTTCAGGAAGTTTGCGGTCGAGGCCAGTGCGTCGGGAACGGAATTGACCAGATCCTTGCGGCCATCGCCGTCAAAATCGACCGCCAGACTGTTGTAAGTGCTCGGCATAAATTGGGTCTGTCCGAAAGCGCCCGCCCAAGATCCGCGAAAATCATCGGCCGGAACATCTCCGCGCGAGGCGATCTGCAAGGTTTTCATCAGCTCGCCGCGGAAATATTTCTGCCGCCGCTTACCCGCGCACACCAGATTTGCCAGTGCGTGAGGCGTATAGAAATCTCCCCGGAACTGGCCGTAGTCACTCTCAATGCCCCAAACCGCCAGCACCACATGGCGGTCTACACCGAAGCGCTTTTCGATAGCCGACAGTGTACGGCTGTGCTTTTTCAGGTTTGCCTTGCCGTCCCGTATCCGTTCAGCATCGACAAGGAATGCCATGTAATCCCAGATTTCGGTTTTGTGTTCCGGCTGAGATGTGGAAAACCGGATGACTTTTTCATCATATTCAGCGCCGGAAAGCATGCGTTCGGCAATTTCAGGACGCACGCCTGCCGAAATCGCCTGCTTTTTCAGGGAGGCAACGCAGCTTTCGATCGCCTGCGCCGTGCCTACCATTCCGGCCAGGCAGATCCCAACCCCGATAGCCACACCCGTCAGTTTTCTGAAGTAACTCTGCCGCATCGCCCGCTCCGCCAGCTCTGATTCCATAGTGGAACGGTGACACCCTAGCGCGACGGAATTGCGGCAAAAAGCCGGCAGACCTGAATTCCGCATCTACAATCGGCTACGCAGTAACCCTGAGAAGGCAGCCCTTCCTTGATCAACCGGGATTAGGCGCTCTAACATCCTTCAAGTTGCAAGCACGCTTGCGAACACCTTCGGAGGAACTTTCATGTACACGATCCTGCCCCGCAGCCAGGGCCCGGTTCTGGGTGTCGAAGTAACCGGCAAGATAGACATCGAACAGGAAAAGGAACTCATTAAGGAGGCTGAAGAACGGATCGAGGAGCATGACAAGATTAGCGTGCTTGTCGTGCTTGGCGAACATGTCGGCATCTCGCTGGAGGCGGCCGGCACAGATATCAAATGGGTTCTGACCCATATGCCGCATCTGCGCAAAGTCGCCATTGTCACCGACAGCAAACTGCTCGCTGCCCTCGTTGCTGTGGATGCGACCTTTGCCAAGATGGTGGGGATCGAGGAAAAGCATTTCGACAAGAACGAGATAGACATCGCCTGGCACTGGGTCGAGAGCTGACTTATGCGCCGACCAGTTCCTCATCGCTGATAAAGGCAACCTGCGTCACTTCGCCGTCCTTGACCGTGATCATCTGGCCCTGGGGCACTTCCATCCAGCATCCGCGGGCCTCGTCGAGCGGTTCGGAGACGACCATCACACCGTCGGCAAACTCCCGGTAAAAGAGCGTCGGCGCGAAACCGTCGGAGGCATAGCGGGCAGCGAAGAGCGTCTTGCCATCCGACCAGGCAGACGCGAATCGCATGTAGGGTGTTGAACCGGCATATCTGGAAACGGCCTCAGCTTCGAAAACCGCTCGCGCCATGGCGGCTCGCGGATGCTGCGCCAGCCCATAGGCGAGCGCGATCAGAAAAAGGCTTTCACTGTCGGTACCGCCGGACCGGTAGCCATACAGGTCGTCCGGAACCATATTGTCGAGGCGGCGGCGGACGGTATCGTACCCTCCGACCTGACCATTGTGCATGAATGTCCAGCGGCCATGGGTGAAGGGGTGGCAATTGTCCCGGGTGGTTGAGGATCCGGTGGATGCCCTCACATGAGCAAGAAAATGCGTGGAACGCACATGACGCGCGATCTGCAGCAGGTTCGGGTCCGACCATGCCGGCCGCACGTCCTTGTAGAGGCAAGGCGTTTCCCGGTCGCTGTACCAGGCAACACCGAACCCGTCCGCATTGACAGCCGTCTTGCAGGAAAGCGCATTACGGCTCTGGTCGATCAGGGAATGCTGCGGATCGCAGATTACTTCTTCCAGATATTTCGGAGCCCCGCTCCAGGCAGCCCAACGGCACATATTGATCTCTCTTCTCTATGCGGCGTTCTGAACGGCCTTGAACCGCGCTGTGGTCCGGTCACAAGCGTAGTAATCGGCAGCCGGATAAGGATGAAGGGCAAGATCGTCGACCGCGGCAACAATCCTGTCCACTTTTTCAGCCGTCATTAGGACCGAAAAATTGAGGCGGGTCCAACCGGGTTTATCCAGTTCTTCACCGGAAAGAATGCCGGCTCTCAATGTGTTGGACTGTTCCTTGCCGATCCCCAGGAGGCGATGGGCATAAGGTCCGGCGCAGGCACATCCTCCCCGGGCCTGAATTCCATAGAGATCGGACAACATGCGCGTGACCAGTTGCTGATGGATGTAGCCGCCGTGTTCCAGATCCCTGACCCGGAAGGAAAAGACCGGAAGAGCGTGACGCGCATTCCCGGTGCCGAGAACTTCAATCGCCGGATTGTCCCGCCAGACCTCCAGCGCTTTCGCACGCCAGGCCGCATTGCGTTCGTCCATGAACCGCTGGCCGACGGCCTCCTTGACGAGAAAGGCAAGCGCGGCGCGAATGTCGCCGATGACATTCGGCGTCCCGGCTTCCTCCCGCACAGCGAGATTATCCGTGTAGTCATGGTTCCAGGGCGAAACGAAGCGGACTGTGCCGCCGCCCGGAAAAACAGGCGTGTCGAGCTGCACCGCGTCCTTGCGTACGATCATGACACCCGAGGACGCCGGACCGCCGATAAACTTGTGCGCAGAGATGACCACCGCATCCTTTTGGGCATCCGTTCCGGCTTTCATATCGACCGGCAGATACGGACCGGAACCGGCGCAATCCCACACACTCAGGGCGCCATGACGCTTTAGAAGCCGGGTGACTGCGTCCTCGTCCGTGACAATGCCCGTAACATTGGACATCAGCGAAAATGCGCCGACAATCAGCCGCCCCTTGCCGGCCTGCCGCAACACATGATCCAGTTCCTCAAGATCCGGCCCGCCATCTTCGGCTTCCGCGATCTCGATCACTTCGGCGCCGCTTTCTCGCCAGGGCAGAATATCGGAATGGTGTTCGTAGGGACCCAGGACAACCAGAGGGGTTTCACCCCGGCTCACCGCGGCGGAAACGCCAAGCAGGTGAACAAGACGGTTCAGTCCGGCCGTTGCACCGGAACCACAAAAGATGGTGGCAAATTCGTCATCGGCACCGCAGATCCGGGTAATTTCCGAGCGCGCCGCCTCACGCATCCTTGTCATGGCGCTGCCGCAATAGGAAGCCTCCGTATGGGAGTTGGCGTAAACGGGCAGCACATCGTTCAGCACGAACTCTTCAATCTGGCGCAGCGCACGGCCGGAGGCGACATAATCGGCATAGACCAGCTCGCGGTCGCCAAAAGGACCGGAGATGGTCGTCCCCTCACCGATCAGCCCGTCGCGCAGCCGGGCGATCAGGTCCGGTCCCTTGAGACTATCCTTGAAATGATCAATGGCGGTGCCGGTATTCTGGGTCATTTGTAGCTCCGAAATGCGATTTCTGGATCATACGACCCTTCAGGATCAGCTATCTTCACCTATTTACATTGTATTGGCCGATAATTTGTGTCATTTGACCTTTTATGGAGAAGAAATTCGATCATATTGATCGTGCCTTGCTGCGCGCGCTGCAAAGGGACTCACGTTTGTCGCAGAGGGAGCTTGCCGACAAGGTTGGGCTTTCCCAGAACGCCTGCTGGCGCCGGCTCAAGGTGCTCAATGAAAGCGGTCTGATTGAAGGACATACGGTGCGCCTCGATCCGGCGCGTCTGGGTCTCAATCTCACGGTCTTCGTCATGGTCCGCACACGCCATCATTCCAAGGAATGGCTGCGGACCTTTCGCGCCGAGGTTTCGGCGATCCCGAATGTGATCGATTTTTACCGTATCGCCGGAGACTACGATTACATGCTGAAGGTGGTGGCCGAAGACATGAACGCTTTCGACCACATCTATCAGCGCCTGATCGAGAAGGTCGAACTGGATACGGTCACCTCCTACATGACCATGGAGGCGATCGCGAACGCCCGCGATCTGCCGATTTAAGAAATCCCGTCAGCCCCTGCGCCGGCCGCCGCCGCCGCGTTGCGGCCTTACCTGCTGCGGCTGGGTGCGGCGAACGTTGCGGTTCCGGTTGACCTGCCTGTTGCCTGACTGACGCGCCTTGCGGTCCTGGCTCAGATGAGCCGGAGCCTGCTGCCGCTGCGCCGGACGCTGCACGGTTGGTTTTGGCACCGCCTTGGGCTTTGCCGGTCTTTGAATACTGGGCTTTTTAACGGTCGGGCGCTGAACGCCGAGCTGATTTCCCGTATTCGGCCGATTTCGGATCTTGTCCCCGGTCGGACGATTGGCCAAGGCTGCGCCCGCCCCGGTCGCGGCGCCCGCGCCGAGATTGCCGACCCGGCCCTGAATGTTTTCCCGGGACGGCGCTGCAACATCTCCCCAGCGGCCGCCTTCGAATTTCTGCCATTTATTGCCGTCGCGGCGGTACACCGCCCCATCCTGCCCGGCAAAGACGTCGGCCCGGCGGTCGATGGGGGCGCCGCCGAGCTGCTCGGGCGCCATG
>JBNLAU010000058.1:0-7973 GCA_050302295.1 Roseibium sp. | reverse complement strand
AGCATGGCGGCTCCGATCAGCTCCTTGGTGTAGTCGCATTTCGGTGCCTCGAAGATGGCGTCGACCGTTCCGGCCTCCACCACCTTGCCCCGCTGCATCACCATCACCGTATCGGACAGGGCCCGGACGACCGCAAGGTCGTGGCTGATGAAGAGATACGTAAGGCCGTGGGTCTTCTGAAGGTCTCTCAAAAGCTCCACCACCTGCTTCTGGATGGTGCGGTCAAGCGCCGAGGTCGGTTCGTCGAGGACCACCAGCTCCGGCTTCAGCACCATGGTGCGGGCAATTGCGATGCGCTGGCGCTGGCCGCCTGAAAATTCATGCGGGTACCGGTTGCGCGTTGCCGGGTCGAGAGACACTTCCTCCAGCGCCTGACAGGCGCGCTTGTCCCTGTCTCTGGCCGTCAGGGACGGTTCATGCACCAGAAGGCCCTCGGAAATGATCTGGCCGACCGTCATGCGCGGGCTTAGCGAGCCAAAGGGGTCCTGGAAGATCAGCTGCATGTCCTTGCGCAGAGAGCGCATGGCGGACCGGTCCTTGCCGGCAATCTGCTGCCCCTGGAACACCACCCGGCCACCAGCCGGCAACAGGTTCAGGACAGCCCGGCCAAGGGTCGACTTGCCGGAGCCGCTCTCGCCCACAATGCCGAGGGTCTGGCCCCTGCGCAGGGAAAAGCTGATGTCGTCGACGGCGCGCAGAATATGTTTGGACTTCATGAAGCCGTTGTCGAGTTCGAACTCGACAGCAACCTTCTGCGCCTCCAGGAGAACCTGTGAGCTTTCGGGTACCGGCGGCTTGTGGCCGGTCGGTTCCGCGTCGAGGAGTATTTTCGTGTAAGGGTGCTCCGGCCTGTCGAATATCCGTTTGGTCGCACCTTCCTCAACCACCTCGCCGGTTTTCATCACATAGACCCGATCTGCGATGCGCCGGACGATGCCAAGGTCATGGGTGATGAAGATGACCGCCATGCCGAGCCGCTTCTGCAGGTCGGCAAGCAGTCCCAGGATCTGGGCCTGCGTCGTCACATCAAGGGCGGTTGTCGGTTCATCGGCGATCAGGACGTCGGGATCGTTTGCAAGCGCCATGGCGATCATCACGCGCTGGCGCTGACCGCCGGACATTTCGTAGGGAAAGGCTTTGATCTTGCGTTCCGGCTCGGGGATATTCACGAGCTTCAAAAGCTCCAGCGCCTTGGCCTTGGCCGCCTTCCAGGACAAGCCCCCATGGACGACCATTGGTTCGGCCAGTTGGCGGCCGATGGTGTAAAGCGGGTCCAGGGACGTCATCGGTTCCTGGAAGATCATCGTGATCTTGGCACCGCGCACATCATTGAGCTTCCTGACCGGCAGCCCCAGGATATTGCGGCCCTCGTAAATGACCTCGCCTTGCGTGCGTCCGTTGGATGCCAGCAGGCCCATGGCTGCCATCATCGCCTGGCTTTTGCCGGAGCCGCTCTCGCCGACAATCGCGACGGTCTCGCCGGCCTCGACGTGAATGTTGACACCGCGCACCGCATTGACCGTGCCGGTCGCGGTTTCAAAGTCGACCTTGAGATCCCTGATGGAGAGGACCGTTTTCATTTTGGTGGTGGTCACGGGTCTCTCCTCACCGGTCTTTCGGATCCAGGGCATCACGCAGTCCGTCGCCGATGAAATTCAGCGCGAACAGTGTCGATGTCAGGAAGATGGACGGGAAGATGAGCATCCAGGCAGCCCCCTGAAGGTTGCGCGCCCCTTCGGAAATCAAAACGCCCCAACTGGTCATCGGTTCCTGGATGCCGAGCCCCAGGAAGGACAGGAAGCTTTCCAGCAGGATGACCTTGGGCACCAGCAGCGTCATGTAGACCACAACCGGACCAAGGGTGTTGGGAATGATGTGCCGGCGCACGATACCACCATCGGCGACCCCCATGGCTTCGGCGGCCTGCACATACTCCTGACGCTTGATGGTCAGAGTCTGGCCGCGCACGATGCGGGCCATGTCCAGCCATTCAACGGCCCCGACGGCAATGAACATCAGTATGAAGTTCCGGCCGAAGAACACCACAAGCATGATCACGAAGAAGATGAACGGCAGCGAATAGAGAATGTCGACGACGCGCATCATCATCTGGTCAACGCGGCCGCCGAGGTAGCCCGAAGTCGCTCCGTAGAGGACGCCAATGGAAATCGCCACGATCGTCGCCAGAAGGCCGATGGTCAGCGACACCCGGCCGGCGATGAAGGTGCGGGTCATCATATCGCGGCCGTTGGCGTCCGTGCCGAAATAAAAATGCATATAGTTGATGTCGGCCCGCAGCGTCGCTTCCTTCTTGTCTGCCGAGAAATCACCGATTTCAGAGTTCCGGAACAGATCGCTGCGGTCGATGTAACGCGTGGTGCGCGGGTCGATTTCGCGCCGGGAACTGATCCGGGCAACCACCTGGCCGCCCTCAAGCTGATAGCTTTCCAGTTTGACGCGCGCGCGCTTGACCGCCTTTTCGAAGCCGGGCTCAACCTGGTCCGCGCGCGGATAGGCCTGAAGACTGGCTGGAACCTTGACGTAATCACGGTAGACCGTGTCGAAGTGATGAGGCGAAAGGATCGGTCCGAATACCGAAAGCAGCGCGATTGTCACCAGCACGATCATGGAAGCGACGGCGGCCCGGTTGACCAGCAGGCGGTCCCGGGCGTCGTCCCAGAGTGAACGCCCTTTTGCGGGGGCCTCGTTGCCTGTTGCGGTCATTGTCATCTTCAGGCCCCTTCTCAGTCGTAGCGCACGCGCGGATCAAGCAGCGCATAAAGCAGATCCACGATGAGATTGAACAGGATCACGAAGCAGGCGACGACCACGACCGTCCCCATTACCAGGGTGTAATCGCGGTTGAGCGCGCCTTGCACGAAATAACGGCCAATACCCGGGATGCCGAAGATGGTCTCGATCACCACCGAGCCGGTCAAAAGCGCGGCCGCTGCCGGGCCGAGATAGGAGACCACCGGCAGGATCGCCCCCCTGAGGGCATGCACCACGATCACCATGTAATTGGTCAGGCCATAGGCGCGCGCAGTGCGCACGTGGTTGGAACGCAGGGCCTCGATCATCGACCCGCGCGTCAGACGCGCGACAACCGCGACCTGCGGCAGCGCCAGCGTGACCACCGGCAGAATGACATTGACGAAGGCCCCTCCGTTCCAGCCGCCGACCGGCAACCATCCGAGCCAGACGCCGAGGATCAGCGTCAGGATCGGCGCGACGACGAAGTTGGGGATCGTGACCCCCAGCGTCGCAGCGGCCATGATCGTATAATCGGCCGGCTGGTTCTGGCGCAGGGCCGCGGCCACACCCAAAGTACCGCCGACCACCAGCGCCAGGCACAGGGCTGACAAGCCGAGCTGGATCGAAATCGGCAGGCTCTGGGCAAACAGCTCATTGATCGTAAAGTCGCGGAAATAGAAGCTCGGTCCGAAATCCAGCTGCGCGATGCTCTTCAAATAGAGCAGGTACTGGTTCCAGAGCGGCTCATCCAGATGATAAATCTTGTTCAGGTTCTCCATCACCTTGGCCTCAAGCGGCCTCTCAAGATCGAACGGGCCGCCTGGAGCGATCCGGATCAGGAAGAAGGAGATGGTCACGATCAGAAAAAGGGTCGGGATTGCACCAAGCAATCGACCGAGCACGTAGCGGTGCATAGGCTTGCCCCTGTCGTTTCAACGGCGGTCTTTTACCAACGGAGTTGATGCCGCCTTGCAAGACCCGGCAGGGAAAACCCTGCCGGTCTCGTGGTTTGAAGGGTTACTCGGAAATGCTCATCCAGCGGGTCGGGTGGACGTTGAGGAGATTGTCCTCAAATCCGTCGACCTTGTCGGAGACCAGGTTCATGGAGCCGTAGTACATCAGGGGAATGAACGGCAGGTCGCGCATGAACATTTCTTCAGCCTGTTTCAGGATGCCGGCGCGCTTTTCCAGATCGATGGTTGCGGCGGCCTCATCCATGAGCGCGTCATATTCCGGGTTCTCGTAACGGGCGTAGTTGAAGCCGGTATTGTCGCTTTCGACCATGAACAGGAAGTTCTGCGGGTCGGAATAGTCACCGATCCAGCCGGCACGGGCCACGTCGAAGTCCTGACGGTCGCGCAGCATCGCGTAGTGCGTCTTGGTGTCGGTGTTGATCATCGAAACCTCAACACCGAGCGGCGCCCACATGTCGGCAATCGCTACCGCCGTGTTCTTGTGGTTTTCGGAGGTGTTGTAGTTGATGGTCAGTTTCAGCGGATTGTCCGGGCCGTAGCCGGCTTTTTCCAGAAGCTCGATCGCCTTGTCTTCACGGTCGATCTGGGACATGTCCTTGTAGTCGGCATAAGCGGGTTCGCCGTAGTTGCCGATCCCTGGCGGTACGAAGGAGTAGCCGGCGACCATGGTGGAGCCCCAGATTTCATCGGCCAGGAATTCGCGGTCGATCGCCATGGAAAGCGCTTGGCGAACGTCCGGGTTGGACAGGCCTTCATCTTCATGGTTCAGCGCATAGTAATAGGTGCCCAGATATGGCGCCACTCGGAACTGGTCGCCCAGGTTCTCGCGCATGAAGGCAACCTGCTCGGTTGGCGCGTCGTTGTTGGTATGCAACTCGCCGGCCTGGAAACGGCGCATGGCCGCGCCACGGTCTTCGGTCGGATAGTAGAAGACGGTATCTATCTGGACGTTGTCCGCGTCATGAAAGTACGGGTTCTTGACCGCTTTCACATGCGCGTTGGGGATGAACTCGGCCAGGGTGTACGCACCGTTGGTGACGATGTTTTCCGCCTTCACGAAGTCGGTGCCATACTTCTCGACACTCGCCGGATGCACCGGAAGGCCGGTCTGGTGGCCCAGAAGATCGATGAAATAAGGGGTGGGCTGTTCCAGAGTGATTTCCAGGGTCTTGTCGTCAATTGCCTTCACGCCGAGGTCTTCCGGCTTCATGTCACCCTTGTTGACTTTCTCGGCGTTCTTGATCGGGTAGAGAACGGTCGCGTATTTCGCACCGGTGTCCGGCGTCATGATACGGCGCAGGGAATACTCGAAATCGCCTGCGACAACCGGATCGCCATTTGACCATTTGGCGTCGTCGCGCAGCGTGAAGGTGTAAACCTTGCCGTCGCTGGAAATGGACCAGTCGGAGGCGACGCCCGGGATCACCTTGCCGTCGGCGCTGTAGGCAACCAGACCCTCATAAAGGTCGCGCAGGATATGCGCCTCATAGATTGTGGACGTCTTGTGCTGATCCAGGGTTTCAGGGTCCGCGGTGTTCCCACGGTGATAAACCACTTCTGCGGCCGCGGTTAGTGATGTCGCGGTTATCAAAGCAGCCGCCAGCGCGGCCACGCGCATCGACTTGAACATATCGCTCTCCCCTCCGGGTTGGTAATTGAGTTCACAGCAACTATGCCGGACAAGATTCCATGCCCTTTGCGCACATTCAAGCATTCCCCAACGTCACGTTTCGTGTTTTGCCGAAAATAGGATAAGTTTTCGCCTTCAGCTCAAAAGTGCAGGAATATTATTCCCCAGCCATGACATTCAACCGAAGATTTCTGACGTCAGGGCGCGTAATTCTATTTCAAACCTAACGGCAAAAACGATACTTTCCGCTGTAGGCCAGATACATGCCCGTATTAGGGTTGAACGACTTGAACTTCCGGGAACAATAAGCGACCCATTGCCGGGTGAACGGCGCCAGTCCGGTCTTGGTATAAGGCACACGTTGCGGTTTCCCGTAGTATCTGCGAGGCGGTTGCCCGTAATATCTGCGAGGCGGGTTCACGTATACGCGCGAGCGGTAGGGATAGGCGCGTCCGTCATAGGGATGATAGTAGGTGGGTGGGCCGTAGGGACGGTAAGGCGGGCCGTAATAGCCGTAAGGACTGCCGAAGAGGAAGCCGCGCCGATAGACCCGATATCCGCTTCTGTATCCCGGTGTTCCAATCGAAAATCCAAAGCCGTTCCCGCTGAAATAAAAGGAATCGGCGCGGGCCTCTCCGGAGCCGGTCACGACGGTGGCCGCGCTTGCCGCTGTGAGGAAGAGCGCCGCAGCAACTCCGGTTTTCAGCGTGTTGAGAAGGCGGCCAGACCAAAGGGGGGCCGGGTTCCTGTCAGACATGTTGCTCTCTCCTGCCAGCCTCTAGCAGGCCGTGCACTGGTGGTCGCCCCTGTCCACAATTGTCCGATTATAACCGAATTCGCCCTGGAAATCTTGAATCTGCCGATCAAAAATACACGACTGTTTGTGCCTGACTGCTTGCACCGCCCCTGTCCGGCCAGTACACCGGGCGCCGATCAGATAATCCCCTTGGCTTTCGACAGGCACTCATGGCCCCGCCCCTACTAACACTTCGCGACATTCACCTGACCTTTGGCGGCACGCCGCTTCTGACCGGAGCCGAGCTCTCGGTATCGGAAGGCGACCGGATCTGCCTCGTCGGCCGCAATGGCTCGGGCAAGTCGACGCTTCTGAAGATCGCCGCCGGCATGGTGGAAATGGACAAGGGCGAACGCTTTTTCCAGCCCGGGCGCACCATCCGCTATCTGCCGCAGGACCCTGATCTTTCCGCCTATTCCACGACGCTGGACTATGTCAACGAAGGCCTGACGGAAGGCGACGATCCCTATCGCGGCGCCTATCTGCTTGAGGTGCTCGGCCTGACCGGCGCGGAAGACCCGAAGGCACTGTCCGGGGGCGAAGCGCGCCGCGCGGCGCTTGCGCGCACGCTGGCGCCGGAACCCGACATCCTTCTTCTGGATGAACCGACCAACCACCTGGACCTTCCGGCCATCGAATGGCTGGAAGAAGAGCTGAAGAGCCTCAAATCCGCTCTGGTGCTGATCTCCCACGACCGCCGGTTTCTAGAAAATCTGTCCCGCGCCACCGTCTGGATCGACCGGGGCATTTCCCGGCGCATGGACAGGGGCTTTGCCCATTTCGAAGCCTGGCGCGACGAGGTGTTCGAGCAGGAAGAGATCGACCAGCAAAAGCTGGCGCAGAAGATCAAGCGCGAAGAGCACTGGATGACCTATGGCGTCACCGCACGGCGCAAGCGCAACATGCGCCGGGTGCGGGAACTCGCCGATCTCCGAAAGCAGAAGCGCGAGCATCGCGGCCCGCAGGGCACCGCGAAACTCAACGCCACGGAGGGCGAGGCTTCCGGAAAGCTGGTGATCGAGGCCAAGGGCATCTCCAAGAGCTATGGCGACCGCGCCATCGTCAGGGATTTCTCCACCCGCATCCAGCGCGGCGACCGGGTCGGCTTCGTCGGCCCCAACGGCGCGGGCAAGACGACGCTTCTGAAAATGCTGACGGGCGAACTGGCGCCCGATACCGGCACAACCCGGCTCGGCACCAATCTGGAGATGGTGACGCTCGATCAGAACCGGGAAAACCTCAACCTGAACGACACGCTTTCCTCCGTGCTGACGGGCGGACGCGGCGATATGGTTGTCGTCGGCGAAGAGACCAAACACGTCATGTCCTACATGAAGGACTTCCTGTTCTCCCCCGAACAGGCGCGGACACCGGTCGGGGTTCTCTCCGGCGGCGAGCGCGCCCGCGCCATGCTCGCCCGGGCTCTTGCCAACAAGTCCAAACTGATGGTGCTTGACGAGCCGACCAACGATCTCGATCTGGAAACGCTGGATCTTCTGCAGGAGCTGCTGGCTGACTATCCGGGCACGGCCCTGATCGTCTCCCACGACCGTGACTTTCTCGACCGGGTCGCCACCTCCGTCATCGTTTCGGAAGGTGACGGCATCTGGCGTGAATATGCCGGCGGCTACACCGACATGCTGGCGCAGCGCGGCGAAGGCGTCACGGCCCGCAAGGCCGAGAAGCAGGCCGCGGCAAAGAAGGAAAAGCCCTCGTCTTCAAACGGTTCTGACAAGAAACCGCAGCAGAAATCGAAACTCTCCTTCACCCAGCAGCACCTTCTGAAGACGCTGCCAGACACAATCGAGAAACTTGAAGC
>JBNLAU010000057.1:0-22677 GCA_050302295.1 Roseibium sp. | reverse complement strand
GAGCAGGTAGGCGCAATGCGCCCGGAGCTGCCCGCCCCGGGGCGACATCCTTGCGCTGAAATGGACGAGGCGACCCGCCCGTCGAAAGCCGTCGGGCATGTCGCGGTCTAGCTGGCTGACAAGTCGGGCCTTCAGTTGGCGCAGGGGCATCTCCAGCCAGCCGTCAGGCAGATCGCCGACGTCGTCGTGATCGACGAAGAGCCAGCGCGTCGGCGTGTCGACCAGATCGTTGGTATCCTTCTCGGTATGGGCGTAGCGCCGGTAGACCATGCGCCGGGTCTCGTCAGCGCGACCTGCCCGGACGGGGTAGGTGTCGGTGCGCCCGGCGACCTCACGCAGGACTTCGTGCATCTCGGCGAGGTCGACCGGCGCGACGGTCGTGGCGTGGAAGTTTCGGCCTGCCTTCACCTGCTCGGCCTCGTTCGCCGTGACGCTGCCATCGCTGGCGAAGATCGCCTGCTTGCAGAGCCTTCTGCCAATCGCCGTCAGCAGCGTAAGCTTGAAATCCCGACGGTCCGGGGGTAGATTTTCGGGCATCGCGGAATGTTCCTTTCGCGCGGTTTGAACATAGCTGATCGACCAAGCGCCGCCCCTCTGCCGGAGCGGCGGCGCTAGCGTTTTCAGCGCCTGTTGAGCAGGTCGCAGGTCGGGCAGTGTCCGTTGCTCATGCTGCCTCTCCCTTGCGCGCGGACTTGGCGAGGCGTCGCTTCAGGCGCTTCGCGGGCTTGTGGTCGCTGTTCAGGAACTCGATGCAGCGACGGCGCGTGGTGAGCAGCTTGCCGCCGTCCGATGAGACGGGTTTCTCGGCTTCCTTGGGGTCCTTGGGTGGCTTTGGGACGCTCGGGAGCTGGGTGAAGGCCGGGCCGATGCCGCGCTTTTTCATCGCGCGCAGCGACTGCGGAGTGACGCCGATGAAGTCGGCGGCTTGGGCAAGGGTGATCCCTTGGTCGAAGTAGTCGGGGTTCTGCTCCAGCAGGGCGTCCAGCGACGGCAGCGGCATCGACAGAACCTCAAAGTGAACAGCGGACATGGCTGTCTCCTCGGTCTGATGTCAGAGAAGCCGCCGGGTTTCGTAACGTTGCACTACTGCTGGTCGCAGCCCCGTCGGTGTGCTGATCGGCCCTCAGTATCCCGTTCGCGCGATGCGTCCGCTGGCAGATACGTCGTCGGTTCAACCGATGTCGCTGTACGATCTGTCTAATGGCAATGCTGCGGAGTGGTCAAGGAAAATCGCCGCTCGCGAGGGGGGGTCGGGCCGGTGGCAAAGTGCCCTAATGGCTTGCAATCTATGCTTCATTTTCTCACCCCCCTATATAGGTATCCCTTAACAGGGGGGTGAGCAAATCAAGCTCTAGTTGAGAATGATTCTCAACTGTCATGAAAATGGGAGGCTGCTTGCCGGGCGCAACACGCAGTACATAGAGCACTGAGCGCAACACACCGCACACCAGTTGGCCAGCAGGTCGCCAAGCTGCTCAACGGCACTGTCAGTCTCTCGTTGCCCTGCCCCCGTCGATCAAAGCGCCAGCGCGTCATCCGGTACTGACGTCAGCATCTGACGCTATTGCGAACCCAGTTCCAACTCCGGGCGAGGCGTGCTGCGAGCCTCGCGCAGGACGCGGGACGTCTCGCGACGTAAAGGGAGGAAGCGCAGTGGAAGCGCAGGCCAGATAACGTCTGTCATCGCTTTGCTGCATTGGGCAGACCAACTGACTGGGCATCAGTGGGAGTGTGGTAGCGCGGGTGTCCCACACCGGGCGAGGTCAAGTCAGCGACGGGACCGGGTCGCTTACATAGGCGGGCCGACGCACTCGCCAGCAGCACCGGGCATCGCTCACCATTCCACGCCTCAGCTCTCCTCGTAAACCTACCCCCACCGCCCGGATCGCTGCGCGACCCGGGGCCTCCATATGAGCGCGAGGGGGCACGCGGCGTTTATTTTCCGGTGTCCCCCGAGCATTTGCCCAACAGGCAGACATGCCATTAAGTCATTGTTAATAATTACGTTTTTGCTGGTCTCGTGGCAGCGTCGCGTGGTATCCCTCTAGGTATGACCCACACCGTCGCTCAGAAGCAGCGCCTGCACCGGGAGCGCGAGAGAATACTGACCCAGTTCGATCCCATCGGGTTCCTGGGGTCGGTGATGCTCGGCGAGCCGCAGGCGCTCCGGGACTGGGAGGGCGCGCAGATCGGCACGGTCCAGCCGGGCATGGACCACCGCATGAGTGCAGCCACTGTCTTGGCGAAGAAAGCCATCCCTGACCTGAAGAGTGTCGACATTTCGTCGAGTGGCGAAGGGCTGGTGCTGACGCTGGCGAACCCGCTGCCGCTGCCCGGATCGCTTCGCCCCGTCGATCAGGTCGAGGTCGCGCCAGAGCAGATCGCCCAACTGGCCCGCCAGATCGAGGACGCGGTCGTGCTGGAGGACGAGGATGACTGACCAGCTGCGGATCGACTTCACGCCGCGCCCGTGGCAGGCCGAGGCCATCGCACTGGCAGCGACGCACCAGTCGCTCGTCATGGCCTGTCACAGGAGGGCAGGGAAGACGCATCTGGTCTGCTACCTTCTGGGTATGTCGGCGCTGACGCGGCCCGGCACCCGCTACGCCTTTTTCGCGACTTCGCTCAAGCAGGCCAAAAGGGTCGCGTGGCCAATTTTCAAACAACTCTTCGGAGACGTGCCGTCAATCGACTTCCGCGAGGCCGAACTGACGATGGTGATGCCGAACGGTGCGACTGTTGCCCTAATGAGCGGAGAGGATCACGACGCGGCCCGGGGCATGGGGTATCACGGCTTGGCGATGGACGAACTGGCGGAGTACCCAGCCGACGCTCTTGGCTCGATCCTGCCATGTCTCTCCGATACCCAAGGTTTTTTGATCGCGCTGGGAACGCCGCGTGGTCGGGACCTGCTGTTCGAACTGGCTCAGCGCGGCCTCGATCCTTCGCGACCGGATTGGGCGTTCACCTCGTTTCCCGCCTCGAAGACAAAAGTGCTGCCCCGGTCGGAACTGGAGCGGGCGCGTCGTGATGCCCCGTCCGAGGCAACTTATCTACGGGAATACGAGTGTTCGTTCGAACACAGCGCCGATGACGTGCTGCTGCCGCTCAGCCTCGTGCAGGCCGCCATGAAGCGCCCGAACCCCACTGGCGGTCGCGCCAGCCTGCGCCCCTTCCCCCGCGTCGTAGGCGTGGACTGCGCTCGTTTTGGGGGCGATGCCAGTGTCTTTTTCCTCCGGCAGGGGCCAGTCGCCTTCAAGCCGGTGGTGCTTCGCAATCTCGATCTCATGGCGCTGGTCGGCCACCTCACGCGGTTTCTCGAAAACAGCAGTCCGGTCCACGGCGTCTGCGTCGATACGGGCGGCCTCGGTGCCGGTGTCTACGACCGCCTCCGGCAGCTGGGACACGACAACGTCGTGCCTGTGGACTTTGGGTCAGGGGCGCGCTCGGGCGGCTATCAGAACCGCCGGGTCGAGATGTACGACCAAATCCGTCGCTGGCTGGAGCAGCCCAATTCCATGCTGCCCGACGATGCCGTTCTGCTGTCGGACCTGTCGTCGGCCCGTTTCGACTTCAACGCGACGAACCAGATGCGCCTCGAAAGCAAGGCGTCCATCAAGTCCCGTCTGGGCCGCAGTCCCGATCTTTCGGACGCGCTGGCTTTGACATTCGCCGAGACCTTCGAGGTGCCCTTCACCCCCGACTGGGACAGCGAGCACCCGTATCGCGACATGCCGCGCAACGAGGTGATCAGGCGCGGCCCCGACTACGACCCCTACGCCGACGACCGATTTTGACGAGGAGAACCAAAATGCTACCCGCCCAAGAGAAAGCCCTGCGACGCTACAGGAAGCGCAGGCCGGACGCCCGCCAGCTCGACTGGGACAGGATCGCGGTGGCGGCCCTCGGCTACAGCGGAGGCTTCCCGCGCAAGAATGACAACATCGCGACCCAGCGCGGCTTTATCCACGCGCTGATGCAGACCGTCGACGCCGCCCTGCTGGAGGTCCGGTGATGCCCATGCCCGATCCGAAGGACGACGTCTTCGGCGACTTCAGCGTCGCCACGACAGAGAGACAGAAGCGCGCTGAGCAGCGCAGGAAGGAAAGCACCATGAGCAGCCAGACCAAGCTGAACCCTGCCCGCTCCAAGGCGGCAGCAAAGATGTACCCCAGCTTGCATCAGCCGGACGGCCAGAAGACCGGGCATCGCGTCAAAGGCGACGAGGGCGACCCCCGCTTTCAGAACCCGTCCGCGTACCGGGTTGCGACGACCGAGACGGCCAAGGCCCTCCGCGCCTATCCAAGCATGAACAACGCGACGCACTACGACGCAAAGGTCGACGGTAAGAACCCCGACGGCAGCGACCGCGTCCTGATCCGCAGTCGGAGAGACGCCCGGTGATCAACCAGAGCAGCCTTCAGAAGACGGTCCTCGGCACGCTGAACAAGGCGAAGCCGGGCACTGTCAACTTCGCGCCCTCGATCCAGACGGACTTCGGCGGGCGGCCCCGCACCCGCGTCGTGCCCGACCGGAAAGCGCCCGGCGTGGCCGCGACCGGCTTCCCGCGCCTGACCCCTCTGCCGGGCCAGAAACGAACGAGCACCTACGTACCGCCGCCGCCAAAGCCGAGCACCGTTAACCGTGGTCAGCAGATGGCCCAGGAACGCCTCTACAAGGAGCGTCGCATCGCCAACCCCATCGGCAATTTCGTCGTACCCGCGCGCAGGCCGCTCGGCGACGTCCTCGGCAGCTGATCAGAACAGGAGAGACCACCATGACCGACACCCGCTACAAGGACCAAGCCACCCGCGACGAGTGGGACATGAGCGACATTGAGCAGAAGCTGGAGATGCTCGCCCGCAACCGCTGGCCGGACGCCTTCCGTGCGCTGCCCAAGCCGAAGTCGGGACCGCTCGACGATCTCTGGGACCCGGCACCGGCACACCTCGACAGGCACGATCTGGAAGTCCGCTTCAAGGCGCTGACCAAGGGTTGCTTCAGCCAGCGCGAGCAGGCCGTGGAAGCATGGCAGGACTATCTCATGGACGGCGGGCGCAATCTGCCGGTGCGTTATCGGAACGAGGACGACCGGATCATCATCGCCAAGACCGGCGAGGACATCACCGACGCCATCGACTTCGAACGCGAGGCGGCGTCGATCCGCGACACGCTGGCCCATTTTCAGCGAGAGCTGCGCTACGCCAACGAAGCGGAGAACTATCGGCAAGCGGAAATCCTGAAGCAGCACGCCGAGGATACCGCCATCGAGCTGGCCAAGTGCTACGAGCGACACGGCCAGCCCCTCTCCGAGCGTCAGCAGGAGTTGCTGGCTGGCGAGCAGGCGCGGATGGCCGACGCATGAGCAAGCCGAGCGGCACCAAGGGCCGGAAGCGCGAGGACGACAAGGCGTACAACGCCAAGGTGCCAACCCCTCCGGCGCCCCGGGTGAAACAGCCGACCGAGCAGTGGCTCAGGGCGGCCTTGGGCAAGGAGCTTGTCGGTTCGACCCTCAGCGTGGCGGCACACATCGCGGAAAACACCCCGCGCCGGGCAGGCGTTCCGAAGGGCTGCATCCATCTCGACGATCTGGACAGCGACGAGATGCGGGCCAAGGTGCTGAGGATCGTGACGCCCTCCGATCTGAAGAAGGCCCAGAGGGAGCTTGAGAACGCCTTGCTGCCGTCATCCCGGCAGGCGGCAGGGTGACGTGCCGGACCTTCCAGCCCGGCACGAAAAGGGGGCAACGCGTTGGCTGATCCGCGCTGCCCCCTGACATATCTCCCGAAAATGGACGGAGACCCCTTAAAATTGACTCAGAAACCGCCTTCCGGCCATTTCCCGTGCCCTGAGGCCCGGCAATGTCCGCGTCCGTCAGAGGGCCGCTAAAACCGTGGGCCAATTCTTCTCCGGTAACGCCGAACTGGTCGGCGGACTTTGCGCTTCTGAGGTTCGCCATATTTGATGTCTGGAAAGCCCTTACCGTCTTTGATGTGCGCGACTAATTTTTCTTTCGGGTAGAAGAAGCCGAGCAAGACATCTCCGTGAACGCGGCGGAGTATCCATACGTCAGTCATACCGAAGTCGAACGCCACGAACACTCCAACAGGTGCCCATTCCCTGAATAGACGGCAGCTTTTGACGCCGACCTGATAAACGATTGCATCTGGTGTCCCGTGGTAGCGCCCGTATTTCAGCGCCTCTATGAACTGAGGAAGATCCGTGCTCCGCCTTGTTCCATCAACGATCCAGAACATCGGGTTGTGGAACTGCGTTCGTATCAGCGCCTCCTCCCGCTTCAGAAACGAATGCTGAAACTCTACTACCCAGCCGTGCGGTGTCTTGATGTCGGCAATGTGCAACTCGCCATGCTCATCACGGGCCGTAATCTCCTGCCACTCTGATGGAAAGTTGTTCTTCCAGTCGCGGTGCCATTGCGTCTCGTTCTCCCACCAATGGTCGCAATGCCGTCGGCCTCGGTGTGCCCAGTGCCAGACGCGTTCAGACCCGCATCTTGCGGTCATCGGCGCACCACAGCCGGGACACTTGCCCTTGGCCCCGGGCGTCGCCTCGATCCGCTCTCCATCAGCAACTGCAAACTTCATGCGATGAATATGCATGCGGAGCGCGATACAGCCAAGCTCTGGAGGCGTAGGACCACTCGCGTTCAGATTGTTGCTGCATCTTGTGAGCGTTAGAGGCTAACCTGTCACTGAGATGAGCGGAATTGATTGATAACTATAGGATTCGTATATTCGAACATGGCCAAGATCAGCGCATTTGTTGGGCACAGCTTTCTGCCCGAGGACCAAGAGGTCGTCCGAAAGTTCACCGATCTTTTCAACGACATGGAAAAGAGCCACGATTTTGAGTGGGTTCATGCTACTGAGCCGCGTCCACAATTGGTCGATGCCAAGGTCTTGGAGCTTATGGAAGGTCGCAACCTGCTCATAGGAATTTGCACTCCGAACGAACGCGTAGCCAAGGAAAGCCGATTCAAAGAAACGCTTTTTGGAGACCAAATCAAAATCAAAAAAGAACATCTGGAGTGGAAAACATCTGATTGGATTATTCAGGAGATAGGCTTAGCAATTGGGCGAAATATGAATATAATCATCCTGCTCCAAAACGGTGTTAGGCAACCGGGCAGCTTGCAGGGCAACATTGAGTATATCCCTTTTGATCGCAACAATGTCGAAATGTCGTTCAGGCAAATTTTGGGCATGATTACTGGGCTGCAGAATTCTGGGGCCACTGGAAAGCGCAGTGATGACGCACCAGTTAGTGGAAAATCTTCAGATGACGATCATGACGACGATGTAGTCGATAACGAACCAGAAAACCCAGACGAAAGTTGGGACGAAATGAGGTTCGAATTTGAATATTTTAAAGCGGTGATATTAAGGAACGTGGATCGTGCAGAATCCATTTCTGCCGCATGGAAACAGAGGCTTGGTTCAGACCAAGAGGCTGCGGCAGCATGGGATGCGTTCTGCTTGTTGCAAGCTACAAAGTACTCGGACGAGAACAACCTTTCCGAACTTACTTCTCTTGCTGATAGATACCCATCGAACTCCAGTATCCAGCTTTCTCTGGCTCGCGCTCATCGCTTTTTCGAAGATCATGAGCGAGCGCGTGACAGGTATCAGGTCGCACTGCGCGACATGCCTGATGTTACGGAGAAGCGAAACACTTTAGCAGAACTTGCACAAGTGTATCAGTCGCTGGGTGATAGCAATGGCATGACATCAACAGTCGCAAAAATGCGAGATATGGTCAATTCAATCGAAGACGAAAAGCAACTTCTCTCTCAACTTGAAAGTCTGGATTCGTGGTACTCCGGAAACAAGATGCTCAAACTTGCATTGATGGAGCGCGAAGTTGAGATTTCTCCCGCAGATACTCACAAGAGATTCCAGTTGGCCTATGCCTACTCCGAGAATAGTAATAATCGCCTTACATTGTTTCATTACGAGAAGATTCCTGAATCGCAGCGTGATCCAATGACTTGGAATAACATGGGAGTCGCATACCAAGGGTTCTCTCTATCTGGGTTGGCTGTCTCCGCGTACCAAACCTCCGCGAATGAAGGTCAAACACTTGCGATGAGCAATTTAGCGGAAAGACTAATGTCTGCGGGGTTTCTGGATGAAGCTCAAAGAGAACTCCATCGAGCCAAGGATGCTTCGGACGTTCACAAGAGCGTTGCCAAGTCGCAAGTTAGGCTTGATTCCATTCGACCAGAGGAACAAGAAAAGCGACGGGAAAAGCTCGAGGGGGCACCTGAGTTTAGTAAGTTCCTTGCTGAGGTGGGACGCCAACTCTGGCAACCGCTGCCATCGAGTGTTGGCAGCACTTGGTCCAACGATGAGGTCTCGCTTAATGTTGAAATCACGGATGGGAAAATCACGGCGAAGGGAACGCTCGAAAGGAAGAAATCTGCAAACGGGCTAATTGCCGCTGCGCTTCAATCTAAGGACGAGAACTCTGTTGAAGTTCACGACGTGACACTTACGGGGCGGCTAATAGGATCGGTGCTGGTTGGTGTTTATGCAATTCAACGCCGCAAGAACCCGCTTGAGACCCTCTCGCTATTCGATATCTACCCGAAAGAGGAAGACTGCATTGCGGTCCTTGAAGCTGAGGATGGACGCTTGCGTTGTCTGATCGGCACGAGCTTTAAGGAGTTCAAAGTACTTGCATGAGAATTGGTCGTGACGTGACGAGAGGCTGAAGAGGAATGGAAAATCTCGAGAGGTTGCTTCAGCTACCCTATCAAACGTTAGCAATCCTCGTCGGCGGCTATCTTGCATATCGGCTTGCTTACGTCGGTCGCGACGGCACTCATCAGACCATTGACACTATCGCGATTACACTGGTTTTTGCCTTTGTCGCACAGGCGTCATCGGCCGGTATCTTGCTCCTCTGTCAATGGGCGGGTCTTTCTCCTGTTCAAGCGCAAGTCCCTATTTGGGCAGGCTATGCCGTCGCGTTCGGTGGTATTGTATCTGCGGTGGTTGCAGGAGCGATTTGGCGTCAACTCAGTGTAACAACAGTACCTGATTTTCTCCGGCGTTCCGGTGTCGTGTCTTCAGATCGAAATGTGGCTGCTTGGCAGACGATCATAAATAATGAGAAGGCAGGGCCATCAACCATAACGGTCATGAAAAAGAGCGGAGAAATGTTGATGTGCGAACGACTGGCCGACTACGAAACTGCGCCTTTTGGGCCAGTCATACTGGGCCAAGATGGTTCGGTAGCGCTTTATGTAACATCGTCAAAGGCCAAAGGTTCAACTGAGTGGGTTGAGATCGAGCCGGCCTACCTCGATTGGGGTCCAGAAATCACAATTATCCCCGCCGATGAAATCTCCGAAACTCGCATTCGTCACAACCCTTCAATCCGCAGAACCAAGCGGCCCGAAAAGGATTTGGTTCAGGCCGCCGCGACCGAATGAATACCCTATACGTGCGGGGGGCACTCGACGCCTTTCTTCCGCATCTCCTATCTTTTGGGTGGAGGCGGTGACGTCGGTGCGCTTGGGGCCGGTCGGGTGTTAGTTTCTGGCTTCGGTGATCGAATAACGGTCGGCGTTCTTGGGATTGAAGGCTTGTTGCTCATCGTCGATTCACCTCTTCGGCTTCGGTGGAGGTGGCGAAGTTGGCGCACTCGCCTGTGGTCGCTGCGAATTAATCTCTACGCCACGGTTCGGTGCAGGCCTCGCGTCCAGAGCTGGTGCTGGCTTGCTCTCGAATTGTCCGTCATTTCCTTTGCCATTTTCGCTCATGATTCACTCCTTATTGGCCTCACAATAAAGGGATACCGGAAAGTCGAAACAGATTCCACTGACAAGAGATTGTCATCCACAATCACGCCATCGCTCTCGTAAGGTCACGCCCTTAACGGCGGCAGTAGGGCTTCGAGGGGATCGACCGCGACGCCTTCGTCTCGTACTTGCGATAGCGACCGCCCGAGAAACGAGGGCAATCCCGGGCATGACCGGCGGCGATGACAGAGGCACCCAGATCGTGCCCCTCACGGTCTTGGCAGACGCCAACCCAGCGGTCGTAGGTCCGGTCTCCGTTCAGCTGACAGGTCAGGCGCTGGCCGCCGAACGCCCGGCGCATCCACTCGCGCCCGGCACGACCGCCGCGCTCGTCCAGTTCCGGCGCATCGACACCGTTCAGGCGAATGGCAATGCGACCGCGTGAGGTGGCCACTTCAATGGTGTCGGCGTCGCGGACGTGGACCAGCTTGCCGTCGATAGTTTGGGCTCCTGCAGATCCGGCGAACGCAAGTGCAAGACCGATCATCAAACTGCGCACCATGTCAATCTCCTGTATACAGCCAACCGCTTCGTGTGCCGAGGATAGGGGCTGAAAGGGGTAACAAGATGGCGCGCTTTCGTTAGTGGATTGAGGGGTTGCCGGGGAGCAGCACCCTGATAGCCTCTTAGGCGATTTTGCAATGAGGTACGAAATGATTTCTGAAGCAGCAGGCAGGGTCGTGATGGCAATTCGGGATGTCGTCGGCGAAAAGATGTCCGGCATCGGCCTCGAAGAGCTCATCGCGCACGACTACACCGAGGAGCTTGATCCTTACGAGTTTCTCTCCGGGATCGAAGAGGCGGAGGCTTTCGGCTACGTCAGAGTCTCTCGCATGATCGGACGAACCAGATCGGGAATTCCCAATGAACCGTCTGGTTTAAGGGAGATAGCTCAGGTCTCGATCTTGGAACCTGGACATCAATATTGCGACGAAATCGTCAAATAGCCAGTATGATCGCGGCCAGCTAATACCACTAAGGCTTTTCCACAATGTCGATCAGGACGTCGAGAAGTCGCCCTCCCGAAGGGTGACGCATTCGACCAAGGTCGCCAAGGAGCCTTTCCCATTCGATACGGCTCGTCTGACGCATACCAAGCAGGTGCTCTCGCGTGTTCCATAAGGCCGACGGTGCTTGGTCTGATGCAGCAGTCAGGACGGCGGAAACCGCGCTGTCTAGCCGCTTGCGCTCATCTTCGCTGAGTTCCACCATTTTCTCCTTTCAAGCGCTCTCCAGCGCGATCACATTATCCACCCGCTCGTCGGTCACCAAGGCCGCCCACCGCTCCAACGCCCGGCGGCGCTCGTTGTCGTAGGTCGCGCGGTTGTATACTCCGGCGATGCCGCCCTTCGCGCCACTGATGTGGTTCACGACCGCCTCGACCACGTGCGGGGCGACCTGCAAGGTCCCGGCCATGTGGGTGACCGCCGTCCTCCTCAAGTCGTGCGGGGTCCAGTGCTCGATCTCCTGCTCGTCCTCCGCTGCTTTCGCGGCCATGAGCTTGCGCAGCTTGTCGGTATTCCGGCTAAAGGCGTTGCCGGTCAGCGGTCCCGCGCCGGTCGTGGTGAAGACCAGCCCACTATTTGGCCTGACCTTGCTGATCTCCGCCAGCACCGCGTCGGCCAGGGGCACGTCGTGGGCGCGACCGTTCTTCGTCCGCTCCCCCGACATTCGCCACACCGCGTCGTGCAGCTCGTCGGTGGTCATGCCGCCGACCTCGCTCTTGCGCTGGCCCGTCAGGAGCAGCACGCGGAAGAACGCACCCCATGGCAGCTCCAGCTCACCGGTCGCCTCCCAGAACCAGCGCAGCTCCTGAGCGCTCAGTACACGCTCCCGCGACGCCTCCTTGTTCTTCGTGATCCCGCTCGCCGGATTGGCGCTCAGCAGGTCGCGCTGGACCGCCCAGCCGCACATGGCCGACATGAGCGACACGTAGCGGTTGGCCTCGATGGGGCTGCCCTCTTTGGTCAGCTGATCGAAGACCTCGATCACGTCCCGGCGGCTCAGCTCGGTGACGGGCAGGTCGCCCATGGCGGGTCTCACGAGCCGGTCGATGCGTTGCTCGTCCTGATCCGCCGTCCGCTTAGTGCGCCGGATGACCTCGATGTAGCGGTCGCACAGATCGTTGACGCTCAGCGCACGGCGAGCCTCCAGCTGCGCAGCCTGCCGCTGGGCGTCCTCGTGATCCCTGATGTAGATGCCCCGCTTGCCCAGCTCCTTCCATTCGCGAGCGAGATCGCGCGCCCGGTCGAGAGCGCCGTCGCCCATAGGGTCGATTGGAATGGCAGGCTGCTTGATCTTGCCGTCCACCCTGAAGCGGGCAAACAGGGTGGCGGTGCCGTGCTGCGTGATCCGGCAGGCGAAACCGGCGACACCCCCGACGCCACCGTCGCGCAGGATCACGTCCTTGTCGCCCGGCTTCGCAGCCTTCATGGCGTTCTTGATGGCGGTCTTGGTTAAGTCAGGCATCGAGGTTCTCCTGCAACAGCCGGGCGACGTATTCGCCACACGCGGTCAAGGTGTCGTCGGGATAGGGACGCGACAGGGGCAGCCGAATGCAGCCCGGGTCGACGAGGCAGCGGGCAGCGTTGGCGCGACCCGCCCAGATGTCGTGATCGTCGTTGTCCATGTTTACCATCATGAAGCGGACACGCCCTGTCTCCGACGGCTCCAGCACCATGGCCGCAGATCGTCCCGGCGGGAACCTGTCGGACCAAGGGTCAGGTATCGGCTCGTCGGTATAGGGGTGCTTAGTCGCGGTGGCGTCGAAGCCCCGGTAGAGGAAGACTCGGCCTCTTCTGATCTCCGGGTCGGTCAGCACGCTCAGCATACTGGTCAATAATCTCTCCTTTGAAGCTGGGGCGGGGATGGATATCCGCCGGGTGATGGCTGTCTGCGCTTCCATTGCGCTTCCATCTGTTGACCAACTGGCTTGCTAGCCATTTGATCAATCCACTGTTATTATGGGATTTTAAGGCGAATCTTGCAAGCCCCTTGGTCATAGGACGTGACTTTTAATCAGTGGGTCGCAGGTTCGAATCCTGCACGGCTCACCACTTCTCATAAATTATCCTTTCCCTGCTTGGGTTTGGTGTCGTATTTGACGAACCTCTTGGGAAGGTTCGCCAAATTGCGCTCGCCATTGGGGCGGGCGATCAGTTTCTCTATCGCGGAATCGGCCATGCCTTCGCGCCCAGCGGCCTCGGTGTAGCGCTGCACGAGGGCCAATGTTTTGTGGCCTGTTACCGCGCCGATCTCGTGCGCGGTGGCCCCTGCCTCGGCCAGACGGCGCGCACAGGCCTTTCTCAGCCCGTGGGCGGAACATTGGGGCAGTTTCGCATCCTCGGTCCATCGCTGCATGAGATTGCCCAGACCACCGGCGGATCGCATCGTGCCTTTCTGAGTGGCCAGGAAGGGCCGGTCCTTCGGCAACCTTTCCAGCACCTCGGCAAGGTCCGGGTGGATAGGCACGGAAACCAGCACACCGCCAGAGCGTTGCGTTTTTTGCCGCCGGTACTCAATTTTGCCATTGCGGACGTTCTTCGGCCCCAGCTTCACCGCATCAACCCGCGCCGCGCCGGTGTAGAGCATCAGCGTCACCGCCGTATGTGCCAGCGTGCCGGGCTTGTGGACCTTGAAGAACTGCGCCAGCTCGTCCTCGTCCCAGGTGTGGAAACCATCTCCGCCCACGCGAAACGGCTTCGTTGCCCGCGCCGGGTTGTCGCCGCGCCAGTCCAGCGTGATCGCGAAATCCATCAACTGGATCAGCCGCTTGCGCAGGTTGTTTGCTGCTGTCGGGGTTTCGGCCTTCTCCGCCAGGATTGTCTGCACATGCCGCCGCTGCATCAGCCGCACCGGCTTGTCGCCATGCTCCTCGCGAAACTTCTCGACGATCCCGCGATAGACTTTCTGCGTGCTTGGCGAGAGATCAAGGAACTCGGGCGAGCGATACCAGAGCGCGACAAGCTGGCTGACGCTGTATGGCTTGGTTCGGTCCGCCCCGATCAGGCCGCGCGTCTTGTGGCCGTTCACCGCATCCTCATAACGTCGAACAAAATCTTGCGATCCGTAGTCACTCCCCAACTCCGCCGAAAATCCACCCTTCCGAAACCGCCACCGGCGCTTCCCGTGCCGGTCGAAATATGCCGTCGCACCGGGAAACTGTTTGCGGCGCTTCACGGACGATCCCATGGGTTGTTGACCTCGTCCGTCTGCTTCTCGGTGCTGTAGATCACTACCTTGCCATCCCGGCTGATCTCTGACCGCACGACCGGAATGCCCGCATCCCGGTACGCCTTGAGGTATCGTGTCAATTCGCTCTGCGTCAGGGTCGCTCGGGGCATGGCCATAGGGGTTCCTTCCACGTCAGACACTTGAGTGCTGCGGTTCGCCCAAGGGCAAGCGCGGCTGGTCGCTGTCAGGGTGTTTCACCTTGGTCGCGCGGCGCTGGAACCGCTCCCAGCCACTCATGGTCAACATCTTTGTCTTCGAGGATATCTCCACGAACTCCAGCCGCCCGTCGTTCATGAGTGCGCGAATTTGCGCAGGGCTGAGGCCCACGATCTCGCTCAGCTGTTTTGGGGAAAGCAGACGTTCTTGTTCCAAAATTGCCTCCTTCGCATGCGTTTGAAGGGAATCGCTTGTTATGCACAATCTGACATGGTCAGATGGCGAAAGAAGTGAAAAAGTGTCATTTTGTGCATATTTGCTAAATACGGCACGAACGTCAATTGGAATCTGTCTATGGCGCGAGAAACGTCTGATTTGTTTGTTGGGGTTGGAGCCAGGCTCGCGATCACACGCAGTGACATCGGGCTTTCGCAAACCGACATGGCCAAGGAAATTGGCGTCTCGCTGCGGGCATATCATAGCTACGAAAAGGGTGAACGCGGGCTGCCGATCGAGGCTCTGGTCGCAATCCATGACAAGTTCGGGTCGGATGTGAACTGGATTCTCCTCGGCACCAAATCTGCCCGCGTCGAACATGACATCGACGCTTTGGAAGAGTTTGAAACCTCGCTGGACCGGTTTCTTTCAGAACAGGGCATCCGGATCAAAAGCGAAAAGCGTGGAGCCATCGTCGCGCGCTGGTATCGGTCGTTGCTCGACGGAAAGGAGATCGAAATGGAAAACATCCACACGTGGATCGAATTATTGAGGGAATAGAAGTGCAGGTTACTCAGTCGCCCCGGTGGCATCGTCAGAATTTGGTCGCGTTGGAGCGTATCCACCAGGACATCGCTCGCTTGACCGGGCCGGTCTTTCACTTCTTCACCATCGCAGCGGCAATCTATCTGCCTTGCTATGCCAAACTGATGCTGTTCTCTGCTCCCGGCGCGCTCGATCCGATGTTGGTGCTGCTGGCCCTCTCCGCCGTCGCGCTTGTGCTAGTCTCTCCCGCCTTCGCCCTAGCGGCGACGTTGGAGGTCTATTTTACCCGCCGGATCGCCCGAGCATCGCGGGCAGGTTCAACACATTTCCGGGATGCAACCGCTAGGTGATGCCGCTATGGTTCGTCAAAAAGACATCAGTGATATCAAGGGCAATTTTGCATGATGGCAGATTACTTTACACCTTTGCAGGACGATGCTGAATTGCGACAGGGTGACATTCTTCGACAGTACAAAAAACCTATCTCTCGGGAGGGAGTGAAGTGGGGTTTTGTCATCAATGCCGATTGCGATCTCGCCAATAGAAAGAACCAAGGACACATTTCCTGGCTGGAGGTTGTCCCGACTGAAGAGTACTGGCGGACGTTTTGGGCACCTCAGCAACTTGCCACATTCGCACAGAAAAAGTCGCAGCAATTGTGTGATCAGATCAATTCAATTCTGAGAAAACAAGGTTCTGGCCTTGATAATCTGTCGCATGATCGGCTGGTTGATTGGGTTCGGCGAAGAAAGCCCCAAGAGATCGTTTCTTCAATCGGTGTTGACAACAAGAACCTGCTTAAAGAACTTACAGCGTTCTCTATGGCTGTTTGCGAAAATGCGGGATCGAGTTCGCTTGATGTGCTGGAAGCATGTCAAAAATACCTAGGGCAGAGCACCGAAAAGACTGCGGCTAGCTTTCGACAGTTCATAACTCGACAGGATGGCTTTCCCGACTTCGTCCTGGTTCCCGACGTGCCGGATGGCAACGCTAAAGGTTATGTTGTGCTCCTCCGCCGAATGAACGGGGCTAGAGAAACTGAAGTCTTTAAGACGGAGCTTGATGCGCGCCTGAACGACCGTCCAGAAGCTTTGCACAGGATCGGCCGTTTCCGGGATGGAATTAGGTTTCAAATCGTGCAGAAAATGTCGTTTCTCTATTCTCGTATTGGCTCCTCGAAGGAGTTTGAAGCCGAGTGCTCTCAGGTAGTTGACTGGACCATTGAAGATCGGAAGGCCCGAAAATGAGCAAAATCTTTCAAAGCCTTACATTGAGTCGTGGAGCAATCGAATTGCTCAGCTCAGCGATGATTGAGCCCGAGTGGTACCCCAATTTTTTTGTACCGCAAGAACAGGGTTTGAAGCGAGTAGCCATTGAACAGGACTTGTTCATTGTCACTGAAGACACAGACCTCGACGATCTCTTTTTTGTAGTCGACCTAAACATGTTTGATGGGCAAGACCCTGAAGTTGTGGCAGAAATATTTGCTCGGGCGATCAGAATTGCTGGAAAGACATTTGAAAAAAGAGGGGCGATACCGAGGAGTTGGGCACCGTTTCACCGTGACTCTCTTTTGTCAATCTACGCCTACTCAGCTGCAAATCCCGCAGGTGCTCGGCTTCATTTCGATCAGAATGCGCTTGGGTCGGGCAATCTCTATGCGTTCTTGTTGACTTCTGAAACAGTCGATTTTTTAGACATTGAGATGGACCGAAAACTGTTCCAGCGAGCTACCAACAGTATCGCGGATGCTCTTGTGGCGGATATAGCGGAGAAGGCGGATATCGATGTTGGCCAGTATGGCGTGTTACTAAGCGAACCGCTGGACCACATGTTTGCCACCTCCGGACTTCTGAAAGAATGGATCGAAAATAAGCTCAATCCGGAGCAGCTAAATTTTGTTGAAAAGTCCCACTTGGAACCAATACGCCTTAGAGGAAACGCAGGAACCGGCAAGACGCAAGCCATGGCTGTAAAATGTCTGCGAGACTTATACATGGACGCGGATGAAGGCGGTGACAAAACTTTCGCCTTTCTGACCCACAGCGCGGGCTTAGCGCATGATGTTTTGCGAACGATGCTTCACGCCATGGACCCAACCGAGAGATGGGCGAAGCTGAAAACGGATGAAGGCCAGCCAAAGCTCTGGATCGGGACTCTGTATGAAATGGCAGAAGAGAAACTTGGCTATCAAAGGAAAGGGCTTGAGCCTCTTTCTCTTGATGGGCGGGAGGGCAGGTTTCTTCAGGAAACGCTGGTCGAAGATGCGCTAGCAGACCTGAGACGCGATCCCCAAACGAAGCTAGAACGGTTTCAAGCCAGCAAAGTACTGGGCCCGCAACTGGACTGTGAAGAAATATCAGAACATCTGGTAGCAGCAATTCTGAATGAATTCGCGTGCTCACTTGATGCGGAAAACGTAAGGAGGGGCAACGATGCAGCGGAGCGATACCTGAAAGGCCGGAGGCACAATTGGCAGATGGAGCTCCCCGAAGTGGAAGACCGAGAGCTATTGCTGACCCTGTACGAGGCCTATCGACTGAAACTCAGAGATAATCGTGTACTCAGTATGGACCAACTCGTTGCTGATTTTGTCCGATACTTGGGTACCCATGAATGGGATCAGCTTCGAGAGGAACATGGCTTTGATGTGATTTTTGTCGATGAGTATCACTATTTCAATCGGCTGGAGACTGTGACTTTCCAGAACTTGTTCAAACCTCGAGCCGCACATCATGGTCGCTTGCCCGTTTTCATGGCCTATGATCTGAAGCAAAGCACAACGGACGCAAGCATCGGAGGAGGCATTCAGCGCTTCAAGAACCCTGGCGTGGGAGAATCCAGTTCCGTCGATCTCGAACGAGTGTATCGGTCTACACCACAGATAGGCGCATTTCTTGCTGACCTGGACGCATCTTTTCCGACTCTGGACCTTGAGGGGGAGTATGCAACCTATAATGCCGTCTCTCAACGGGAGGCCGGAGACATCCCCGGCATGCTGAGTTTCGATACAAATCAAGATTTGATCGATGGAGTGACCAGTCGTGCACAAAAACTGGCAAAGGTCACGGAAGGTAAAGGCCGTGAGGTGGCGATCCTTTGCACGAACGAAAGCCTTTTCGATATCTACCGCAAAGCAGGGCGCGTGAGAGACAGGATTGTTGCAATCGACTCCCGTGAGGACCTGAAAGAGCTGCGCTACACTAAATCAAGGTGCATTTTCAGCATGCCCGAGTACGTTGCGGGACTTCAGTTTGACACTGTTTTTCTCATCCATCTGGACAGCGCGGACGTTTCTGACGAAGAGCAGTCTCTGTACCAGTGGCGACAGCACATTTCGCGGGCATACTTGGGTGCGACTAGAGCAAAGAACAAGCTGTACATCGTCTGTTCGAAGGAACGTGGGGGGCCTAGCCCAGCGGTCATTCAACCCCTCAAAAACGGAACATTGGTGCAGCTAGAATAAGGGTGCCAAGGGCGTGTTGAACCTTAGAAAAGTTAAGCAACTTAAAGCGTAGCCCGTCATGGTCTATAAATCGCTGCGCTGTGGGGCTTCTCTGGAGGAGTAGCAGTCGTAAATTCTGCATGCCAGCCATCATATTTCAAAGTTGTCGATTGACAACATAATTCGAAAAGCCTATGTAATGCCTCGTAAACCGCACAAGTCCAAGGAGATCGAGGCGGTCTTGCGTGAGCTGGAAGCCTTGGGGTGGACGGTCACTCTGCGTTCCGGGCGCGGGCATGCTTGGGGCCTGATCAGGTGCCCGAACAACGATCCGGACTGCCGGTGCGGTGAGTTTTGTCAGATGGGTGTCTGGTCGACGCCACAGAATCCGGGCCGGTTTGCCCGGCAACTAAGGAATCGGGCGCTTGGCTGCACGAAGCTAGGCAATGCCGATGATGGCGCTCAAGAGGATGAATGACATGGCAGAAATCGAATTCGAACTGGTCTTCGCCCTTCCCGAAGGCGATCACGATGCGTTCGAACTGATGGATGCGGTCTTCGAGGCCGGATTCGAGGACGCCATCGTTGGCGCTGGTGTCCCTGGCATGATCGGGATCGCGCTGGAAGCTGCCAGCGATCACGCCGAAGACGCCATTCTAGACGCCGCGCGCGCGATCCAGAAACAGCTCCCTGCTGGGTCTGTACTGCGTGAAGTGCGCCCGGACCTGGTCAGCCTCGCTGATGTTGCAAAGCGGCTCCACGTGACACGCCAGTCTCTCCAGAAGCGAAAAATGCCCTTGCCGAGCCAGGGCGGCCTGTTCCGTATGGAAGAGGTCGCCGTGGTCATCATGGAAGCCGCGCAAGGTAAGGGCGCAGGAACGCGCAAGGGGCGTTTCTCGGTCGAGAAGGCTGCAAGATGGCTGAGTGCCGGCAAGCCTGCGCGCAGGGTCAACGCTGGTCTTGCCGTTGGCGTCATCGACGGCGCGACGCTGGAAATCCGAGAAGATGCCAAGCACTTCCTCTACGCGGACAAGCCAGCAACCGATTCACAGATTGGTTCTGGCGCGGCCTGACCTTAGAATCTGGATTGTCGCGCAAAGCGCGCGAGTCCCATGCTACAGCATGGCAATTGGACCGCATTTGCCAACCTATAGCTTGGCATCGCACTCAATGCGTCAACCCCCGGTCCATGTCCCGCTCCCGCGCTTCTAGCTCTGTTTCAGCCACTCTTCGGCGGCCTTCGCTAAGCTCAAGCTCTCGTTCAACTTCGCGTCCAGCGCGTTGTAGGTGGCCTCTTCGCTCAGCAAGCCACGCAACGCCTGCATTGACGCGATCTGCGAGCGTATGAGCAACGTCGCGTAACCCGCGATACCATCCAACTGGGCTTGCAGCCTCTTCGTCGAGCGCGCTTCCAAGCCGCTCAATTCCGCGGCTGAGGTTTCGCAGGCCGTCACCAACCGCTCGACGCAGGCGAGCAAGTCGCGCTCCAAGGCTGTCAGGGGCGTCGTCATTCATCTCTCCTCGATCTTGATGCAGATGACTGGCGTCCCGGCCAGTGTGCAGGTCTTCAGCTCGGTCCTGGCGGGGTCCAGCGTCAGCCAGGTCTGCTCCCCTTGGTCGATCCGCGTCAGACCCAGTTCCGTCAGCTCCGAGCGCGTCAGCATGGACGTCCAGAACCAGCTCGCGACCATCATCGAGGCGATCCCCGTCACAATCAGCCCCGAGATCACCCAAGGAGAGATCGTCAACCAGCGCCTGATCTGCTCGGTCCGCGTTTCGAACAAGCTCTTGTTCTCGTTCAGGAAGCGGCGCGTATCGTTCTCGATGGTACGCCGCGCGTCGCTCGCAATGGCCGTCAAATCGGTCCTGAAGCTCTCCAGCTGGGATGCCATCGAGGCGGCGTAGTCCTGGCGTATCGTGTCCAGCTCCGCGTTCAATTTCTCGCTCAGCCGGGTCGGCTTGCCAGTCTTCATGGAAAATCTCTCCTTTTAGGCGCCAGCGTTCGCCTGTTTCGGGGTCCTGTGCGGTCAGGTAGGCCTTGCCGATGCGGGGCAGGTCGAAACCCGCATCGGCAAGGGCATCAAGCATGCTCGCCCGGTCGGTGATCAAGCCGACGCTGACCTGATCGAGGATCCAGGCATGCAGCTCGTCGCGGCCCTGGGCGCGGGTCGGGGCCTCGATGGTGTCGCGCACCTTCTGCGCGCGCTCCAGCTCCATCGGATCGGCCCAGCCGTGGCGCTGGTTCATCAGGTCGCGCAGGCTGTCATAGGCGTCCTGGTAGCCCGGTGGCGCGATGTTCAGGCTGCGTCCGGTGGTCAATTCCAGACGCGGGGTGCAGAAGTGCAGCTCGACGCGGCCCTCGTGGCTGTGGCGGACCCAGAGCATGTCATATTGCTCACCGTCCAGCCCAGCGAAGGCCAGCTGCTCGAAGGCATCCATCACCTCGGCCTGCTGTGCCTCGCTGGGCGCGTCCTGAGAGGCAAAGCTGATCACGCCCGCGCGGTAGGTCCACTGGTGACGGCTGGCGTCGATCAGCGCCTCGGTGCGGCTTGGATCGCCACGCAGCACTTCGGGCAATGGATCGCGAGTCACCATCAAGGGCTGGCCGTCGGCATCGCGGATCAGGTCGCGGTTGCCGTCATAGGCCAAGACGCGCTCGGCCACGAGATAGCCGACCGGCCCCGCGCCCGCGCCCTTGCCGTTGGGAAAGAACTTGATCAGCACCGCCGCGCCTCTTCGAGGAGCTGGGCGAGCTGACGTTCGATCACCAGCAACCGGCGCGCGACGGTCAGGCTGTCGAGGTCGGTGCGACCCACCAGCATCGCGCGGTTCAGCCAGCGCGCGATCTGGTTAAGGTTGCCGCCGATGCGCCCCACGGCCAGCACCAGCGCCGGATCAACGCGCGGCACGGGTTTGCGACGACGCGCCTCGGTGAGGCCAAGCGCCTCGCGCAAGAGCGTCGCGGCGGGCAGGCCAGCGGCCTCGGCTTTGGCGCGCAGCAGGGCCTTCTCGGTCGCCGTGCACCGGAAGACGAAGGTCTCCGTCAGCGGCTCTTTTGCGCGGGCTTTTCCCGCGCCGGTGGGGTTCGAAGGGGAGGCTTGCCGCCCCTCGCAAGGTCCCGTGTCAGAAGCGCGAGCGTATGACATGGGTCGCCTTGCTGTTTCCTCAGACCGCATGACGGTTCTCCCCCACGGTCGGGGCAACATCCAGCGGAAGACGCGATGCGCGCTGCATTTGACGCGGTGCAAAGGACGCGATGCGGGGTGCAGAATGTGCGGCGCATGCGCCATCCTGCGACTGACGGATGACATCCCGCAGAAGACGCAGTTGCGCCTGCCATTCCGCGCTGTCCACCGAGGCCGGCGTCCGTGCCGGAAGCCAGAAGCCCAGGTGATGCTCGTGCGGTGAAAGGGGCAAGCTACGCTCCAGCGTGGTCATCCCTTCGCGGGCCAGCCGTGCATCCCAGTCCCTGACAAAGCAGATGCCTCTCGGGACAAACACCAGGTCCGGGCGCGTTCCGCCGGATTGCCCTTCATCGGGCAAATCCGGCGCGGACGCGCGCCCCTGTTCTTTTCTAAGTTCTTGTTCTCTGTTCGGGGGGCGATCCTGTCCCCCTTTCCCGGACATGTCTGTCCCGCTTTGCGGACAGGGTTGTCCCCCTTTGGCGCGGCTAAGCGGGACAACCTTGTCCCCCTCCCGGCGGCGCTCGGTGGCTCGTTTCATGGCCGCTTCGGTCGGGCGGTAACGCGAGGACTTCCCCTTATTGGTCCCGCGCTCCACGGTCATGTAACCCGCCGCCTCGACCTTGTTCAGCGCGCGTTTTACCGACTTGGCATGTTTGCCTATGGCCGCGCCTATGGTCTCGAAAGACGGACGGCTCTCGCCGGTCTCATGGTCGGCATGGGCCAGTGACAGGTAAAGCGCCACGCGCAGGGCATTGTCGTCCAGCCCCTGGTCGGTGACCATCTCCAGAAGGTATTGCAGCTTGATCTTGCAGAAGGGCAGAAGCTCAGACATCGGCCCCTCCCACGATTGCGATCATGGGCGCGATCTGGTATCCATTCCGAGCAAACTTTTCGATTTGGCCGTTGACGCGGGTGCCAGCCCAGTCAGCGGCCTTTCGGTTTCTAGGCCCATCGAAACGGTTCGCCAGAGACCCGAAAAGCCCAATCAAATCAAAGGGTGGGATTTTCCGGTTCGCCAGCGCAAGCCGTTGTTTTCCCTCACCCCGCACAGTACTGCACGGCTCACCACT
>JBNLAU010000056.1:0-5030 GCA_050302295.1 Roseibium sp. | reverse complement strand
TCCTGGCAGGTTTTGCCGTTGACGGCGAGTGAGATCCGGCCGGTATTCAGGGTTCTGAAGTCGGCGGCCGGTGTAATTTCTCCAATCGGCGCGGAGCGTTCAAAGGCCTTGGCGGCTTCCCAGGGACGACCCGCCTTTTTGGCTTCCGCCTGCAGGTCCCTGCGTGTCATGTCGAGTGCGACGGCATAGCCGTAGACATGGTCGAGCGCGTTTTCAGGTCGAATGCCGTTTTGTCCCGACTTCAGCATTACGGCCAGTTCCACTTCGTGGTGCACGTCTCGGCTGAGTGCGGGGTAGGGAAATTCTCCGGAGGGGTCAAGATTGTCCGGGTTCTTCTGGAAGAAGAAGGGCGGCTCCCTGTCGGGATCGTGCCCCATCTCGACGGCGTGCGCGGCGTAGTTGCGCCCGACACAATAGACCCGGCGAACCGGAAAATCGCTCAGGCTTTCATTGACGGGCAGAAGGACGGGATAGGGGGCCGGGATGACGGTTGGCATGGCGGCGGCTTTCTGGATTTGTTGAAGCCCCGCTTTTAGTCGGTTCCAGTGTGTGCTGTCGAGAGTCTTGCGGCACATGGCAGCGCAGGGGCTGCCAAGGGCAGGGCCCTAAATCTGCAGCCGGCCGGATACCGGTTCGTCAATGTCCTTCGGATGGTTCACAAGGGCGGTGAGTGCCAGGCGAAGGCCCTCGGCAGCCGTCGCCACCGACATGCTCGGTGCGCCGAGATTGTGCTCCAGCGCGGCGACTTCCGGTAGATGCGGCAGGTGGACCCAGCCAGCCGGGATCATTTGCCCGGTCACTGCCAGATGATGCAGCAGGCCGTAGAAGAGGTGATTGCAGCAGAAGGTTCCGGGCGCGTCCGAGATGTCGGCAGGAATGCCGCCCTTGCGCATGGCCGTGACCATGGCGCGCACGGGCAGGGTGCTCTGATAGGCGAGCGGTCCCTCCGGCGCGGTCGGTTTGCCCTGCAACGAAACGCCGGCATTGTCCTTCAGGCCGTAGCGGGTGCTGTCGTTGAAATTGAACGCAAAGCGTTCGACCGAGACGGTCGCCCGGCCACCGAACTCCCCCAGCATGACGACGGCATCCGCAGCGGTTTCCTGCAAGGCGTCCCGGACTGTGTCGATGCAGACGAAAAACGTGTTCGGAATGATCCGGGAGACGATCGTTGCGCCGGCAATATTTTCACCGTCCAGACGCCTTGCCACCTGCTCGGCCGGATTGACCGGTGTGGTGCCGAAGGCTTCGAAGCCGGTCAAAAGGATCGTTTTCATGCGCGCCTGTCCTTTGATCGCCGCTGCAGCGAGTCCTGCTCAGTCATCGTAGCTGTCTGTGCCGGGCATGGTCCAGACCACGACGAATGTCAGGATCCCGGCCGCAACCAGGTAAAAGGCCGGGGCCAGCTGGAGATGCGACCTCTCGATCAGGAAGGTTGCGACCAGGGGCGCGGTGCCGCCGAACAGCGCCAACGGGATGTTGTAGCCGAGGGAATAGCCGGTCACGCGCACGGGGCGCGGGAACTGTGAGATCATGGTGGCCATGAGCGGAGCGAAGAAACAGGCCAGAATGACCGCCAGGCCAAGCTGACCCAGAACGACCATCATCGGGTCCTGGTGATGAATCAGCCAGAATAGGGGCAGGCCGAACAGCGCGACGCCGCCCGATCCGATCAGCATCAGGGCCTTTCGGCTGGTCTTGTCGGCCAGATACCCGATCGCGGGCAGCAGCAGCATGAACACCACCATGTCGCTGGTGTTGATGGTAAGCGCCCGGCTTTCGGTAAGATGCACATTTTCCACCAGGTAGGAGGTCAGATAGACGAAGGTCAGGTAGAAGCCGACACCGTTCAGGATGTTGCAGGCGATGGTCCTGAACAATGCGGGGCGGTGATTGCGCAGGACTTCGCCGACCGGCACGCTGACCGGATCATGCGGAGACGGCGGCATGTCGGTGTCGTCGTCCTTGTTGCCGCTGCGGATCAGGAAGCCCGTCAGGCCGACGAGCAGGCCGAAGGCAAAGGGAACGCGCCAACCCCAGCTTCCCAGATCGTCGGCGGACAGGAGACTGGTGGCCAGCGCGGCGACGCCGGAGCCGAGAAGAACGCCGAAGACGGCGCCCACCAGAGCCCAGGAGACGACAAAGCAGCGCCGGTCTTTCGGCGAGATTTCGTAGAGATAGACCGAAGACCCGGTGTATTCGCCGCCGACCGACAGGCCCTGCAACAGGCGGAGCAGGGTGAGGGCGAGGGGCGCCAGAACGCCGATCTGATCATAGGTCGGCAGAAAGGCGATCAACGTGGTCGGGATCGCCATCAGGGCAACGGAGAGCAGCAAGGCCCTGCTGCGCCCCAGCTTGTCCGCGATATGGCCCAGCAGAAGGCTGCCGATGGGGCGCATGAGGAAACCTGCGGCAAAGACGCCGAAGGTGCTGATCAGGCTGACAGTGGGGCTGCTGCTCGGGAAAAACTGATGCGCGATGATCGGGGCGAGATAGCCGTAGACCGCGAAATCATACCATTCGAGCGTGTTGCCCACGGTGCCCGCGACGATCTTGCGGATATTCGTGTTCTCGCCTGCGCCCACGTGCCCCTCCATCTGCCATTCGTTCCGTTCCGGAGGCGGATCCTAGAGGCGATGTCTTTAGCTTTCGTTTCAGCAGCGGAGGGACGGGAACACGTAAAGCGGCATGCGGGGCGACCCCGCATGCGGCGGGCCATCGTCAGGTGTTGAACTTGAACAGCAGGATATCGCCGTCCTTGACAACGTATTCCTTGCCTTCGTCACGCGCCTTGCCTGCCTCCTTGGCCGCGGTTTCACCCCCAAGCGAGACATAGTCGTCAAAGGCGATGGTCTGCGCGCGGATGAAGCCGCGTTCGAAATCCGTGTGAATGACGCCCGCGGCGCCCGGTGCCTTGGTGCCCTCGGTGATGGTCCAGGCGCGAGTTTCCTTCGGGCCGGCGGTGAAATATGTGATCAGGCCGAGCAGGTCATAACCGGCGCGGATCATCCGGTCGAGGCCCGGTTCCTCCAGGCCGATGGTTTCCAGGAATTCCTCCTGTTCATCCTTGTCGAGCTGTGAGATTTCCGCCTCAATGGCTGCCGAAATCACCACGGACACCGCGCCTTCCTTTTTTGCCATCTCGGCGACTTTTTCCGACAACGCATTGCCGGTTGCCGCGGAGGCTTCGTCGACGTTGCAGACGTAAAGAACCGGTTTGGACGTCAGAAGGTTCAGGCCCTTCAGTATTTTGGCCTCTTCCGCATCTGCGACCTTGAGCATTCGAACCGGCTTGCCTTCCTGGAGAAGGGCAAGGGCGGCTTCCATGATCGGCAGAACGGCCTTGGATTCCTTGTCGCCGCCGGTTGCCTTTTTCTTCAAGGGGGCGATCCGGCGCTCTAGGCTCTCCATGTCGGCGACCATGAGCTCGGTTTCCACCGTTTCGGCATCGGCAATCGGGTCGATGGCACCCTCGACGTGGGTGATGTCGTCGTCTTCAAAGCAGCGCAGTACATGAGCGATCGCGTCGACTTCGCGGATGTTGGCCAGGAACTGGTTGCCGAGGCCTTCCCCCTTGGACGCGCCGCGCACAAGGCCGGCAATATCGACGAAGGTGATGCGGGTTGGAATGACTTCCTTGGAACCTGCAACGCTGCGGACAGCGTAAAGGCGCGTATCCGGCACGGCGACTTCGCCGGTGTTCGGCTCGATGGTGCAGAACGGATAGTTGGCGGCCTGTGCCGCGGCTGTTTTTGTAAGCGCATTAAAGAGCGTGGACTTGCCGACATTCGGCAGTCCGACAATGCCGCACTGGAATCCCATGGGAGTTCGCTTTCGGTTGGATCAGAATTCGTTGAGGCGCTAAATGCCCGAGCGCAACTGGCAGGTCAAGGCTTTGCGGTGCTGGACCTTGTGCTCAATGCCGAGAGTGGCCGGGGAAACCGGACGTGGAAACTCCATTGCCGCATTCCGGAGAGCCCGTGCCCTAGTCGCTGCCGAACAGCTTTTTCAGCATGTCAGACATCGGTCCGGATTTGGGCATGCCAGCCGGTTTTTGCTGGCGTGCCTGCCGAATATGACTTTGCCCTTTGGGCTTTTTCTGAGGGGCGCCGGCTTCTTCCTTTTCGCTGTCGACCTTTTCCTTGCGCTGCGCCTTTTGCGGTTCCAGGGCAAGGGTCAGTTTGTTGGCGAACTGGCTGTCCCGGCCAGCGGCCAGGAGATCGGAATGGGCCGCGATTTCTCCGAGGAGAGGCTCGAGCCAGTCCCGGTCTGCTTTTGCGAAATCGCCGAGCACATAATTGGTGACGAGTTTCTTGTCGCCAGGATGCCCGATGCCCAGGCGCAGGCGCCGATAGTCGGCGCCGATGTGGGCGGAAATGGACCGCAATCCGTTGTGCCCGCCGTGCCCGCCGCCTTTTTTCATGCGGAATTTCGAGGGTGGCAGATCGAGTTCGTCATAAAGCACGACGATATCTTCCGGCTCGAGCTTGAAGAAGCGCATGGCTTCGCCAACCGAACGGCCGGATTCGTTCATATATGTGCCCGGTTTGAGCAGGAGCACTTTTTCAGATCCCAGGCGGCCTTCCGACACCTGCCCCTGAAACCGTGCACGCCAGGGCTGAAAGCCTGAGTGGCTGCGATGGATTTCATCGACAGCCATGAAGCCGATATTGTGCCGGTTGCCTGCATACTTCGCACCCGGATTGCCGAGACCGACGATCAGTTTCATGGCACACCCTTCAAGACCGTTCCTGAAACGAAAAAGCAGCCCGAAACGGCTGCCCTGAAATTTTTCCCTCCAGCTCTGCCGACCCGGGGGAGAGGAGGCGGTGTCCGCCTCCTGCAATCTTGTAACAGAAGAAAAGCTTATTCGCTTTTGGCTTCTTCGCCTGCGTCTTCGCTTGCTGCTGCTTCTGTTTCGGCTTCTTCTTCCTCATCGGTTTCTTTCATGCCCGCCGGAGCGGCAATCGTAGCGATGGTGAAGTCGCGATCCGTAATCGTCGGTTCACAGCCTTCCGGCAGCTTGACTGCGG
>JBNLAU010000055.1:0-18134 GCA_050302295.1 Roseibium sp. | reverse complement strand
GCGACTATTTCTATCAAACGACGATCGAGCGTGGAAACTGGTATATGTTTTCCAATTATGGGATGGTCAGTAACAATAATATCAAAGTTGGCCGCGACGCCTATTCTGATGATTTTAGTCAGACTGGACCTGATTGGTTAGTACACGAAGGAGCACACCTCGTTCAGGAGCAGACGCAAGGAAAACATTTGCTTCTGACAAAAGGTTGGGACAAAGCCAAATCCATATTCAGCGACAATTACCAATATTCAGATGAAGTCCGAAAAGGGACCCCGTTTGAGAACATGGCCATCGAAGCGCAGGCTTCCCTAATTGCGGATTATTATCGAACGTTGAAGGGGCTTCGCGTCCGGTATGCAAGGCTTCCAGCCGAGACCTATCGCAGTGTTATTCCCAAGAGCATCGTACCAGCGTTTGGGCGGTCTCCTGGAGACGAGACGTCAGTTGGCGATGGAACAACGGCCATTGGCAATAGGCATAAGAAGGCGACGGAAACATCTCAATCCAGTAAGGAAAAGGCTTATCTGGAAACTCGGAATCAAACACCGATCTCAAGTCCGCTTCGCGGAAGTCGGTTGCGCATGCCTACCTCTGGCAATGCACCAATCCCACTTGCCAAAGATATTTCGACTCAATCATCGTCGACAGCACCAAATGCTCCATCGTGGCTTGGGAAAACAAGTTCCGTGCCTGTTCCAAGGCCCAAGCCAGATAGTGATCGAGCCGTGCTTAACCCTGATGCCATCGGTGGAGGTAATCCGTTCAACATTGAAAGTCCAAAGCTCAAACAGCAGGCAGAACTGCTTGACCGAAACCCGGCAAGGGCACGGCGATTGATTGTCGCCGCCGGCCGGGACCCGGAAGCATTCGGGTTTTCCAGGAACACGCGTCTAGCCTGATTTCCAGTTTGCCGTGAAGTTCAGCACTTTTCAGAATTGTTGGTTCTGCTGAGCCATTGGCCAAATTGTTCGCTCATCACCGATACCGGCCGGGAGCAGCAGACCATCTCATTCACACGGCAGCTGCGTTCTTCCCGTCACCCAGATGAACAACCGTGATCTCCGGCGGTACGCCAAAGCGGACCGGCAGGATAGAGCAGCCGAGGCCGCCGGATATCATGAGGTGCTTTGGCTGTGAGCCAAGCTCAAGTTCGGGGTTCTTTGAGGGGCGTCCGCGATAAAGGATGTGGCCGTAGTCGTTGTCCTTTCCCAGAACAGTTCCACTGACCGGTTTGTAGCCGAAGAGGTTGATCTGCCCGCCATGGGTGTGGCCGCTCATCGTCAGGCTGACGCGGGCAGGAACTTCGCGGATGATCCCCGGCTCATGCGCCATCAGCAGCACCGGCGCATCGTCGGTGACCTGGGCAAGGGTGCCGCCAAGATCGTCGGCGCCCTGCCAGCGTTTCCGGTTGGCTTTCTTGTTGGGAATGAGGGCGATCTGGTCGTCGAGCCCGGCGAGCCAGAAGGCGCGGCCGTCCTTTTTCAGGCGCACAGCCCGGTTCTGGTAAAGCTCGATGCCGGCCTTGATCAGCGCCTTGCCGGCGATGGGAACGCCCGATCCGGCGAGCTGCGCTGTGCGGTCGTCCCACCAGTCGTGATTGCCCAGAACGGCGTGGGTGCCGAGCGGCGCTGTAAGGCCCGCAAAGACATCGGCCCAGGCCTGAACGGGAATGGACCCGGTGCTAAACGGATGCCCGGCGACATAGTCGCCCAGCATTAGGATGATGTCAGGCTTGAGGGCATTGGTGCGCTCGACGATAAAGCGGAGCCGGTCCAGCCCCATCCAAGGGTCGCAGACATGCGGGTCGGCAATGAGGGCCGCTGTCAGCTTCATATCCTTCGGCCAGTGGGGCGGGGTGAGATGATAGCGCTGCACGCGCAGCCGGAAGGGCTCAATGCCGATGGCATAGGCCGGCGGGGCCATCAGGGTCAGGACCGCAGCTCCCAGCCCTTTCATGAATTGTCGTCTTGAAATCATGTGTGTTCGATCCGGTTGATGGAGCAATCAACCGGTTGTGCGGACAGCCTTCGGCGGAAAAAGGGCGGTTTTCAGCAGATTTCGCGCAAATGAGGAGTAGCGGAGCGCGCTAGCATGGGGGTGAAGGCATTCGCGTTGGGCGAGCGGAAGGAACTTCGGTTTCTGAACTTGTTGGCCGAAGACGCCCGAGTTTGAACGCCAAACACGATGCCGGTGGGCTCTATGGTGCTGGACCGGTAAGTGATCTGCTTATCGGGCGCATTGCTCGGTGACCAACTCGTCCATGAAAACGAAGGTCTTGTGCGGGTCGACACCTTCATATCCCCAAGCAGATCGCATGACTCCGTTTTCCTCGGGCGAACAATACCAGCTCAATCCACCGGCTCCGAACGAATAGGTGCCTTCACAGATCGTGCCAACACCATATCGAACCATAGTAAATTTCGTCTCTGCGTCGCTGTTGTGAAAGAAAAGGACAAGTGTGTTGTCCTCATTCGCAAAGAGGATGTTTCGGCATTCTTCTTCGTCTGCCTTAACTTTCAAAGAACTGGAAATAAACAAAATGAAAAGTAAAGATGCTACAAAAATACGACTAGATAACATCGACATTGATTATATTTCCCGTGTAGTTCAAACAGAAATCGATCCGACATGGAAAGGTGAAGTTCTTGAAAATGGAGTTGCGGCCGTTGTCGATACAATTTTGAATCGTGTGGCGTATGAAGCGTTTCCAGAGACAGTCACCGGTGTTGTTAATGAGCGGAATGCTTTTACAAAAATAAACGGGCCGGTCTCCTATTACAACTCCAGAAAGCAAAAATGGATTGACCTTCACCCCTATGGCAGCGTTCAAAATGCGCCCAGGGCAAGCGCGCTGGTTGACCGTTTGGTTCGGGAGACAATTGCCGACCGGGCGGCGGGTGAGGACAGTATCGTCGGACCGAGTCTTCACTACGCGAACCCTGACCCGGCCTATAGCGGGAAGCATGCAAAAGGGCCCGACGGTTGGGTTTGGCAGATTGCGCAAGACCCTTATTTGACCACCGGATATGGCAACAAGCATTCCCACGTCCACGGGACAGACCCCAGAATGCGTCCACTAAAAAGGGCGCCAGAAATTGGCTTTGTGCCTTCAAGCGAGATCGACAAAGCACCAATCGATGATCTTTACCATATCTTCACAGCACCCAACGGTTTGGATCTGGTTGCCCCTCCGATACCTGCGTCAAAGGGAAGGGCGGCGCACGTGAACCCGATGCGGGCAGATCTGATCGACCGCATCGAGCGCAAACCTCTGACTTTTAAAGAATTCTTAGATAGAACAGAGGCCAAACTCGAGCTCCAGAACCGTTTGGCGGCTCCGCGTGAAAACTACATGGCAACGAGCGACCTGAATACTGCCGGGACGAAAGACTTGGACATTTACAAGGTTGGCCTCCTTGATGCTGCCCCCTGGCGAAAAGAGGCAGAGCAAAAGGTAGAAACACGTCAACCTCCCGTCGCCAAGCGAAAACCTTTGCCGTCAATGATTTCCGGTTCATCAGCGGAAAAAACGGGAAACGAAAAAGGGAAAGTCGAAGTCCCGTTGCCTCGACCAAAGCCCGAGGGGCGTGCTTCCGCCGCCCCGAACACTCAATTCGGCACCAACCCGTTTGACGCGCGAAAACCCAATCTCAACCAGCAGGCGGCCCTTCTGGAGCGCAATCCGGTGAGGGCGAAGCAGCTTATTCTGGCTGCCGGACGCGATCCGGAGATGTTCGGACTTTCAACGATCTTTGCCTAGCAGGATGGATGCGGCCGGGCTTTTGACGGGCGGGGCAAAAGAGCCTTTCGGAGCTTTGCCGGGGCGGGCAATGTTCGTACCCTGAAGCGTCTTTCGCGAAATCAACCCTGAATGACTCCGGGTCATACCAACCTCGCTTCGGCAACATGTTTCGCACGCGCCGGCCTGCTGCCTCAACCGGGCGGCTGCGGCTATTGGCGCGCAATCAAGCGATTTCTCTCCCGTCAGGCGAGAGATTGGGTGAGGGAAAGGCGGCGGGGAACGCTCCGGTCTCCTCTCCCCCATCCGGAGCAGTGCTCCTGCCTCTCCTGAAAGGGAGGCAATCTTCCGGCAGAAAAACCAAAGAGAGCAACACGCCGCACCTGCCGGCGCGTGCCGTCAGCGACATTCAGTTTTTTGCCGGAACTATTTCATCAAAATCAAAGGAAACTCAATGACGTCTCAGATTTCAGACATCGTCGTGCCGCGCGTCTTTACGCCCTATATGGCGGAGAACAAGCCGGCGAAGCTCATCATGCTGGAAAAATCCGGCATTCTGGCCGCGCCCGCGCCGGACATTGCCAAGCGCTTCAAGGCGGGCGGCAACCAGATCGAGGTGCCTTACTGGGAAGACCTGGACGATGCCGAACCCACGGTGATCGACGACAGCGACAACAAGATCGGTGTCAGCAAAATCACCGCCAGCGACATGAAAGCCTACAAGCACCGGCTGGCCAAGAAATACGGCGCCAAGACCGTTGCCAGCTATGCGGCGACGGGGCGGGGCGACAGCGCCATGAACCGGGTGGCCGAGCGCATCGGCGCCTATTGGGGCCGGCGCAAGGAAGAGCGGATCATCGCGACTGCAGAAGGAGTCATCGCCGACAATGTGGCGAACGACGCCGGTGACATGGTCTATTCGATCTATTCCGATGTCGGTTCACCGACCGCGGCCAACCGGATCAGCTATCAGGCGATCAACCGGGCGCGGCTGACCATGGGCGAGAACCTGGACGATCTGCGCGTGATCGCCATGCACAGCTTTGTCTATGGGACGCTTCTGGACGATGAAAAGATCGAGTTCAAGAAGCCGTCCGAAGCCCCGTTCGAAGTGCCCTACTACGCCGGCATGATGGTGGTGCATTCGGAGATGATGCCGGTCACCACCGGTGCGAACGCCGATGAATATTCCTGCTTCCTGTTCGCGCCGGGCGCCTTCATGCACATTGACGAAGTGCCGAACCGCAAGACCATCTACGGCAACGAGGGCACGGAAATCACCCGCGACCCGGACATCGGCGACGGTGGCGGTGCGGACTACCTGACCACCCGCCGGTTCGAACTGATCCATCCGGCGGGGATGGACTTTACCGCGTCCTCGCTTGCCAAATCCCAGGGCGCAACCCTGGCCGAACTGCGCAACGCGGCCAACTGGGACCGGAAATACACCCGCAAGAACGTCAAGTTCGCCTGCCTGAAGGTGAATATCTGATCGGGATTTCTTCGATCAACTGGCGTTTGATCCTGGAAAGCGCTCCTCCCCGCCGGGGGAGGAGCCGTTCTTTAAAAAAGCCGCCGGAAGCGCTCAACGGCCTACGGCTAGAAGCCATTGCGGGAAAAGACGGAAAAGGATTGGTCTGTCTAAACAACGGCTTCTGACAGGCGCGCGCTGGATGCTTCTTCAAAACCAGCCGAATGAAGGGCTTCATCTTTGCGTTGTAAAAGTGCAGCCATGCGACGGTTGATCCGGTAAATTCTCCTCAAGGCAGAGGGATGAAAGCTTTTTCCGTTTGCAAATCGGCTTTAGAACAAGTCGCGAACAAGTTCAGGGGGAGGGCAGGGTCAAAGGTGGACTTTGGGGGGCGAAAGGACGGAGGAAGAGCTGGCTGCATTGCGCAGCTTTGAAAGCTGATATGAGACAAAACGCAGATGTCGCGTGATGGGAATAACTTTGACGACAGAGCCGCATTGTCCAAGCAGTCGTAAGCGATGTCTTTTATGGCTATCAGGCCGGAGTTAAAGGCTTGTGAAAAAAGGAATACCTGAAGGATATCTTGTTTCTAAGCGAGGAGAGCTAATGAACAGATTGGACAAGACAATTCTATCAATGTTCGATTTAGCGGTGGTAATCAGCTATATCGTATTAAATTTCTGGATTTTTGGTCCAAAGAGTATTTGTAAATATCACGAATTTTCCGAATGCTATTTTTGGAATTCTTTTTCTTTTCTTGGATTGTTTGTTGCCTTCGCATTGATATACATTTTTAGTATTGGGAACATAGTGAGAATGTTAATATTAAAGATTTCCTCAGTGCTTTTCTGGGCGGCTTTCTATTGGTGGATTATATGACGCCTCGGATAGCGTGAACTTGGAGGCCGAAGAGGTAAATTAAAATAGAGGTATTCGCATGGATATAGTAACCGGTATAGTATTTGATGGTGTTCAAGTTCGATTGCTTAGCGATGATGGAAGAACAATCGCAAGTGCTCACGCCGTCTCTGGTCGACCTCTGTTGCAGGCCCGGAATTCACTAAGCTGAAAGGAACGGGGCCTCTGCCTGAGGGGAGCTATAGTATTCTGAAGTCAAACATCGAAAGCAGGTTCTCTTCCGACGACGTAAACAATCTCCTTTGGGTTCCCGCATACGGATTCAATCGGGTGACGCTCTTACCCGATGAAGAAACCCAATTGTATGGACGAAGTGGATTTTTTCTCCATGGAAGTACTTTAGGCAATGGTTATGGGAGTGCTGGTTGTACTGATCTGAATACGGAGGACGGCAGAATTTTTGACGTCCTGAGAAGTCAGGGGGCCGAGAAAATCAAGGTGACTGTCAAATACGACCAGAAACTTAAATCGAACATACATCCCGTTTATGCAAAACGAAAGGATTTGGAGGAGCTTCGATCAGGCGCTGTTGCACAACTCAGATCGGCTGTCCAAAAGAAACCGATAATTGCAAGAGACAAGGGCTTTGCTTCAGGGATCAAGAATTTGTTTGGCTCCGGTGGCGTGAAATCTGTCTTGGGAAGCATTGTTAGCAGAGAGAAAAGGGAACCAATCTTTGATGAGTTTGGCAATGCGCCGGAATCCCCTTTTGTTTTGCCCAAGGTTCGTTCGATAGATCTATTTTCAGAACCGAGGATGCCAGGTTTTTCGGCCATATCGCCGGAGTCCTCTGTCACGAAAGCGCCGCAGAAAAAGATGGCGCAGCAAAGTCTGCTGTCTAAAAAAATGATTGCAAGTGCCGCAGCGACGCTAACCGCGCCGCAGCCGAGCTCCGCGGCACTTGCCCCTGACGCGGTTCTGGTGACGCGGCCCAGGATGTTGCAGCCATCATTCCTGCAAGGCGTCAGTCCGCCAGCGGGAAAACCGATACCCGATATCTCTGGCGGGGAAGCAGAAAACGAAGCTGTCAAGGTTCAGATACCCATCCCGGCAAGAAAGCCGCGCACGCGTGCTTCGGTCGCGCCAACGATTCGAATTGCCGCCAATCCGTTTGAACTAAATAATTCCCAGCTCAATCAGCAGGTTGCCCTATTGGAGAGAAACCCGATCCGCGCCCGTCAATTAATCGTTGCGGCGGGCCGCGATCCCGAATTGTTCGGATTTGCCCCAGTTGCATAGCGCCTATCTTTGCCTTTTCATCGTAGCGAAGGACCATAATCCCAACAGGCGCCGACAGGCCGCCATTTGATGGGCCCCGCGAGTCTACCAGGCAGCATTGTGCTGTGTGGCCCTTGTGGGGCTTGCAAACAACGCAACACCGGAACATAGCCGCTCCGAGATCTATTCCGATGTCGGTTCGCCGGGGGAGGAGCCGTTCTTTAAAAAAAGCCGCCGGAAGCGCTCAACAGCCTACGGCTAGAAGCCATTGCGGGAAAAGACTGAAACGGATTGGTCTGCCTAAACAACGGCTTCAGGCGTTTTTCCTCGTTGGACGGTTCGTCAAACAGGCGTTAAAACAGGGGCAATTCAGATATATCGGGGAAACGCAGCCAGACGGAGGCCGGGTGGGGAGATTTGTCCTCACTATGGCGAAAAAGATGCTTTTGCCAGCTTTTGATTGTTGATAGAACAATTCATGAACAAGCAAAGGGCTGGAGCCAAACCGATGGCTGAAGTTGACGATATTACCGGCTGGCGGGAAGAGCTGGAAGCGTTTGAAAAGACAGAAAAGGGGCGGGCCTTTTTCGCCGGGAACAAACGCTACCGCGGCCGCAAGGTGCCTTACGAGAACGTGGTGCAGATGGTGGAGTTGATCCTTGCCGACGAGGAGCTGCACGAGGCTTTGAGGAAAAAAATCTGGTTTGCCGACTACTCTGAGGAGCATGATCTGGAAGCCCACGATGATGAGTTCTGGGAGCTGAACCCGATTGAGGCTCATGACACGTTCATCGCCTTTGAACGCTGGTATCTGATGAAAGCCCGGGCTCCTTTCGACAAAAGCTGTATAATCGTTGCCACTTGGCTGGCGATTGATGTCGAAGAGGGCAAGCTGACCTCGCTCAGAACGGCGGAAGCCAGGGACTACATCAAAGAAAATTATCCGCTTTTTGTCTCCCTTCCCGGGGAGGCGGTGTGACGGAAAAGGCTGTCGCGATTGACGCCAGCGAAATCAGTCCGATCATGAAAAATCTAGGGCTGGAAGGATTGATCGCCACCGCCAAGCGGGGCGGGGCTGATTGCATTTGAGAACATTCTAAAAAGAAACCGGAAACAGGACTGATGGCGGATTTTGACGATATTACCGGCTGGCGGGAAGAGCTGGAAGCGTTTGAAAAGACGGAAGAGGGGCGGGCCTTCTTTGCCGGAAACAAACGCTACCGCGGCCGCAAGATGCCTTACGAAAACGCGGTGCAGATGGTGGAGCTGATCCTCGCTGACGAGGAACTGCACGAGGCATTACGGAAGAAAATCTGGTTTGCTGCTTACATTGAAGAGCATGATCTGGAAGCCCACGACGATGAGTTCTGGGAGCTGAACCCGATTGAGGCTCATGACACGTTCATCGCCTTTGAACGCTGGTATCTGATGAAAGCCCGGGTTCCCTTTGGGATAAACAAGATGACCGTTGCCACTCGGCTGGCGATTGCCCTCGAAAAGGGCAAGCTGACCTCGCTCAGAACGTTGGAGGCCAGGGACTACATCAATGAAAACTACTCGCAGTTTGTCTCCTTTCCCGGGGAGGAGGTGTGATGGAAAAGATTGTCGCCATCGACGCCAGCGAAATCAGTCCGATCATGAAAAATCTGGGACTGGAAGGATTGATCGCCACCGCCAAGCGGGGCGATCATTTTTTTTACAGCAACGATTTCGAACTGGAATTGAAGCGCTCCGGCTTTTTCGAAACTCGGAACGGCGAGCTCTTTGAGGACTGGATCGACAAGCAGAGGAACCCGCCGCCGGGGTATACGCCCGATGTCAGCATCGTGGAGATCGACGATGTTCTGGACCGGGAAATGGACACATATGACCCCAACCAGAAGCGGTTTACCGAGAAGGGCGGTTACGAGACCTGGGACATGTCGATCCGCAAGCGGATGGTGAAACATCCCGATTTCGACTACGAAGTGATTTGCCGGGAGAAGGACTTTTTCGAAAACAAGAATAGGGACAAGAAAAAGTACGATCCCGTTACGCGCCGGCATGCGAAGATTGTGGATGTTCCGTTTCGCTACACCACCGTCAAAAAGCTGATGGCGGAGATGGTCGTGAATCCCGACCTGAATTTGTCAAAAGAACAATTCATGAACATTCAGAGTGGGTGGAACACAAGATTCGGCGAGGTAAAGGGGCTTCATCAGGGTGCTCTTTCATTTCCCGAGACGTATGAAGAAGCGCTGCGGCAGCAGGCATTTCGAAGCAAACCGCGTGGAGCCATTTCGGGATTTGGCGGGCGGATTGACGGCCGTTTGGGCGGATTACCTTTCGAACCGGGGAGACCTGTCTCGGCGCTTCCAGCAGGTGCGCCTGCCGATGGGTTGCCTGGCCGAGAGCTCGATTTGAATGCCAGTATCAGCGGCAGGGTCAAGGGGGCGCTCCAGGATGGGCCGAGTATCGGCAAGCGGTTCATGAAACTTGCCAAGAAAGGCGCGCCGGTTGCTGTGCTTGGGCTGGCGGCGGTGCCGGTTATCGGCATCGTCAAGGCACGGGCGGACGAGCGGAATATCTCGTTTGCTCAGGCGGCCCGGGAAGTGGGGCTGGACTTCACCGAGGACGATCTGAAGGCGCTTGCAGCCGACTTCGCGGTAGATCTGGGCGTGTCTCTGACGCCGGTCGGAGCACTGAAGAAGGCCTGGGATGTTGCAGGCAACTTCGACGATATCGTTGCGCTGGCCCAGCTATACGGCGAAGCCTATCCGGACAATGCCGTGATCCAGGAAATGGCTGCAATCGCCAAAACTGTCGAGGACTCGGCAGCTTTCAGTGCCTATGTAAATGGGCGGGATGCGCTGGTGGGGGCTGTCGGCGGGGCGATCGACTGGGTTTTTTCAAGCAGCGAGGACGAAGAGGAGCTCGCAAGAAATCTTGGCGCCCTGCGTGCGTCCGCCGCAACACCGGGCGGCGCTGTGGATCAGGCGCTCCGGGCGGGTGCCTCCAGGCAAGAGCTGACGGAGACGTTCAAAGCGTCGCTTCAGGAAAGCCTGTCGGGAGAGGCTGTTTCGCTGTCCGGGTGGCAGAACATTCCAGGCGCGGCACCGGCGCGTGAACCTTTCTCTTCGCCCTTTCCGCGGGAGACCCAACCTGGAGCCGCGCCGGATGGTGTGCCCGAGCTCGCGGCAATGGCCGGATCTGAGGGCTGGGAAAGCCCCGGTCCAGGCTTGCAAAGCGGCCTGAACGGCGCGGGTATGGCCCCGGCAGCCGATGGGCTGGATGTTGCGTCCATGAACGCGGGCATGGCTTCTCCCCAAAGGAAAACCTCTTACGACACCTACCGGCGGATCGGCACCAGCCCCGAAGAGGAGGCTGAAGCGCTTGAGGATTTCAGGGCTTTGTCGAAGGAAAGCTTCGTCGAGATGGGCGGGCACCGGGAGGCGGCGGAAGATCTTGCCCTCTGGAAGTTCAAACGGAAATGGAACCTTTCGGCGTTTTCGCCGGAAGCGGAAGGAACCGTGGTGAAACACCCGGTGGAGACGGTTTATCCGGACGTCGACGGCTCGGGCCACGGGTACGTTCGTCAGGATGCGGAGGCTTATCTTAAGGAGCAAGGCATCAAGGCGGCCAAATGGTATTTGTCGGCAAACGAGAAGACCGGACGGGACAGGCAGCAGGGCCAGACGGACGACCAGGGCTTTGGCCCGCGCATGACGCTGTACTATGACGACGAGACGGGTGCGCGCCACGAGGCGACGGACAGCTTTCAGGCGGATGTGCGCGGCGCGAGCCGGCGGCGCACGCAGGCAACCAACCGAAAAAGGCGGGAGGAGCTAGCGCAATATGACCGCAGTCAGGCGAGGCCAGCGGCTGCACCCAAACCGGCTGCGCCCAAACCGGCAGCACCCAAACTGGCTGGGCAGGCGGTGCCGGGACCTTTCCTGTGACCCTGTCTGCCGGGAACCGGGGATTGGTACAAGCGCAGTTGCCTGGAGACGGACCTGACGATCCGCATTGCAGGATGGCGCCCGGTGCGAAACCGGACGGTCAGATTTGTCAGGAATTCAAGGGTGGCCTCGGCCGCCCTTTTTCTTTTGAAGGAAAGGTTTTGAAATGGACGAGATCATCATGCGCCGCCTCCGGCATTTGCAAAAGCTGGAGGAAAACCACGAAAGGGACTTCGAGGAACGTTTCGGCACGCAAAAAACGAGAGCGGAGAAGAAGAGAGAAGACCTTGCCAATGTGCTGTCCGCCGACTGGAACAGCAAGCGCAAGGGCGGGCAGTCTTCGCCTGTGCCAAAACCGCTTCCCGTAGGCTGGCGCAAGGAACACTGGAAAACGCTGCAGGCCATGGCCGCGGATTATGCCGGTGTCGATGCCGCCAACAAGGAAGACGCGGTGCGCGCACTGGAAACCTATGAGGCGGACACCACCCTGCCGCCGGCAGCCTGACTTCAATCGAAAGCCCGATATCTATGACTGGAACAGTTAACACGTCCGTGGAGATGGCGAACCTTGCGCTTGCGCATTTGAAGGAGGCGCCCATCCGCGATTTCGATTTTTCTTCCGTTGCCTCCCGGTGGTTCCGCAACCATTACGCAGCCCATCGGGATGCGTATCTGGCGATGCACGACTGGGACTTCGCGACGGGCCTTGCAAGCCTGCCGGCCGAAACGCAAAAGCCGCCTTTTCGCTGGGCCTATCAATACAAAAAACCGAATGATGCCTTACGCATCATGCAACAGACCCTGGACGGCCGGCCGGACGGACGGATTGTCAGATTTGAAGTGGTGGGAACGCGGATCATGTCCGACAGGGAACCGCCTTTCCCGCTACGGTACATCCGGCGCGTAACGCGGGAAGCCGACTTTTCACCGCTCTTTGTGCACGGATTTGCGCTTTTTCTGGCCGCCGGATGCGCCCACGTGATCACCGGCAAGAACAGCCGCTCGGAGGCGCTGCGGCAGGCTGCCGCCGAAGCATTTGACCGGGCCGGCACCCATGACGCCGGGCAGGGCACGCCTTTGCCAATGGTTGATCTGGATATCGTTACAGGCCGATGAGCTACCATCTTCAGGCCACGTTCAGCCGTGGCGAGCTGGATCCGGAGTTGATTTACCGCTCCGATCTCGAGCTGTTCCGTTCATCCCTGGCAACCTGCAAGAACTTCATAACACTCAAGCGAGGAGGACTGCGGCGGCGTGGCGGCACCAAATATATCGCCGAATTGAAAAACAGTGCCAGCGGCGGCTGGCTGATCCCGTTCGAGTTCGGCAATGGACAATACTATATGCTCGAATTCGGAGAGGGGTATTTCCGCGTATTCACCAATCAGGGCCGTGTCGGATCGGTGGAGGTGGCAACGCCGTATTCCGTTGCCGACCTGCCGGACCTCAAATTCGTTCAGTCCACCGATACGCTGTTTATCGCCGGGGGCGGGGTTGCCCCGCAGGCGCTGAAGCGCCAAGGCGAAACGGCCTGGTCCATCGGCCCGATAGAGTTCAAGGACGGGCCGTTTCTGGATGTGAATATCACGCCGACCGACCTGAAACCGTCCGGGCTCGGCAATCCCGTTCCGGACATGACCTCGAACACGGCGCCAAACGGCACTGTCAGCGCTTCGAACGGCAGCGCAAACGCCTGGCAGGTGTTCAACAGGGCCGAGGGCAGGGTGGTGCTTTCGGGCGGAGCAAGCGGGTGGGTTCAATACCAGTTTCCGAATGCGGTGGTTATCGATGCTTATATGCTTCAGGCGCCGAGCGACAACAGCCAGAACGACGACATGCCCTGGCAGTGGAATATCGAGGCGTCGAACGATGGATCAAGCTGGACCATCCTCGACACTCAGGACGGGCAGGACACCTGGGCATCGAACGAGTGGCGGCAATATTCGTTTCACAACGAAACCGCCTTCAGCCACTACCGGCTGAGCTTCAACCAGGGTGGCGGTTCGAATTCGGATAATTCGGCTATTGGACAGATTGTCTTTCATCAGGCCGGGCAGGACCAGACTCCGTTCAACCTGACCGCATCCAGTCTCTCCGGCATTAACGGCGGTGCGGGGTTCAAGGCCTCCGACGCCGGGCGGCATATCCGCTTTCGCGGCTCGGACGGGTTCTGGCGCTGGTTCAAGATCACCTCCTGGACTTCGGCAACCGTGGTCAAGGTGCAGCTTTACGGTCAGGCCCTGCTGGACAACAAGGCGCAGACCGCCTGGAGGCTGGGGGCCTGGTCGGACACCACGGGATGGCCGGAAACGATCGGCTGGCACAAGAGCCGGCTGGCTTTTGCCGGGACAGCGGAAGAGCCGCAGAAAATCTGGGAAAGCCAGACTGAGGATTTCACCAATTTTTCGGTCTCTCACGTGCTGCGGGCCTCCGATGCGGTGACGGCCGGCATCTTGTCCGGTCAGGTGAACCGTATTCACTGGCTGGTCGACGACAATGACCTGATTGCCGGCACGTCGAAAGCGGTGCGCGCGATCGGCAAGGCGACGGATCAGGATCCATTCGGGCCGGAAAATGTCGAGCAGACACCCGAGACGAATTTTGGCGTCAGCAAAGTGAGCCCGATCAAGGTGGGGTCGGTTTTGCTGTATTTCGGGCCCTATGGCACGGACATGCGCGAAATGGCGTATGACTTCGGTGCGGACGGGCGGGTGTCGCAATCGGTCAGCGAAGTGCAGTCGCACCTCTTCAGGCCGGGAATATCGGGCGCCTGTTACCAGCAGTATCCCGACAGCATCATCTGGGCCTGGGACACGCTTGGAAACGCAATCGGGTTCACCTACGAGCGGCAGCAGCAGGTCTATGGCATGCAGCGTCACGATTTCGGCGGTTACGTCGAATGCATGGCGGATCTGACCGGCGCGCGGTCCGACGAAGTCTGGATGATTGTCCGGCGGACCATCAACGGCCAGACGAAGCGCTATATCGAAATCATGCAGAGGCCCTTTCAGGGCGGGGCGATCGAGGATGCCTGGCATCTGGACTGCGCGGCGCTTTATGACGGGCCGCCCGCAAACACGGTTTCGGGGCTGGGTTATCTGGAAGGGCAAGAGGTGATCCTCTTTGCCGAGGGAACCGACTATCCGGCGACGGTGACGGGCGGCGAAGTCAGCCTGCCGAACGGCCAGCTCGCCGGCAAAATTCTTGTCGGGCTGGACGTGAAGGCATGCGCGAAGACGCTGCCCTTTCCGGTGAACGCGCAGGACGGTGCCGCCATGGGCCGGAAAATGCGTGTCGACCGCTGCAGCATTGCGGTTCTGGAAACCGGCACGCTGAAGGCCGGGTCGAATGAGACCTATCTGGACGAACTGATCTATTACCGCGCGGGCGACCAGGCCGGTGAGCCGGCACCGCTGCGCACGGGAGTTCTGGACCAGACAACCGAGACCCGCTGGGAAGACGGCGGGCAGCTGTCGCTGGAAGCAGGCGGCGGAAAACCATGCACAATTCTGGCCATCAACTTTGGCCGAGACGCGGAGCCTTAACAGACATGTGTCATCCAGCAGTTTTAGCGGCGGTTTCCATTGCGGGGTCGCTGGCCGGCGGAGTCGTGCAGGCGCAGGGAATCCGCCAGCAAGCGAATGCAAAGGCCAAAGCGGAAGAACGCCGCGCCGAAATGGCGGAGCGCCAGAAGAGCGTCAACCAGACGCAAGCCTCATTCGAAAGGCGGCGTACGCTTGAGCAACTGGACCAGGCGATGGGCTACAACCGGGCAGTCGGAGCGGAGCGCGGACTTTCCGAAACGGGGTCCCTGACCGATGTCGTGGACGACAATGCCTATGAAGCCGCACAGAACATTGAAGCCATCCGCTATCGCGCCGAAGGGCAGCGGGACAACCTGACATTTGAAGCCAAAACCGCCCGGGAGCGCGCGCAATCCAGCCGCCGGGCCGGCCGCATTGGCGCGGCAGGAGCGATTCTGGGCGGTGTTACCAGCGCCATTACGACGCTTGGGCAGACAGCCTACCGCCTTAAAGCAAATTGATTTGCCCGGGCGAAGGCACGAATGGAGCGATAACAGAAGATGGCAAGATTGCAGAAATTCAGCGGCACCCGAAACCTTCCGGGCGTCGGCAGCCCGCAGGTTGTGGCCGATACGGCGGTTGGTGCCGCGACGGAGTCCTTCGGGCAGCAGGTCAGCCGCTCGGCAGGCGAGTTCGGGTCTCTGGCCGAGACGGCGTTGAAGCACAAGCAGAAGACTGCCCAGCCGGCAGACCAAAGCGGAGATCTGGATCTAGCAGTACGGAAAAGGCAGCAGCAGATTGATGACTTCGAGGCACATCAAATCGGTCGGCAGCTCAGGAGCTTTTTGAATTCGAAAGCGATGGAAGAACGGCAGAGGCAAAGGCCCGGCGGTGCGGGCTATACCGAAGCCATGCTGGCGCATCTTGAAAAGGGACGGGAAAAGGCCCTTGAAGAGCTTCCGGAAAGCGCCAGGGCCCGGTTCCAGCAGGAGTTCGATGCTGAGCGCGACCAGTATGCCGGCAGCTTTGCCGCTGTGGAGGCCGCCGAGAACGAGAAGTACTTCCAGCGGGGACTTGCCGAGGAAGAAAACCAACTGGCCGCGGAGGTGCGTGAAAACCCCCTGCGGTTCGATGAGGCTTACAGGCACGCGGCAACTGTCCTGAAATCGGCTCCATTGCCGGCGCGGGTGAAAGAGGACGCTTATCGCCGGATGAGCGGGAAAATCACCGAAGCGTGGCTTGGCACCCGTCCGGTGGATGAACAGATCTCGGCGCTGGACGCCGAGCTGGCGCGGCGGGCCGGTGGACAGGTCCCTCCGGCGGCAAAGGGTACCGGCAAAGCGGGAAAATTACACGGGACTGCCAAAAAAACGGAGACGGTGCCGGGTGAGGACGGGGAAACCGCCGGGCGCCTGCAAATGCTGCCGGACGTGGATTTGAAGCGGTTGCATGCCGGAGCGCTGAAGAAAAAGGCCACCGCCTCAGCGGCGGAGGCTGAACGGATAGCGGGCAGGATCGATGCCGCGCACGGGCTTTTCGAGGCAAAGGAGATTGAGACCAATTCCGTTCTTGAGCCTCACCAGAAACTGCATCTTCTCAATCGCCTGACCCAAGCTGCCGAAGAGCAAAGCATGAATGCAAAGGCAGTTGACTGGATCAACTCGGCCGAGGCCGGCGAAGCGATGTTGCCCGGCCATCGTGAATTGGCGGATCGGGCTTTTGTGTATCTGGATGATGGAGAAACGGACAGGGACGCACTGGCACGAGGCATTTTGCGCGCGAAAGGTGTGTTGCCGAAGACCTATGTCAAGTCGCTCAGAAAGGGATTGGAGAGCCGCGATCCGCAAGAAGTTGGGAGAGCCTATGAAAATCTGACTGCTGTTGCCGGGGACGGCTTGAGCGCTGACGCGCACGGGCTTGACACAGATAAGCTTCAAGCGGCCCAGGCAAGATGGAGCTTCTTGCGGGAGCGACATGGGCTGACCTCGCGGGAAGCTGCCATGAGGCTGGCGGATGCGAATAATCCGGAGCGGCGGAAAGATCTGCTGGCGGAATGGGACGCTCAACACTCGCAGCACGGAGGCGGTTTCACCGAGACGGGCGGGCTTTTGGAGCGGCTTGGTGCGGGGGGCAGGACAGAGGCAATTTTTCGACGGCAAGAAAGCCCGAATTGAATACCGAGTATCGGCAATACACGGCGTGGTTCCGTGATGTACCGCAGGGCGCATTGGCGTCTTTTTGTTAAGGAAATCCCTAAATGACAGTAGCAGCCTTGGAAGAAGGCCGCGCCCAGATACGGGGCGACGGTGTGACGGATCGTGTCGATTTGCCTTTCCAGTTTGTTGACGAAAACAACTTGCAGGTAACACACGAGACGGCAGGCGGAGTGATCACCGTTTGGCAATATCAGCAGACCCCAGGCAACTGGACGTTCACCGGCGGGAACTTCTCGACAGGGACGGTTCATTTTAACGCGTCGGATCTGAAGGTGGGCGAGACGCTGACCGTCCTGCTGGTGAGTGACTTTGGCCAGCCCTATAGCCTTGCCGGTGGAGAAATCGACCCGGCCGTCATGGAAAGGGCGATGGACCGGACGGCGATCAACATGCAGTCGGTCGCCACCCGCGCTCTGATCGAAATCAATGGCGGCTTCGACCTGAAAGGCCGACGGATGTTCAACGCGCTGGATGCCGCGGAAAATCAGGACTTGCCTACGTTGCAGCAGGTTCTTGAAATCGCTTCCCTGCCGGGGGCGCAAGGCCCGAAAGGCCCAACGGGCAACCAGGGACCGACCGGACCGGCAGGCCCTCAAGGCCCCGAGGGCCCGCAAGGTCCCCAGGGCGAACGCGGCCCGGTGGGATATGAAGGGCCACGCGGGCCGACAGGATATCAGGGGCCTCAAGGCCCGACAGGTCCGGAAGGCCCAACCGGCCCAACGGGGGCCCAAGGGCCGCAGGGCGTTCAAGGGGAGCAGGGGCCTGAAGGGCCAATCGGGCAATCGTTCGATCCGGACTATTCCGGCTTGACCGCCGACCGTGACGCCTATGACGCGGAACCTATGGGCACATCGTTTCTCGATACAGAGGCTGGCGTCATCTACTGGAAGCTCTCAAATACTCTTGGAGCCTGGTCCGATGGCGTCAATTTCGGGCGCGGTCCGGATGGCATTCAGGGGCCGCAAGGTGTTCAGGGACCGGCCGGACCTATCGGTGTGAACCACACCGGAGCCTGGTCGGCCTCGACCGCCTATGTCGTCAGGGATACTGTCTCCTACAACGGCTCCTATTTCATCTGCGTGGCCGACCATACCAACGTGACGCCGGATG
>JBNLAU010000054.1:0-5199 GCA_050302295.1 Roseibium sp. | reverse complement strand
GTATCCTGATAAAGCACCTCTTACGGTTAACAACTTTGTATTTCTGGCGCGTGAAGGTTTTTATGACGGCACTACCTTCCATCGCGTGTTACCCAACTTTATGGCTCAGGGCGGTGACCCGACCGGCACCGGCATGGGCGGATCCGATCTGCCGGACATCTCTGCTGAATTCACCGACGCCCCGTTCAAGCGCGGCACGCTCGGTATGGCCCGCGCAGCCGACCCGAACAGCGCAAACTCCCAGTTCTTCATCATGTTCAACGACGGCGATTGGCTGAACGGCCAATACACCGTCTTCGGGCAGGTCGTCGATGGCATGGATGTCATCGACAAGATCACGCGCGGCGAACCGCCCGCAAATCCGGACAAGATCATCAAGATGCAGGTCGCGGCCGACGCCGGCTGAACCGCAGAGAAACAACCTATTTCCAAGATTCAAGGAGATTATCTGATGGCTGACATCAAAGACGCCGAAAACACGTTGCTCATGGAAACCACCCAGGGGCCGATTGTCATCGAAATGAAACCGGACCTCGCGCCGACCCATGTCGCCCGCATCAAGGAACTTGTCCGGGACGGTTTCTACAATGGTATCGTCTTCCATCGTGTCATCGACGGCTTTATGGCACAGACCGGTTGCCCGCAAGGGACAGGTACGGGCGGCTCGGGCCAGAAGCTGAAAGCCGAATTCAGCAACGAAAAGCACGTACGTGGCACCTGTTCCATGGCGCGCGCCATGGACCCCAATTCCGGCGACAGCCAGTTCTTCATCTGTTTCACGGACGCTCCCTGGCTGGATGGACAGTACACGGTCTGGGGTCAAGTGATTGAAGGCATGGACAATGTCGACAAGATCAAGCGCGGCGAACCCGTTGCCGATCCGGACAACATCGTTTCGTTGAAGGTCGCAGCCGACGCGGCCTGAACCGCAAGTGACTTGTTTTGCAGCGGCGCGGCCTTCAGGGTCGCGCCGTTTTCCTTTCGGGTCTGTTGACCAGCCGGAACTGTGCGTCTATGAGCGGGAGCCTTGGCATTTGGCGCAAGTATCCGCCGTGCCACAATTCCCGTTCCAGGTTTCAGCAGGCCGCAATGCGCGTCGACAAATTCGATTTTGACCTCCCCACCGAGCGTATAGCGCTGCGTCCGGCGCGTCCGCGGGATGCTGCTCGCATGCTCGTCGTTCGCCCCGGGGCACGCGACGAATTAAGCGACAAGGGCGTGCTTGATCTGCCTGACCTGCTGCAGCCGGGAGACGCGCTAGTTTTCAACGATACAAGGGTCATTCCAGCTCAGCTGGAAGGCACGCGCCTGCGCGGAGAGATCTCCGCGGGAATCAGCGCGACGCTTCACCTGCGCTCCGGTCCGGACAGATGGAAAGCCTTTGTCAGACCGGCCAAGAAACTTCAGGCCGGGGATTATCTCCTGTTCGAGGGATTCCGCTCCAGGCTGACAGCGGAAGTTGCAGAGAAGGCCGATGGCGGAGAAGTTCTGCTGGTCTTTGACCGTTCGGGACCGGAACTCGATGCAGCCATCGCCGCAGTCGGTCATATTCCGCTGCCACCCTATATCGCGCAAAAGCGCGGTGAGGACGAGTTGGACCGCAAGGACTACCAGACGATCTTTGCTGACCGGGACGGGGCCGTGGCGGCTCCAACCGCCGGCCTGCATTTCACACCAGGCCTGCTGCAGGCCCTGACGGACAGGGGTATTGAGCAGCACAGGGTTACGCTGCATGTGGGCGCAGGCACCTTTCTGCCCGTCAAAGCCGACGACACCGACGATCATAAAATGCATGCTGAGTGGGGAGAGGTTTCCGTCCAAACCGCGGAAGCCCTGAAAGCGGTCAAGGCACGTGGTAACAGGATCGTCAGTGTCGGCACGACATCCTTACGTATTCTGGAAAGTTCCGCACAAAAGACCGGCGAGATCTCAGCTTTCTCGGGCGAGACGTCCATATTCATCACGCCGGGTTACGAGTTCAGGGCAGTCGACGTGCTGATGACTAATTTTCACCTGCCGAAATCCACGCTGTTTATGCTGGTTTCGGCGTTTTCCGGCCTTGAAACCATGCGGGCCGCGTATGACCACGCCATTCGCGCCGAATATCGGTTTTACAGCTATGGAGACGGCTCGCTGTTGTTTCCGCGAAAAGGCGACCGCTAGGTAAACGCATGTCAGATCAAATAGACAAATTCGATTTCAAAGTGATCGCAACGGACGGCATGGCCCGGCAGGGCGAGATCAGGACACCTCACGGTATCGTCCGCACCCCCGCCTTCATGCCCGTGGGAACACAGGCGACCGTCAAAGCGATGTATCCGGATCAGGTCCGCGAGACCGGCGCCGACGTGGTGCTTGGCAATACCTATCATCTGATGCTGCGACCGACCGCTGAAAGAGTCGCCCGGCTCGGCGGGCTGCACACCTTCATGAACTGGCCGCACACGATTCTGACTGATAGCGGCGGTTTTCAGGTCATGTCTCTCGCACAACTGCGCAAACTGGATGAAGACGGCGTCCGTTTTCAAAGCCATATCGACGGGCAGAAATACCAGTTGACGCCGGAGCGGTCCGTGGAAATCCAGGGCCTGCTCGGGTCGGATATTCAGATGCAGCTGGACGAATGCATCAAACTTCCGAGCCCCAAAGAAGAAGTTCAACGGGCGATGGAACTGTCACTACGATGGGCGGAGCGGTCCCGCGAACAGTTCGAGCGCATGGGAGGCCCGGATAAAGGGCAGGGGCTTTACGGCATTGTCCAGGGCGGAGACCAGCCAGATTTGCGCATCCGGTCCGCCGAAGAGCTGGGCAAAATGCCGTTCGAAGGATATTCGGTCGGCGGTCTGGCGGTTGGGGAACCGCAGGAGGTGATGCTGAAGATGCTGGACATCACCACGCCGATGATGCCGACGGACAAACCGCGCTACCTGATGGGCGTGGGTACACCCGATGACCTGTTGGAAAGCGTTAAACGCGGTATCGATCAGTTTGACTGTGTCATGCCGACACGCGCCGGACGCCACGGACTGGCCTATACGCGCTACGGCAAGGTGAATCTGAAAAACGCCAGGCACCAGGAAGATCCTCGTCCGCTCGACGAAGACAACACTTGCCCCGCCACGAGCACCTATAGCCGCGCATATCTGCATCATCTGGTGCGGGCGGGAGAAGGACTGGCCGGCATGCTGCTGACCTGGAACAACATCGCCTATTACCAGCAGCTGATGCAGGGCATGCGTGATGCCATCGAGGCCGGCGGGTTCGAGGACTTTTACTCCCGAACCAAGGAAGACTGGGCGCGGGGAGACATTCCCGCGCTGTGATGAGAATACGGGGTCGTCTTCTGGAGAACAGGCTCGCTGAAACGCAAAACGCCTTAGGCCGAAAAACCTTCGGATTTGGTCAAAAAGCAGCCGGAAATCCGCCAGGACCCGTCGTCCTGCTCCTCGAAGCTATAGAGAGCAACCCAGTCCTTGCCCTTCGGTCCGGTCACGAACACTTCCTGCGTCGGGCCAAGGCTGGTTATTTTTGAACGTCCGAATATGACGCTCCGCGGCCGATAGACCGGTTGGTAGCCCTGACGTACCATTTCCATGAAGAATTCGGGAGAACGGAAGCGCTGCTGCAACGAGCTGGTCGCGAAGGAATAGGCCGCCTTTGCATTGCCTGAAGCAAATGCACTCATCTGGTTTTTTATGATGTTCTGAAACGTGCTGCTGTCCAGCCCGTCGTCAGCTGCCGCACCACCGGTCCAGAGCAATGCGCTGAGGCCGGCAACTGCCGCCAGCTTCCAGAAATGAGCGTGAGCCATGATGGGGTCTCCTTTTCTGAACCCGATCATTATATCGCCCAAATCCTTACCCGGACTTTTAAATTGGAGTAATCCCCTACGTCATGAAATGTATTATTGAGAAAAATGACAAGTGAACCACCGAGAAGGACTTTATTATTCCTGACGGGCCGCAGTCCTTAACTGAGGAATTCCTGAGTAATTTCAAAGCCTCCAGAGTGTTACTCCGTTCGGAACACAGTTGCGATCAAGTGCGGCGGGAATATCTGCAACGAGCCCCTGGCCATCCTTCAAAACTGAGTTGACGATTTGCCAGCCGTCTCCTTCCTGTAAGAAGTGCGAGTGTGGAACGGCCAACACCACCACATCGGAACCGCTGACATCACCCATAGAGTGCAAGGTGATTCCGTACTCCTCCTGGACCTGATCCGCGCCGGCCAGTGGGTCGTGCACCAGGACATCAGCGCCGAATTTTTCCAGTTCCCGAACCAGATCCACGACCTTGGAATTTCGTGTGTCGGGCACGTCTGCCTTGTAGGTTATTCCCAGGACCGCAATTCTTGGCCGCACCGGCAGCCCCAGTTTCACACCGGCCTGAATAATCTTGCCGGCGACGAAAGCCGGCATTGCTTCGTTTGTTCCTCGGCCTGCCAGAATGACCTGAGGCGTCAGACCGATTTCGTGAGCCTTGTGGGTAAGATAATAGGGATCGACACCGATACAGTGGCCGCCCACAAGGCCCGGCTGGAAGGGCAGGAAATTCCACTTGGTTGCGGCGCCTGCCAGCACGTCGCGTGTGTCGATGCCCATCTTGTGAAACAGCATGGCAAGTTCGTTCATCAGCGCGATGTTCAGATCACGCTGGGTATTCTCGATCACCTTTGCCGCTTCCGCCACTTTGATGGATGCCGCGCGGTGGATACCTGCCGTGACGACACTGCCATAGAGCCTTGCCAGCAGGTCTGCCGCCTCATCGGAAGAAGCAGAGACGATTTTTGTGATGTCGGAAAAGCCACGCTCGGTGTCACCCGGATTGATCCGCTCCGGAGAATAACCGACCTCAAATCCTTCGCCGAGTTTCAGCCCCGATTCCCGTTCCAGCAGCGGAACGGCAACTTCCTCGGTAGCGCCGGGAAAGACAGTGGATTCGAACACGGCAATCGCACCGTTTTTCATGTTCCTGCCCGCAGTAACAGCGGCACTCCGGAATGGCCCGAGATCAGGGCGTTTGACCGAATCTACCGGTGTTGGAACAGCGATGATCAGAATGTCCCTGCCTCGCAGGTTCTCTTCATTGTCCGAGAAAACCAGAGTGTCCTGAACGAGATCCTGTGCCGCGACCGATGCGGTGCTGTCCCGTCCGTCCTTCAATTCCCTTAAGCGGTCGTCATTGATGTCGAACCCGAGAA
>JBNLAU010000053.1:0-25270 GCA_050302295.1 Roseibium sp. | reverse complement strand
CCCTGCCTCCGGACATCGATATCCGCCCCTTGCGCAAAAACACCTGCGCAATGCCATCCGAAGTGGAGGGTTATCTTGACGACCACCCGCATGGCGGCATGCCCTTTGCCACGGCTCCGCTCCCTGAAAAGGACTATCAGCGCCTGCTTGCCTGGGCGTCGGCGGGCGCTCCGGCTCCATCCGCCCAGAAAGAACTGCCTCAAAATGTTGCCGCCCGCATCAGAGACATTGAAGCTTTCTTCAATGCGGACGATCTGAAATCCAGGCTGACTGCGCGCTATATTTACGAGCACCTGTTCCTGGCGCATCTGCATCTGGAAACCGACAATCCCCGCCGTTTCTTCCGCCTCATCCGCTCGCGCACCGCACCAGGAAATCCGCCCGACGAAGTTCCCTCGCGCCGTCCGTTCGACAATCCGGGAGGCCCGTTCCATTACCGGCTCATTCCCGTCGACGGCACGATCCTGCACAAGGAGCATATGGTCTATGAAATCGGTCCGGAGCGGCTGAAGCGATACCGGGAGCTGTTCCAGAAACCGGACTGGACGCTGGACAGCCTGCCGCCTTATTCCACGGACGCCGGCGGCAATCCGCTTTCCACCTTCCGCGCCATACCTGCCCGCAGCCGATACGAGTTCCTGCTGGACGACGCCCTTTATTTTGTCCGCTCATTCATACGAGGGCCGGTCTGTTACGGCCAGGTTGCCGTCAATGTCATCGAGGATCGGTTCTGGGTGTCCTTTCTCGCGCCGGATGCCGACCTTTCGATCACGGATCCCAGTTACCTGCGCAACGCCATCCCGATCCTCGAACTTCCGATCGCCCAGGCGGAAGGCAAAATTACTGACCGGTTGAAGCATTTCCTGACGTTCGGTCCGGTCAAATATCAAGAGTTCCGCCAGGAACGTTATGCGGATCGGGCGACGGCAACCGGCGGGCACAGTTACACCGACATCTGGGATGGCGATGGAAACAATACCGATGCCCGGCTGACCGTCTTCAGGAACTTCTCCTCCGCCTCTGTTGTCTCCGGCTTTTCAGGCGCGGTCCCGGAGACGGCCTGGGTGATCGACTTTCCGCTGTTTGAGCGGATCTACTACAATCTGGTGGCCGGGTTTGACGTTTTCGGCAACGTCGAACACCAGCTGAGCACGCGGATCTATATGGACAGCTTGCGCCGGGAGGGCGAACGGATTTTCCTGTCTTTCCTGCCGCCGCAGAGCCGCGACCGGCTGCATGACAGCTGGTACCGGGGCCCGCTGGTGAAACTGGTGGATCTGTGGAAGGAAAGCCCGCTCGACACTTCGTCTCCAACGACTATCCGATTTAAGACCAAAGCTTCGAAAGCGGAATTCCTGACACGGCTTCTGGAAATCGAACCTCGGTTGTGGCCGACGGAAGACTCGATCAATCGATGTACCGGCGATGGCTGCGCGCCTGCGGATACCATTGCCGGGCAGCTGCGCCCGCTCACCGGCAGACCGGCTCCCTTCGCCAAGTTTCTGCCGGAAATCGCATTGCTCATGGTGGAAACTGAAAACGCTGAAAAGATTTTCACACTCGTGCACGACAAGGCGCACAGCAATGTGGCTTTCATTTTCAACGAGGACCTGCGCCGGGAACCCCAGGATGACAGCCTGACGATCATTCCGGGCCAATTCGGCAGTTATCCGAACTTTGTCTTCAGGGCGCAGGCAGAGGAAATTCCAGCCTTTGTCGGCACCGTCAAACGGATCAAAAGTCAGGAAGACTACCTGAAGCTTGTCGAGCTTTTCGGCATCCGCCGCACCCATCCGGACTTCTGGACAACCCTGGATCAGATCCAGGCGAAACTGGATGGTCAAGACGCAGTGGAGGCAGGACTTCTGGACATCAACCGCTACAGGGACCCCAAGCCGCTCGATCCGATCGAACGGCTGTTCGAGTACACGTTTTCGATTGAATGATCAGACCGCAGCAAAACGGCCCCGGAATTGTCCCCGGGGCAGCATGGGTTGCAATAAGTCAGGATATCATGCCGCTACCTTGGCCTTGAACTCAAGCCGGCGGCGGTGCAGCACGGGTTCGGTGTAGCCGTTTGGCTGCCTTGCGCCTTCGAAGACGAGCTCACAGGCAGCCTGGAAGGCAACGGAGCTGTCGAAATCCGGTGCCATCGGCCGGTAGAGCGGGTCGCCTGCATTCTGCCCGTCGACGACAGCCGCCATGCGTTTCATCGTCTCCATGACCTGATCCTTGCCGACGACGCCGTGATGCAGCCAGTTGGCGATGTGCTGGGAGGAGATGCGCAAGGTAGCCCGGTCCTCCATCAGACCGATGTTGTTGATGTCCGGAACCTTGGAGCAGCCAACGCCCTGTTCCACCCAGCGCACCACGTACCCCAGAATGCCTTGCGCGTTGTTGTCGAGTTCGGCCTGGATATCTTCCGCGGTCCAGTTCGGGCGTTCAGCCACCGGGATGGACAGGATGTCATCCAGCCTGGCTGCTTCGCGGCTTTTCAGTTCGTTCTGGCGTTCCGCAACAGACACCTTGTGATAATGCAGAGCGTGCAGCGTTGCCGCTGTCGGCGACGGCACCCAGGCCGTATTGGCACCTGACATCGGGTGGCCGATCTTCTGCTCCAGCATGGCGTTCATCAGATCCGGCATTGCCCACATGCCCTTGCCGATCTGTGCGTGGCCCGGCAGGCCGCAGGCAAGACCGGCATCGACATTGTTGTTCTCATAGGCGCTGATCCAGGTTGCCGCCTTCATGTCGCCCTTGCGGATCATCGGGCCAGCTTCCATGGAGGTGTGCATTTCATCGCCCGTACGGTCCAGGAAACCGGTATTGATGAAGAACACACGGTCCTTTGCCTGACGGATGCACTCCTTCAGGTTCACCGTCGTGCGGCGCTCTTCATCCATGATGCCCATCTTGAGCGTGTTGCGCTCCATGCCGAGTGCGTCTTCCACCCGGTCGAAGATTTCCGAGGCGAAGGCAACTTCCTCGGGGCCGTGCATTTTCGGTTTGACGATATAGACGGACCCCGCCCGGCTGTTGACCTGGCACCCGTTCGGGCCGATGTCATGCAGCGCAATCAGGGACGTGATCATACCGTCAAGCAGACCCTCGGGCACCTCGTTACCGTCCCTGTCGAGCACTGCATCAATGGTCATCAGATGGCCGACGTTGCGGACCAGGAGCAGCGAACGGCCATGCAACGTCAGAGCGTTGCCATCCGGCGCAGTATATTGCCGGTCGCCATGCATACGCCGGGTCACGGTCTCCCCGCCCTTGTCGAAGGTTTCCTCAAGGTTGCCTTTCATCAGGCCCAGCCAGTTGGAATAGACGCCGACCTTGTCCTCCGCATCCACCGCGGCAACGGAGTCCTCACAGTCCATGATCGTCGACATGGCGGATTCCAGGATGATGTCGGAGATATGCGCCTTGTCGGTCTTGCCGATCGGGTGCTGGCCGTCGATGTTGATTTCCAGATGCAGGCCGTTTTTGACCAGCAGCACCTTGTAGGGCGCGGCCGGATCGCCGGAATAGCCGACGAACTGGGACGGATCGGCGAGCGCGACCGGTCCGCTGGCCGTTGCCAACTGCAGCGCTTCATCCTGGATGGCAAAGCCGGTGACATCCGACCAACCGCCGGTACTCAGCGGCGCCGCCTCGTCCAGGACACCTCGGGCATATTCGATCACCTCGGCCCCGCGCGCGGCGTCAAATCCGCCTGCCTTTGGCTTGGACCCCATGGCATCCGTGCCGTAGAGCGCATCGTAAAGTGACCCCCAGCGCGCATTGGCCGCGTTCAGCGCGTAGCGGGCGTTCGCCACGGGCACGACAAGCTGCGGCCCGGCAACTTCGCCAATTTCCGGATCGATGTTCCGCGTGCCGACATTAAACGCGTCACCTTCGTGTACGAGATAGCCGATTTCGGACAGGAAGGTTTTATAGGCCGCCATGTCCGGCGTACCGGGATTTGCCTTGTGCCAGGCATCTATTTTTGTCTGCAGCGCGTCGCGCGTTTCCAGAAGCGCCCTGTTCTTTGGGGCCAGGTCGTGAATGAGGCTGGAAAGGCTTTGCCAGAAATGCTCCTGGTCCACTCCAGTGTCGGGCAGGGCCTTTTCATTGACGAAGTCATAAAGCACCTGTGCAACCTTCAATCCGTGCACGTCAATCCGGCCGGTCATTCGCAATCTCCACTGAACGCATTCAAATTTCAGAATTACCTGTGTTTTGAGGGCAAAGACAGCGATCGTCAATCGTCAGCGATCAAGCATGACTTTTTCCTTTTTGGAAACAATCCTGATCATTATCTCCAACTCCACAAGTCTGTATTCAACGTAAATGCGCTTTCGCTGCATCATCTGATCAGCTACGGATGTGCTTTCCGACGCTCCCCTCTCCCGATTGGACCACATGAACGCGCTGGCAAAACGTCTTGGCGACCTGACCTACGGCAACGCAATCCTGTTGCTCACCGTGACCACCCTGTTGTGGGGAGGAAACACCGTTGCCGGGCGCCTGGCTGTCGGCGAAGTCTCACCAATGGTCGTGGTTTTCCTGCGCTGGGTGATCGTCGCCGCAATCATGTTGCCGCTGCTCTGGCCGCGCATCCGCGCCGACTGGCCGCTCATGCGGCCCTATTTCCCTCGCATGATCCTGATGGCGGCCTTCGGCTTCGTCGGTTTCAATTCACTGTTCTATATCGCGGCAACCGCGACCACCGCCGTCAATCTGGGCATTATCCAGGGAGCGGTGCCGATCATGCTGCTGATCGGATCGGTCTTCGCTTTCGGCATGAGGGTCCGCATTCTGCAGGTCATCGGCATTCTGCTGACGCTTGCCGGAGTGACGCTGATCGCCTCTCAGGGAAAGCTGGACGTTCTGCTGGCACTTGCCGTCAATCCGGGTGACGGCATCATGCTTATCGCCTGCGTCCTTTATTCCGGTTATACGCTGGCCCTCCGCAACCGGCCAAGAGTCTCCGGGCTGGCCTTTTTTGCCGTTCTGTCCGGCATTTCCGCCGTCGCTTCCCTGCCCGGCCTGGCCTTTGAATTGAGCACGAGCACCGTGCAGTGGCCTACGCCCGCAGGCTGGCTCGTGGTGCTTTACATCGCCCTGTTCCCATCCTGCCTGTCGCAGATCTTCTTCATGCGCGGCGTGGAACTGATCGGACCGGCCCGGGCCGGCGTCTTCATCAATCTGGTGCCTATCTTCGCGGCCATTCTGGCCGTGTCCATCCTGGGTGAACCGTTCGAATGGCATCACGGCACAGCACTCGCTCTGGTCCTTGGCGGCATCTGGCTGTCGGAACGCAAGGCCGCCGGCTGACGCCTGCCCTGCGGATCGTGCACGGCAAGGATCTTGACTTCGCGGCGCTCTTCAATTCATGTGATGGTCCATTCGCAAACGAAGTTGATTTTCCTTAGTTATTAACGGCTTGAGACATGTTCCGGACTTCAAAACTTCAACGCCTCGTGCTTGCGGTCACGGCCGCCGGCTTGCTCATGACCGTCCCTGCCGAAGCCGGACTGCTTTCACGCATTGCGCGTAAGGCCGGGGACGCTGCCGGTTCTGCCGGACGACATCTCGATGGTCCTGCAAAACTGCTTGACGAAGGGGTGTCCCTTGCCAAAAAGCTGCCGCGCACAGCAGATGGTGCAGGCGCGGCGCTACTGCCCGCCGGAGGCGGCCGATGGCGGCTTGTCACGCCCGATGGCAAAAGCCTGCCGGTCCACTCGTTGGACGATCTCCCGCAGGGCATTGACGACGCGGCCCGCGCAGCGCACCGTCCCCTTGCGGGCGACAGCGTGTCCGCACTGCCGAAAAGCGCGAAAAACGTCAGTATCGCTATCCGCGAGGCCGATTTCTTTAAACTGCGGGATCAGTTGAACGGGCTGCCTGCGCATGCAAAGCCGGTGCTGGTCCGGCCCAACGGCAAATCCTATCCGCTCAAATCGATCGCGCACGGAGCCGGCTCGCGCCTGGCTGTTGAACTCGGACCTGATGTTTTGATCAATCCGGCGAGCGGGCGGGCACTGGACGGCAACATCAAATTTCTGTCCCGCCCGGTCAACAAGGCGAACCTGAGGCTCGCCCGTTTCGACAGCACGGCGCAGACTGCCGCGTCGCAGGCTTCGTCAGAAATGATTGTCGATCTGAATGCGGATATTCTGGAATCGAGCCTTTCGAAATTCAAAAACCGCACCCTGGCGGTTTCCGGCCAGATTGTCCGGGACGCGAATACCGGGCTTACCCAGCTTGCCGTGCGTGACGGCAAGAAACTCCGCCACATCGACCTGCAAACGTTTCAGAATGCGGCCGAACGCCAGCGCGTCAACCTGATGATCGTGGAAAGCGCTTCGCCCGCTCAACCGGGCAAGAGCTGGTTCTCCAGAACGGCACTCGAAAAACGCTTCGCCAACGCGCAAGCCTCCATGACGCAGGCCGACCTGATGGCCGCCGTCTCGCCCCCGAACACCTCCGCCGTTATCCACGCGGCAGACGAGCGCAATTACCGGCTGGTGACCACAACAAGCCACGCCCCGAAGCCGGCTCAGCAGGCGCCAGCCTCCACTGGCGCAGACGATTACTCAGCCACTGGCTGGCTGCTCGATGCCGGAATCCGGGCCGGAACGCGTTCGGTGCTCAACAATCACGAAGATCCTGACCACACGGACGAAGTTGAAAGCCGGTGGATCCCGTGGATCTCCAACTTCTCGCTGATTTTGGGCGCGGCAATGGCGGCGTTCACGCTGTTTCTCAGCTGGTATTTGTGGAAGTGGTGGAACGGGCTGTGGGGTTACCTCTTCGGGAATTCACGCGGCGCGGGACGGGGCTCCCTTGTCCTTCGCGTGATCAAAGTGCTGGCCTTCCTTCCGTTTGCCTTCGTGATGGCCGTCCCGGCCCTCTTGTGGATGTTTGTCGGGGATTGGCTGAAGTTCCTGACCTGGCCCTTGCGAAAGGCTTTCGGCAAATAACGATCATCCGGCTTCGGGCGCAGACCGCCCGGAGTGATGATGAGGATCATCCTCTCAGCCGCCATTGCGCCCGCATGAAGCGACGGTTCCGCTGTTCTGCAGCCCTGCACGACAAACTCGATCCAATTAACCGGAAATTGGCCTTGGCAAGTTATTTGATATTGCCACAATCGCGGGGCAAAGTGCTGTCATGGAAACACCTTTGATTACAGGCGCTTTTGCGCTGCTCCTGATTACGATTTCCCTGCTGCAGCCCATTGCCCGGCGGCTCGGCCTAGCGCCCAGTGTGCTCCTGGCCATGGTGGGGACGCTCATCGGCATCCTGGCGACCTATCTGCTCTATACGCCCCACACCGATGCTCTGAACGAGATCGCGGCCGTTTTTGTCGATCCTCCGCTGAACTCGGAGATGATCCTTTATATCTTTCTGCCGATCCTTCTTTTTCAAACCGCCCTCACCCTGGATGTCCGGCGAATCTTCGAGGACCTCGCTCCGATTCTGGCCATGGCGGTGGTGGCGGTGTTCGTTGCGACCGCCTTTATCGGCTTTGCGCTTTATCCGCTGGCCAGCCTCGCCAATCTGTCCGGCATTACATTGATTGTGTGCCTGATGCTGGGCGCGATCGTGGCAACCACGGACCCGGTCGCGGTGGTTGCCATTTTCCGCGACATTGGCGCGCCGGCGCGACTTGGCCGGATTGTTGAAGGCGAGAGCCTGCTAAACGATGCGGCGGCGATTGTCATCTTCGTCATCTTTCTTCAAATGCTCTCCGGTCAACAGTCCATGACCGCAAACGAAGCGGTTCTTGCCTTCATCCGCTCTTTTGCCGGAGGCATCGTGGTGGGCACGGTTCTGGCGCGGCTCGCGGTGGCTCTGTTGCCGCTGATGCGCGATCTGCCGCTGGCCCAGGTCACGCTCAGCCTCGCCCTGCCCTATGGTATCTATGTGTTCAGCGATCAGTTTGCGGATGTGTCCGCTGTTGTTGCCGTTGTCTGCGCAGGAACCGTTTTCAACCTCTATGGCCCGGCGCGCATTCAGCCCTCCAACTGGCAGTTCCTGCATGCGGTCTGGGAGCAGATTTCCTTCTGGGCCGCATCCCTGATCTTTCTGCTGTCGGCGATCCTGATCCCCCGGTTCGTCGAAGGCTTCACTCCGATCGATATCCTGCTGCTATTTGTCGTGGTCATCGCGTCATTTGCGGCGCGGGCGGTTGTCATCTTCGGGCTGTTGCCCGTCCTGAGCACGCTCGGGGCCGGGCAGTCCGTCAACAACCGATACAAAACCGTGATGCTGTGGGGCGGTATGCGCGGCGCCGTTACGTTGACTCTCGCGCTCAGCGTGTCTGAACATACCGGTCTGTCAAATGAGGTCTCCGCTTTCATCACGAAACTGGCGACAGGATTTGTTCTGTTTACCCTGCTGGTCTACGGCACCAGCCTGAAACCCCTGATCCGGCTGCTTGGCCTCGACCGCCTGAACGCCCGGGACGAAGCGCTACGGACCCAGTATCTGGCGCTGGCGCTGTCGGACGTCCGTCAGGAACTTGAAGCGGCAGCCAAAAGCTATCACATCGAGCCGCGCGTGACGAAGAACGTGCTGGCAGACTATGACCAGCGCGCTTCAGCGGCGGCGGCCGAGACCAACAAGCTGGAGGAACTCAGCGACTGGGACCGTGTCCGCATCGGGCTGATCGCGCTGGCGGACAGGGAACAAGAGCTGGTCCTGGACCATTTTCACGAAAAGACCATTTCCGGGCGGTCCGTCTCCCGCTTTCTGGCCATCACCGGCCGAACCGGTGACCTGACCCGCAGCGACGGCCGGTCCGGCTATAACAAGGCCGTCCGCAGGCCGCTGAGGTTCGGCATCGGATTCCGGCTGGCGCAAATGCTGCAGCGGCGGCTGCGGATTGCCCGGCCGCTTGCGATCCGTCTTGCGGACAGGTTCGAGTTTCTGCTGGTCTACCGCATTCTGGCCGACGAACTGATCGACTTCAACGAAAAGCATATCCGCCCGCTGCTGGGTGAACGGGTGTCCGATATCCTGAACGACACGCTGTGCATCCGCCAGGACGAGACCGTTCAGGCCATCGACGCACTTCGCCTGCAATATCCCGATTATGCCGATGCCCTGGAGGGTCAGTTTCTGCGCAAGGCCGGAGTGCGGCTGGAAGAAACCTCCTATGACAGCGCCCGGGACCAGATGCTGATCGGCACAGAGCTGCACCGGGATCTGCTCCAGGATGTGGAACGGACCCGCAAGGCCTGCCACACGCGGCCTAAGCTGGACCTGGGGCTGAAAACCCGTGAACTGGTCAGCGCACATCCGCTGTTCGCGGACCTGCCGCGCAACCAGCAGAAGGCCATCCGGCGCATGATGCGGCCGCAGTTTGCCACGCCGGGCGAATTGCTGATCCGCAAGGGAGACCGGGGCGATGCTGCCTATTTCATAGCGTCCGGCGCCGTGGAAGTGCGCACCGCCACGCATAATGTCCGGCTGGGCCGAGGGGATGTCTTTGGGGAGATTGCCCTGATGACAGGCGGTCGCCGGAGCGCCGATGTGTTCGCTCTCGGCTATTGCCAGCTCCTCAGCCTAAAGGCAAATGATTTCAACGCGCTCCTGGAGCGGCACCCGGACCTGCGTGAACATGTTGCCTCCCTTGCGATAAATCGGCAGGTGATGAACACGGACAGCCTGGAAATCGATCAGGAAGATCCTGTCGTGCCTGTTTTCAAGAGCCGTCCCGCGCTCGAGGAGCAGCCGGCGGATGGAATTCAGGAAGAACCGCAGCCACCCGAAACCGGAAACATGCCCCCGGATGAGCTGGATACAAGCGCAAGAGAAGCTTCCGAAACCGCAACGGAGGAAGCCGACAAGAGCGAGGGCAAGTTTGTACCTCAGCTCCAGGAAAGAGAGCCTGCATCAGACTCAGCCGCCAAATCCTGTGCCGCTGAAACGACCCAAACCGAGGAGATTGCCCAAGCCTCACCGAACCCGGAAGGGCTGGACGCATCCGGTTCGGACACGGAAAAGGAGACCGCCTCCGGTTGAGCGGTCTCCGTTGTCCTGCTTCCAGGACGGCCTTAAATTGTCCGGTCTTATCCGGCTTTCTGGATCTCCACGGAATGCGGATAGGGAATGGATATGCCTCCTGCGTCGAAGGCTTCCTTGACAGACTTGAGCATGTGGAACTTCAGTTCCCAATAGTCTGCGGCGTCGCACCAGAGCCGAACCCCGAGATCCACTGAACTGTCGCCCAGGTTCGTGACGCGCACCCAGGCTTCCGGATCCTTGTGGATACGGCTGTCGGCATTGGCTACATCAAGTATGATTTGCGTTGCCTTGTCAGCATCGTCCCCGTAATCGATACCAAAGGTCAGATCGAGCCGCCGCGTGTCATGGGCCGAATAATTGGTGACGACTGCGCCCCACGCCTTGCCGTTGGGAAGGATGATCTGGACGTTGTCCGGCGTCACCAGCTCGGTAACGAAGATATTGAGCTCCTTGACGGTTCCCGATGTGCCGCCGATATCAACGAACTCCCCCACCTTGTACGGCCGGAAGATGATCAGCATCACTCCGGCGGCGATATCGCTCAACGTTCCCTGAAGCGCAAGTCCGATGGCAAGAGTGCCTGCACCGAGAACAGCCACAAGGCTGGTGGCCTGAATGCCGAACAGCTGCAGAACTGCGATGAGCGTGACGAGGAGGATCAGCCAGCGAACAATGGAAGCCGCAAATCCGCCGATCGTGTCATCTATCTTCGGATGACTGACGATCCGCTTTTTGGCAAGGCTCGCAAGAAAGCCGGCCAGAAACCAGCCGATAATCAGTACGACCAGGGCTTTCACCGCATTGATAATCAGTGGTGTGAACACACTCATCTCGTCCATTGGACCGCTCCATCTAAAACCAGAAATTTAGCTACGTGACAGTTCTACCAGTGGAGTTTTCCGCATGCCAGCAGCATGCTGCGTCAATTGCGGAGGAAGGATTGAGGCCAATGCTGAGTGCGCCCCGAACCGAACGCTCCTGCCGGCTCATCGCCGCGCTTTCAAGAGATCGGGCCGCAGCCCTCTTCGGCTCCCGAAGCGGGCGTGAACGGGCCGGGATTGCAGGCCTGTTCAACCTGTGATGATAACTACTGCCGGGTGGTATCAGCCCTCGACCGGCCCAAGATCGCAAGGCGCCTGACTGTCGTCCGGAACGAAGAAGTCGGGGGCCAGAGCAAGGCTCGGATCGACCCGGTATTTGTCGAAGTCGGTGACGCCCCGGCTCGCCAGCAGCGTGTCGTCGATGACGAACTGGCCAGTGAATTCCTTCGACGGCGAGGTGAAGATCTCGTAGGCGGCATCGGCGAGAATGTCCGGTGTGCGGCTCTGAAGCATCATCTTGTCGCCGCCGATGATGTTCTTGATGGCAGCGGTCGCAATGGTTGTCCGCGGCCACAGCGCGTTGACGGCGATGCCCTTGGAGCGCAGTTCGCCTGCGAGCCCCAGAACGACGAGGCTCATGCCGTATTTGGCGATGGAATAGGGCGTAAACGGTGCAAACCACTTTTCCTGCATGTCGAGCGGTGGCGACAGCATCAGGATGTGAGGATTGTCGGCGTTCTTCAGATGCTCGATCGCATGTTTGGAACAGGCCAGCGTGCCGCGGGTGTTGATCTGATGCATCAGATCGAAGCGTTTCATGTCGGTCTGCTGCAGCGGTGTCAGCTGGATGGCGCTGGCATTGTTGACCAGGATATCCAGCCCGCCGAAGTGAGCCGCGGTCTTGTCCATCGCCGCCTTGACGGCCTCATCGTCGCGTACGTCCAGGACAACCGGCAAAGCTTTGCCACCGGCGGCCTCGATTTCTTCAGCGGCCGTGAAGACCGTGCCTTCCAGTTTCGGATGCGGTTCGGCGGTCTTGGCGGCCACAGCGACATTCGCGCCCTCCCGGGCGGCCCGCAGCGCAATTGCCTTGCCTATGCCGCGCGAGGCTCCGGTGATAAAAAGTGTCTTGCCCTTCAGGGACATTCTCGTACTCCTCCTGCCGTCCGCAATTTGGGTTTCCGCCTTTTGCCGTGATGAGTTCCCAACAGGAGCCATCGCCCGGCTTCGATGGAATTCGGTTACGCCTTCGCCTTTTTCGTCATGAATGCCTGGAAGGCCGCAATGGTCTCCGGCGCGCTCAGGCGCTCGGCGAAAATTCTGATTTCCTCTTCGACCCGCTCCGACAGGACATCGACATTGCCGCGCAGCAGTTTGCGCGAAAGCGACATGGCTTCGGGCGGCTTCGATGCAATTTCGCGGGCACACTCAAGCGCGGCGGCATCGACATCGCCTTCGACGACCCGGTTGACCAGCCCGGCCTGCGCGGCACTTTCCGCCGAAAAGGCGTTGCCGAGACACAAAAGCTCAAAGGCGCGCGCATGACCCATAAGCTGCGGACCAAGCAGACTGGAGCCGGCTTCCGGGACAAGGCCCAGATCCACGAAAGGTGAGCGGATCAGGGCGCGGGGACTGGCAAAAACCATGTCGCAATGCATCAGCAACGTGGTGCCGACTCCGATGGCAATTCCGTCCACTGACGCCACCAGCGGCTTCTCGTTGCGCACCAAGGCCCTCAAAAAGCGGACGACCGGCGTCTCGAACAGGCCCGTCTTGCCCGCATATTGCAGAAAGTCGCCGATATCGTTGCCGGAGGTGAAGATTTCCGGCTGACCGCAGATCAGGTGGCAACGGATGTTATCATCCGCGTTGCCTGCCTCCAGAGCGTCTGCCAGATCGCCATACATCTGTCCGGTCAGGGCATTTTTCTTCTCCGGCCGGTCCAGACGCAGGGTCTGCACGCCGTCTTCCAATGTTTTCCGGATCACAGGTTTTCTCCAATAGGACTGCTTACGAAGCCAGGGCTTCGGCATCGAATGCCTGGATAGCCGCGGCTGACAACAGAATGTCCGACTTCAAACCCGCCGTTTCGCCAAGTGTTGTCTCACAGAAACTGCGGGCAAGCAGCGTGCGTTCGGCCAGACGCGCAGCCGGTTCGTCCACAGACCGCAGCGCGCCCTTGGCAAGCAGCGCGCCGCCAAGGGTCAGGCCAGCAACGCGCAGATAGGGCGTTGCACCGGAAAGCGCATCCGCTACCCGGCCATCGGCCTGGGCGCTCAGCATGTAGTCGGTAGCTTCTTCCAGATCTCTGATGCTGGCTGACAGCCGTTCCGCGGTCGCGCCGAATTCCGGACGATTGGACGCCGCGACCTCCTCCGCAACAGCGGTGAGTTCGCCGATGAACCCCTTGATATGCTCTCCGCCGGACAAGGGCAGCTTGCGCATGACAAGGTCGATCGACTGGATGCCATTGGTCCCTTCATAGATCGGCGCGATGCGCGCATCACGCAGATGCTGAGCGGCTCCGGTTTCTTCGATGAAGCCCATGCCACCGTAGATCTGAATGCCGAGCGAGGCCACTTCCACGCCGAAATCGGTCGAGAGTGCCTTGGCGATCGGCGTCAGGAGACCTGCACGCTCGCTCCAGAATGTGCGGCTGTCCGCATCCTCGGCCACATCCGCCATATCAATAGCGTGGGCGCAGGCGTAGCAGATTGCACGGGCAATCTGGGTGCGGGATTTCATGCCAAGAAGCATGCGCTTGATGTCGGGATGGCGGGCAATCGGGCTCATGCCCTCGCCCTTGTCGCCCGGTGCCTTGCCCTGCTTGCGCTCAACCGCATAGCTGAGGGCATGCTGATAGGCTCGCTCGGCAACGCCCAGCCCCTGGATACCGACGGCCAGGCGAGCGATGTTCATCATCGTGAACATGCAGGCAAGACCCCGGTTTTCCTCGCCGATCAGCCAGCCCTTCGCGCCCCCATCGTCCCCATAAACCATGGTGCAGGTCGGCGAACCGTGAATGCCCATCTTTTCTTCGACGCCGGCCGCATGCACGTCATTGCGCTCGCCCAGGGAACCGTCGTCATTGACCAGAAATTTGGGAACCAGGAACAGGGAAATCCCCTTGGTGCCCGCAGGCGCATCCGGCAGGCGCGCCAGAACCATGTGAATGATGTTGTCGGTCAGGTCGTGTTCGCCATAGGTGATGAAGATCTTCTGGCCGAAAATACGGTAGCTGCCGTCTTCGTTGCGTTCCGCCCTGGCCTTGAGGGCGTTGAGATCGGACCCGGCCTGAGGCTCGGTCAGGTTCATGGTGCCCATCCACTCCCCTGTCGCAAGCTTCTCCAGATACTTGGCTTTCAGCTCTGCCGAGGCGTGTTCTTCCACCGCCTCGACGGCGCCCATGGTCAGGGTCGGTCCGATCGCAAAGGCCATGGAGCCGGAGTTCCACATTTCCAGCGCGGCGGCCGACAGCATCTGCGGCAGCCCCTGGCCACCGGCCTCCGGACTGGCACTTAGGCCGTTCCAGCCGCCCTCGATCCAGGCATGATAGGCCTCGCGCCAGCCTGGGGGCGTCGTCACCACACCATTTTCCAATGGCGTGCCATGCTTGTCGGCGATGCTGTTGAGCGGAGCGATTTCCTCGGCGGCGAACCTGCCGGCTTCCGTCAGGATAGCGTCGACGAGATCATCGCTCAATTCGGCATGGCGCGCGCTTTTCTGTACATCGCCCAGGCCGCAGACCTGTCTCAGGGTAAAAGCGATCTCATCGACAGGTGCACGGTACATCCAGATCCTCCCACGAACACTTCGGGCTTTCATTGCCCGCATTTACGTTTTTCGCAGCATAATGCTTGACGGCAGCCAGGCTTCTCCGCAAAACGCGCTTGCAACAGCGGTTGGACAGGACAATAGCCAAGTTGACGTTAACGTCAACCCGTGTCGCTACGGCAGGTCATCGTCTTTTTGGTCAAAGCCGGATGTCCAACTTTGAAGAACAGGAAGCCCGAGTCCGAAAGAATGCAGCGCTGGACCCTCGACGTGAATGTGCCGGACTGGAAAACCGCCCCCGCGGCGGAAGACGTCTGTGCTGCGCTCCTGAACGGCGAGCTCGTCGCGGTGCCGACGGAGACCGTCTACGGGCTTGCAGCGGACGCGACCAATGGAACCGCCTGCGCAAAGATCTTCGCCGCCAAGGGCCGTCCCCAATTCAACCCTCTGATCTCTCACGTGCCTTCGCTGGAAGCCGCGCAAGAGCATGGTGAATTCGGCGAGGAGGCATTGAAACTTGCCCGGGCCTTCTGGCCGGGCCCCTTGACCCTCGTGGTTCCGAAGAAAAAGACGTCACCGATTTCGGATCTGGCCACGGCCGGGCTCGAAACCGTCGCCCTCAGGGTGCCGGATGGTCCCGTGATGCGGTTCCTGGCTGAGAAGACAGGCCGCCCCCTTGCCGCACCAAGCGCCAACCGATCGGGCCGGATCAGCCCGACCAGAGCGGACGACGTAATTGCCGATCTCGGATCGTCGTTGAGTTTTGTTATCGACGCCGGTCCTTGCCCGGTGGGAATTGAATCCACCATCGTGGGCCTGATCGACGGCAAACCCCGCCTGCTCCGGCCCGGCGGCCTTGCCAGGGAAGATATCGAAAAGGTGCTGGGCGCACCGCTTCACGGAACGGGCACCGATACGACGCTCGACGCTCCCGCGGCACCGGGCATGCTGTCCTCGCACTACGCGCCGAACGCAAGCATGGTGCTGGACGCATGCGAAGCCAGTCCCGAGGACGCCCTGCTGTCTTTCGGTCCGGATCCACTGCCCGGGGCCGGCCAAGCCCTCGCGGAAGTCAATCTCAGCCCCTCGGGCGACCTCGCCGAAGCTGCCGCCAATCTGTTTCAGGCCATGCGCACGCTTGACTCCAGCGCCGCCAATACCATCCGGGCGCAAATTATCCCCAACTTTGGCCTGGGCGAGGCAATCAACGATCGTTTGCGCCGCGCCGCAGCCCCGCGCGGGGAACGCTGATTGCCGGACTTTATGCGCACCTGCCGCATACGGCAGTTGCAGCAGATTGGCTGTTTATTTTGCCACGTTTTCAAAAAGCCTTAGAAATCAGCTATTCCCACTTGAGACTTACGAAGAACGTTGAATGCTGTTCACCTTGAGTTAATCGGCGTCCCCGCCAAGAAACAGTGGCGAGCCATGAAGAACCGATGATTTCTGCACTCGATATTGACCAAACATTTCATACAATGACGGCACCAAATTCAGCTCGTCAGGCTAACTTATCAACACCACGCCGCCGGGATTACGGTAAAAAGCTCGATTTACCCTACTAGAATCAGGTAGTTTGAAAATCAGAATTGAGATGCAGCGGACCTCCCCTCGGGCATTGCGGTGCTCGCACCTCCAATAGGGCCGGCGTGATCGCCGGCCTCTTTTTTGCCCGCCACTCACGTTCAATCACAAGAGACTCGCCAACGAGCCCGCCAAACAGACCCCGGCCCTGTGCGAACTTGGAGGCGTCTTTGCGGCAATCTGCGAAGAGCCCGGACAGATCGACATGTCCGCCGGCAGCGTTGATGCCGCATTCCCCCCTCCTTTTGAAGTTCACTCTTCGTGCGCCAGAAATGAGACGCTTTCGACGTCCAAGGACCGGTGGTAATTGACAGCACCACCAGCAACCGTTCTGATGACTTGAGCCATATTCATAGCAATTGACTGTCCGGAAACGCCCTTTGTCGACCCTGATCCTGCACCATCCGTCCTATCTCGATCACCTGACGCCTGTGGGGCATCCGGAACGGCCGGACAGGATCCGTGCCATCGACCGTATTCTGGAGCATGAAAAGTTTCAGTCCGTTGAGCGGGACGTGGCACCGATGGGCGCGGTCGAGGACATCGCGCGCGCACACCCGATGAGCTATGTCGATCAGATTCATCGTCTGGCCCCGGACGAGGGCACTGCGCGGGTGGATGCGGACACCACCATGTCCCCAGGCACCTGGGAAGCCGCGCTGCGCGGCGTCGGCGGCGCCTGCCGAGCCGTGGACGAAGTGCTGACGAAAAAGGTCAACAATGCCTTTTCCGCCTCCCGGCCTCCGGGCCATCACGCGGAAAAGAACCGGGCCATGGGCTTTTGCTTTTTCAACAATGCCGCCATCGCCGCCCGCTATGCTCAGGCAAAGCATGGCCTTGGGCGCGTTGCCATTGTCGATTTCGATGTTCACCACGGAAACGGAACCCAGGACATATTCTGGGACGATCCGAACGTGATGTATTGCTCCACGCATCAGATGCCGCTTTATCCCGGATCGGGTGCTGCTTCGGAAACCGGAGAGGCGAATACAATCGTCAACGCACCGCTTGCCCCCGGCGAAGACGGCACTGGATTCAAAGAAGCCTTCGAGGCCGTGATCCTGCCTCGTCTCGATGATTACGCCCCCGAGCTGGTCATCATTTCAGCGGGTTTTGACGCACATGCGCGCGACCCGCTTGGCGGCCTCAATCTGGTGGAAGCGGACTTTGCCTGGGCGACACGCGTGCTGATGGATGTCTCCGACAAACACAGCAACGGACACCTGATCTCCGTCCTTGAGGGCGGATATGACCTTGAGGGTCTTGCTCGCTCGGTGGCCGCGCATGTGATGACGCTGATGACCGGGTAAGGTTATTCCGGAAATTCGCCTTCTCACTCCCGGCACTGAAAGCGCGCAGATGGACGTCTGCCGGGGCAGGCCTGGGTTAAAACCACGGGGATGAGCGATTTGAATTTTAAATGACACCTTGACCTTCGCCGCTCAGACCGCAAGTTTGCCAGTCAGGATAACATCACAGCCTGACAGACGGGACCGCACCAATGACCGATGCTGCGAACGACATTTCCGGCCTTTCTTTCGAGGACGCGCTCAAGCAGCTGGAAACCATTGTGCGCGAACTTGAACAGGGCAATGTGCCGCTGGAACGCAGCATCGACATGTACGAGCGCGGCGATGCCCTGCGCAAACATTGCGACGCGCTGCTGAAATCCGCCGAAGCCAAGGTGGAGAAGATCCAGCTTGGACAGAACGGCGAGCCAAGCGGAACGGAAACGCTCGACCCGCAATAAGCTTCCCACATCCCGACGGCGGCTCCCTTCTGACCTTGAACCTTTCACACTATCGGCGCCGTCCAGACTGCGCCGGCCAAGCTGTAAATCACGCTTGGTCTTGTCTGCTATTCTCACCCGATGTTAGAGACTCATTATTCAGTTCACTCCGGGATGTTCCATTGCCTTGGCATCGTCGGATTGGTATTAATATTAATGACTTCAAGAGGAAGATATGTAGTCATTAGTAGAACCGATTTATCATGCTTGTTCTCAGCAAATCTGACGAAGCAAAATTACTTTTGCACGTCCTCGAGTGCTCAGTACAGTCAGACGCATGGCCGCCGGTTCTGAGCTTTCTCGACGCCATTCTGGGCTGCAAAACCTTTCTGGCTGAATATGACAGCGACGGGCATCCCCTGCCTCCATTCGGCGGCGAGCTGCAAGCCAGGGATTTCGGCGAAGTGCTTCAGCGGATCGAGACCGAAGGCGGCCATCCAGCCTTTCAGTTTCTGCTGAACGACGCCTCGCTCTACTACCCTTATTGCAAGACCTCCTTCAGCCGCGAACAGCCGCCGCAATTAAACGTGGGGCCGGAGCCCCCCCTTGGCCGCGACACGGCGGAAGTATCGCCCCCACCGGACGAACCGGAGCAGGAGCAGGCAGGACTGCTGCTGCGCGCGCCGGGACTGATTACGCCCGTTTGGCGCTCCGACCGCTCGACAATATTGTTCGGCTGTCTGTTCACAAAGCACACGGTGGACACAATCGATCTTGCTGTTGCCTACGAGACTTTCCGGACCATCACCCAGGCCCTCATGCCCGGACTGAACCTCCATCTTCAGCTGGAAAAAGTGCGCAACGACAATCTGCTCCTGCGCTCTCTGCTGTCCGCGCTTGGACGTTCCGCCGTCCTGATCAACTCGGAGCGGGACATTCTCGCTCACACGCCTTCGGGTCTGGACGCGCTAATGCACGCAGATGTCGCCATCCGGCGCCGGCAGAAGCTTGTTTTTAAAAACAAGCAGATAGAAACAGAGTTGCAGGATCTTCTCGCGGGCCTGCAGTTGGAACGAACCGCCGCCGAACAGGCCGGTTCACCCGGCAAACAGGTATTAAACGCACCAAGGTCGCGTTCCGTCTGTATCAGTGACGTCGACGGCACCCTCAAACGGATTGCAATTGAAACCGTTCCTGCCGAACCGGCGCAATCTTCCACATCCGCTTCGCCGTGGTTCCTTATCCGCGTGACGGAGCCGGCTGAACTGCCCGAGGACATCGAGAGAGTTCTTCAGGCGCACTATGGCCTCTCACAGTCGGAAGCGCATCTGGCCAGGCATCTCACCTTGAGCGGCTCCATGAACGACACCGTGGCCGATCTCGACATCACACGGAATACGGCCAAAACGCACCTCCGGCGCATCTATGAAAAGACCGGCGTCCATACACAGCTTCAGCTTGCACGGCTGGTTCACAGGCTGGCGGGGCTGTACTAGCGGAGCATTTCGGCCAAGCAGTATGGCTTTGCAATCATGGGCAAAATGAGATCGGACGATTTCCGAAGCACCAAAAAACGAGGCCGCGAAATCGCGACCTCAAGTTGATTACTGTGCACGTGGCCCCATCGACCACACACATTTCATTAGAATAGTTCCTTAAAAAATGCGTCACCCAAAAGGGTGACTGGACACTCAAAGAGATGACTTTGAAGCAAGTGAACGGCGTTGCCGGACGCCATTTTGAACCGGCACAACGTGCTGAAACGCGAGAACGGTGGGCCGCGCACGAATTCGTGAGATATTGCACGCCCCCTGCACAATCGCACTTTACAAATTACCAGAGTGCCCGGGCACCCTTGCTGTCAGTACCCACGGGCCAATTTGGCGCATTCCATTCGCCGGATTTGCGCCCTATATCGGGTTGGTGTATGCCTGCCCGCCATGTTTGAAACTCGGAGCCGTCGTCAGAGTGACTTCCAGACCCGACACACCTCTGCTTGATACAGTTTCCTCGCCCGCAGAACTGCGCGGGCTGGACGAGGCGGATCTGCATCAGCTCGCCGACGAATTGCGCTCCGAAACGATCGATGCCGTATCTATCACCGGCGGACATCTCGGGGCAGGACTGGGCGTCGTCGAACTCACGGTCGCCCTGCATTACGTCTTCAATACGCCTGAAGACCGGATCATCTGGGACGTCGGGCACCAGTGTTACCCGCACAAGATCCTGACCGAACGCCGCGACCGCATCCGTACATTGCGCCAGGGAGACGGCCTGTCCGGGTTCACCAAGCGCTCGGAAAGCGTTTACGACCCGTTCGGCGCCGCGCACTCGTCCACCTCCATCTCCGCCGGTCTCGGCATGGCCGCGGCTCGCGATCTGAAGGGCGGCGACAACAATGTGATTGCCGTGATCGGCGATGGCGCCATGTCCGCCGGCATGGCGTATGAGGCAATGAACAACGCCGGTCATCTCGGGTCCCGGCTGATCGTCATTCTGAACGACAACGACATGTCCATCGCGCCGCCTGTGGGCGCAATGTCGGCTTATCTGGCGAAACTGGTTTCAGGCCCGACCTACCAGACGCTGCGCGATGCAGCCAAGACGCTGGTGAAGAACCTGCCGAAACCCGTGTTTGAAAAGGCCGCTCGTGCGGAAGAATATGCGCGCGGGTTCTGGACCGGCGGCACTTTGTTCGAAGAGCTCGGCTTTTATTATGTCGGCCCGGTCGACGGCCACAATCTGGACCATCTGCTGCCGATCCTGAAGAACGTCCGCGACACCCACCACGGCCCCGTGCTGATCCACGCCGTCACGCAGAAGGGCAAAGGCTACGCACCGGCGGAAGACGCCAAGGACAAGTACCACGGCGTTGCCAAGTTTGATGTCGTCACCGGCAAGCAGGCCAAGCCCAAGTCCAACGCTCCGAGCTACACAAACGTTTTCGCCACCTCCCTGGTGAAAGAGGCGGAAAGGGACGAGAAGGTCGTCGCTATCACCGCGGCGATGCCCGATGGTACGGGAGTGAACCTTTTCGGCGAGGCCTTCCCCGAGCGCACCTATGACGTCGGCATTGCCGAGCAGCATGCGGTCACCTTTGCAGCAGGCCTGGCTACGGAAGGCTACAAGCCATTCACGGCGATCTATTCCACGTTCCTGCAGCGTGCCTACGATCAGGTGATTCACGACGTGGCGATCCAGGGGCTGCCAGTACGATTCCCCATTGACAGGGCAGGTCTTGTGGGCGCCGACGGGCCGACCCATGCCGGCGCGTTCGACACTGCTTTCCTTACCTGCCTGCCGGGTTTTGTCGTGATGGCAGCCTCCGACGAGGTGGAACTGCGCCACATGGTGGCGACTGCCGTTGCCTATGATGAAGGCCCGATTTCCTTCCGCTATCCGCGCGGCGAGGGTGTCGGACTTGAGTTGCCGGACCGGGGCAGCGTGCTTGAAATCGGCAAAGGGCTGATCCGCCGCGAAGGCACTAAAGTCGCCCTTTTGAATTTCGGCGGCCGCATGCTCGAATGCTTCAAAGCGGCCGACGAGCTCGATGCCGCCGGATTGTCGACAACTGTTGCCGATGCACGCTTTGCCAAACCGCTCGACATGGACCTCATCCGCCGTCTGGCGCGGGAGCACGAGGTGCTGGTGACCATCGAAGAAGGATCTGCCGGTGGTTTCGGCAGTCATGTCCTGACCCGGCTGGCCGAAGAGGGGCTTCTGGACAATGGCCTGAAGATCCGCACGCTCTGCCTGCCGGACATTTATCAGGACCACGACAAACCGGATGCCATGTACGCCACGGCAGGGCTCAATTGTGAAGGCATCCTGCGCACAGTTTTTACGGCCCTCGGCACGGAAGCCCTGAGCGCGCCACAGCGTGCCTAAACGTCTCAAAAAGGTGATAAAACGGCATATCCGGCGTTCGTCTGGGGACCAGGATTGAATCCTGATTGACACAGACCGGCATTGCTGGAAAGGCTGACCCTTGAGACCAAATGCGCCTGTTCCGATCGGTGCTTTGGTTCTATTTTTTCACCCGGGAGGCAGCCATGGCCCAGACACTTCTTTCTGTGTCCGCGCTCTTGATGTCGGTCGCGCTGTTTATTTTCGGGCACGGCCTTCAAACCACCCTGCTGCCCCTGGCCGCGGACCGGTTCTATTTCACTGATTTTGAAATCGGTGCGATATCCTCCGCCTATTTTTTCGGAATGGTGATCGGCTGCCTGGGGGCGCCGCTGATAATCATGCGCGCCGGGCACATCCGCGCCTTTGCGGCGCTGGTCTCGCTGATGTCGGCCGCCGCCATTCTGCACCCCGCCATCGTGGACCCGTATGCCTGGATGATCATCCGCATGATATCGGGTTTCAGCCTTGCCGGATTCTACATGATCGTGGAGAGCTGGCTCAACGAAACCGCCACGAACGAAAACCGTGGCACCGTGATGTCATACTACATCGTCGTGCTGTTCGGTTCGATGATGGCCGGTCAGATTTCCATCGCGACCATGAACATCGCCACCTTCGTGCCCTTTGCCATTGCCTCAGTGATGGTCAGCCTTTCCGTGATGCCTGTGTCACTTACAACATCGACACAGCCGGCACCGATCACGCTTGTGCGCTTCCGGCCCGCGCATCTCTATAGAAACTCGCCGGCTGCCTTTGTCGGGGTTGTCTTTATCGGCGCGACACTGGGTGCGCTGCTGACGCTGTCACCGCTTTATGGATCGCAAATCGGCCTGTCTACGGATCATGCGGCCTTTTTTGCCGCGGCACTGTTCGGCGGCGGGCTGATTTCCCAGTGGCCTGTCGGCCGATTGTCCGATCTCTTCGACAGGCGTCTTGTTCTGATAGGGCTTGGGGTTGCGACATCCATCGCGTCTTTGATGATCATCATCATTTCCCCGGACAGTTTCATGGTGGCCGCGATCATGGGTGTTCTGATCGGCATGTCTGCGCAGCCGCTTTACGCCATCGCCGTGGCGCACGCGTTTGACCATGCGCCCTCCGAAGACTTTGTCGAAACATCGTCAGGCATGTTGTTGTCTTTCGGGATTGGCTCGATCGCCGGACCTCTGATTGCCTCGGGCATCATGAGCATCATCGGCCCGCCCGGCCTGTTCGTCATGGTGATCGGCGCCAATGTGATGATGGTGGCCTTCATCGTGAGCCGTGTGTTCACCCGTCAGGCGCCTACCGCGGACGAGAAGACGGACTTCGAATATGCGTCAACCGCCCAGGTCGGTACGGTTATATCCACCGAAGCGCTGGATGCGGACGAGGAGGAGTATGTCATTTCGCCGGAGGATTTCCCTGCCTATGAGGATGACATCTACAACTTCGACACGCACAACAATGACAGCGATGACGATCCTCAGTCGGAGACGGAGCCGGACGGAAAGGTATGAGCTTTCCGCACGTGGCCACTTGTTTGGAAACAGGCTCCCGCCCCCTTCCGTGCTGAAGCGCCTGCGCGGTTTCGTCTCTCGACTTCGAACCGGTTAGGGCGTATAGGCGGCTCATGAGCACGCGTGCCTCACACTTGCAGTTTCTACGCCGGGAACGCCATCCGCTGGTTGCGTTCACGACGCTTGCATTTGTCATGCGGCTCTGCGCCGTCATCTTGGCGACAGCTCTTTCGCCGGAATCAGCCGCGGCGGCAGGCCTCACAAGCCTCTGCCAGCCATCCGGACAGCAGCAAAGCCAAACCGGACAGCACGACCCGCTCTCCTGTCAGTGCGGTCCCGTCTGCGCCCATGGCTGTACCCTTGGCCCCTGCCTGGCCGGCGACGTCTCCTCTGCGGCGCTGAATACGGTTCGCACGGAACCTGCGCGGCCGGAAAATTTCCGGGATGACGCCAAAGCTCACACCGTCCGGAAAGAGCCTATCCGCGGGCCGCCGTCTTCCTTGGTCTGACACATTGTTCTTCAATACAGTTACCCAAGGAAATACACATGAAACTCTGGAAATCCATCGCCGTAGCGACGGCGCTTTCGCTTGTCTCCCTCACTTCCATGGCAAGCGACTACAAAGCCGGTGACCTGACCATCAGCCAGACATGGACCCGCGCAACCCCGCCGAATGCCAAGGCCGGTGGCGGTTTTGTCGAAATCGTCAATTCCGGCGAGAGCGCGGACCGTTTGATTGCCGCAGCATCCGATGTTGCCGGAAAGGTCGAATTGCACGAAATGGGCGTTACCGACGGCGTCATGAAGATGCGCAAACTGGAAGACGGCATTGAAATTCCGGCGGGCGAAACAGTCACCTTGAAGCCCGGTGGCCTGCACATCATGTTCATGGGCCTGAACCAATCCTTTGAGGAAGGCTCCACGGTGCCGGTGACCCTGACTTTCGAAAAGGCCGGTGATGTCGCCGTCGAGTTGAATGTCGCCAAGATGGGTGCCAAGTCCATGGATGCCGGCGGGATGGACCATAGTGAAATGGATCACGGCAAGAACTGAGCTTCTTGAAGAAGAGGACAAACCATGTCTGGGTTAAAACTCTTCCGGATCGCGGCGTGGGTGGCAGTTGCTGCCCTCGCCGTCGTCTCCGGAGTGCTGGTCTATCAGCAGACCGCAGGAAACAAAAACGGCGGCAGCCTGATCGAGCCGCTGGCCGCTATCGGCGGTCCGTTCGAACTGGTCAACGGTTCGGGTGAGACCGTCACCGACAAGACGTTTGCCGGAAAACCACTGGTCATTTTCTTCGGCTTCACCTTCTGCCCCGATGTCTGCCCGACCACCCTGTCCGAACTGCAGGGCTGGATGGAAACCCTGGGCGCGGATGCGGACAAGCTGAATTACGCCTTTGTTACGGTCGATCCCGAACGGGATACGCCGGAAGTCATGCGCGATTATGTCTGGGCGTTCGACAAACGCATCACGCCGCTCACCGGCTCGCGCGAGCAGATCGACGCCATGCTCAAGGCGTATAGGGTCTACTCCAAGAAGGTCCCTCTTGACGACGGCGACTACACGATGGACCATTCTGCAGGCATTTACCTGATGGATGCGAACAACAAGTTCGTTGGTACCATCAGCTACAACGAAGCAGAGGAAACCGCCCTGAAGAAGCTGCAGCGGCTGATCGAGAACGCCCCCGCTTCTTCCTAGGGCCATCGCGGAGCAGCAGAACCTCATGCGCATGCCGCTTTTTCTCGGACTGGCCGCCGGCGCAACGGGCCTCGTCGCGCTGTCCATCTTATTGTGGCTCTATGCCGGCGAGCGGGTCTATGCGGACCGGCTGATCTCCATGATTGCCAACTGCTTTTAGGATTTTTGGCGCGGCCCTGCCTTTCCCGCAGTCAGTGGCTCTCCCCAACCACCGTAGACAAGAAACCCG
>JBNLAU010000052.1:0-9532 GCA_050302295.1 Roseibium sp. | reverse complement strand
CCAAATCAAACTGCAATATCTTCTGGAAATGGTCACAGACCACGAGCTGGACGACAACGCCTTGCGCGTGGCGCTTTATCTGGCGCTCAAACATGCGGACCATGTGACCGGCGAGAGCCGCCCGAGCTTCGAGACCATTGGTGCGGCCATCGGCAAGCATGCCAAGTCGATCAAGCGAGCTCTGAACAAGGTCGAGGCTGCGGGCTACATGACCGTGGAGCGCGGGACCAATAAGGGGAAATCCTCGCGCTACCGTCCGACCGAAGCCGCCCTGAAACGAGCCACCGAGCGCCGTCGGGAGGGGGACAAGGTTGTCCCGCTTAGTCGCGCCAAAGGGGGACACTCCTGTCCGCAAAGCGGGACAGACCTGTCCAGGAAAGGGGGACAGGATCGCCCCCCGAATAGAGAACAAGAACTTAGAAAAGAACAGGCGCGCGCGTCCGCGCCGGATTTGCCTGATGAAGGGCAATCCGGCGGAACGCGCCTGGACCTGGTGTTTGTCCCGAGGGGCATCTGCTTTGTCAGGGACTGGGATGCACGGCTGGCCCGGGAAGGGATGACAACGCTGGAGCGCAGTCTGCCCCTGTCACCACACGAGCATCACCTGGGCTTTTGGCTTCCTGGGAGAATACCGGCCCCGGCGGGTAGCGACGAATGGCAGGCGCAGTTGCGTCTTCTGCGAGATGTCATCCGCCAGGTGCAGGATGCATCGCGTTCCCCGCACGGTGGCGTCTGCGCCACGTCTTCCGCACTCCGCATCGCGTCCCTTGCACCGCGTCATGTGCTCCACTCGTCGCGTCTTCCGCAGGATGTTGCCCCGACCGTGGGGGAGAACCGCCATGCGGTCTGAGAAAACAGCAAGGCGACCCATGTCATACGCTGGCGCGGATGACACGGGACCTTGCGAGGGGCGGCAAGCCTCCCCTTCGAACCCCACCGGCGCGGGAAAAGCCCGCGCAAGGGAGCCGCTGACTGAGACCTTCGTCTTCCGTTGCACGGCGGCTGAGAAGGCGCTGCTGCGCGCCAGGGCCGAGGCCGGGGGGCTGCCCGCCGCAACACTCCTGCGTGAGGCGCTGGGTCTGACCGAGGCCCGCCGCCGGAAGCCCGTGCCGCGCGTCGATCCGGCGCTGGTGCTGGCCGTCGGGCGCATAGGCGGCAACCTCAACCAGATCGCGCGCTGGCTGAACCGCGCGACGCTTGTGGGCCGCGCCGACCTCGACAGCCTGACCGTCGCGCGCCGCCTGTTGGTGATCGAACGCCAGCTTGCCCAACTCCTCGAAGAGGCACGGCAGTGCTGATCAAGTTCTTTCCCAACGGCAAGGGCGCAGGCGCGGGTCCGGTCGGCTATCTCGTGGCCGAGCGCGTGCTGGCCTATGACGGCAATCGCGATCTGATCCGCGATGCCGACGGCCAGCCCCTGACTGTGATGCGCGACCCTCTGCCCCAAGTGCTGCGCGGCGATCCCAGCCGCACCGAGGCGCTGATCGACGCCAGTCGCCATCAGTGGACCTACCGCGCGGGCGTGATCAGCTTTGCCGCAGAGGATGCGCCCGGCGAAGCGCAACAGGCCGAGGTGATGGACGCCTTCGAGCAACTGGCCTTTGCCGGGCTGGACGGCGAGCAATACGACATGCTCTGGGTCCGCCACTGCCATGAGGACCGCGTCGAGCTGCACTTCTGCACCCCGCGCCTTGAGCTGACCACAGGCCGCAGCCTCAACATCGCCCCACCCGGCTACCAGGACGCCTTTGACAGCCTGCGCGACCTGATGAACCAGCGCCACGGCTGGGCCGACCCGATGGAGCTGGAGCGCGCCCAGGAGGTGCGCGACACCATCGAGGCACCGACCCGCGCCCAGGGCCGCGACGAGCTGCATGCCTGGATCCTCGACCAGGTCAGCATTGGCCTGATCACCGACCGCACCAGCATGCTCGATGCCCTTGCCGATGCGGGCTTCGACCTGCCCCGCGTCGGCAAGGCCTACCTGACCGCCCAGGACCCCGAAACCGGCGAACGCTGGCGCCTGAAAGGAGAGATTTTCCATGAAGACTGGCAAGCCGACCCGGCTGAGCGAGAAATTGAACGCGGAGCTGGACGCCATACGCCAGGACTACGCCGCCTCGATGGCATCCCAGCTGGAGAGCTTCAGGACCGATTTGATAGCCATTGCGAGCGACGCGCGACGTACCATCGAGAGCGATACACGCCACTTCCTGAACGAGAACAGACGCTTGTTCGAGACGCGGACCGAGCAGATCAGGCGCTGGCTGACGATCTCTCCTTACGTGATCTCGGGGCTGATCGTGACGGGGATCGCTTCGATGATGGCCGCGAGCTGGCTTTGGACGGTCATGCTGACACGCTCGGAGATGACGGAACTGGGCCTGACGCGGATCGACCAGGGGGAAGAGACCTGGCTGACGCTGGACCCGGACCGGACCGAGTTGAAGACCTGCACACTGGCCGGGACGCCGGTCATCTGCATCAAGATCGAGGAGAGATGAATGACGACGCCCCTGACAGCCTTAGAGCGCGACTTGCTCGCTTGCGTCGAGCGGTTGGTGACGGCCTGCGAAACCTCAACGCAGGAATTGAGCGGGTTAGAAGCGCGCTCGACGAAGAGGCTGCAAGCCCAGTTGGATGGTATCGCGGCCTGCGCGACGTTGCTCATACGCTCACAGATCGCGTCAATGCAGGCGTTGCATGGCTTGCTGAGCGAAGAGGCCACCTACAACGCGCTGGACGCGAAGTTGAACGAGAGCTTGAGCTTAGCGAGGGACGCCGAAGAGAGGCTGAAACAGAGCTAGAGGCGCGGGATCGAGATATGAACCGGGGGCTGACGCATTGAGTGCCGGTGAGATTTGCCATATCAAGGCCTGGCAAGTGAAGATGTATTGCAATATCGTGGTATTGCGAAGTGCAAAGAAATGCCATACTTAGATATTACAATCACCTCTGGTATGCAAAGCTTAAGGTTGGCAGATGTCCGTTTCACGTGCAAAACAACGGCAAGCAGTAGGCAAGATCAGTCAGGCCAGACAGCTGGCTCAGGCCTTCGCCAAGCCACTTGGAGGCTGGATCGCGACCTTCCAGGAAGCAATCGGCATGAGCGCACCTTGTCTAGCCGAAAGGTTGGGCGTGTCGCGCAACAGCGTCTACAGCTCTATCCAGAACGAACAGGCCGGGACAATCTCCCTGAACCAGCTCGACAAGATGGCTGAGGCTATGGGGGGCAAGCTGGTCTACGCGATCATCCCGCGCGAGGGTCCGGTCGAAGAGATCGTCATGGCCCAGGCTCGCAAGAAGGCGAGGCGCATCATCCGGCGCACCCGCGCGCATATGGCGTTGGAAGAACAGACCGAGGGCCTGCGCAGCCAGGACGAGATGATTGAGGAACTGGCCGGCGAAATCGCGCGTGAAATGCCGAGGGATTTCTGGAAGTGACCCTGGAACTGCACGAACCCACCGGTGCGACCCCTCTGACGCCCGACGAGCTGCGTGGCCTCAAGGCCATGCACATCACCACACGCGGCGAGCTGAACGAGCTGGAGGGCGAGAACATCATCGAAGGGTTGACCTGGCTGGACCGGCGGCCCATGTCTTTCGACATCCTGACCGATGATGCCGCGCGTGAGGTTCACAACCGGTTGTTCGGCCAGGTCTGGGATTGGGCAGGCATCTATCGCCTGACCGAGAAGAACATCGGCGTTCCGGTCTGGCATATCTCGACCGAAATGCGCACCTGCCTGGACGATGCCCGCTACTGGCGCGAGAACGGCACCTATGACCCGCTGGAAGCCACCGCACGCTTTCACCACAAACTGGTCTGGGTCCACCCCTTCGCGAACGGTAACGGACGCTGGGCGCGGATCATGGCTGATGCTTACCTGGCCACGATTGACCCGGGTATCGTACTCGATTGGTCGGGCGGGGGGACGCTCACTACCGATAGCAACCATCGCGCGCGATACATCGCTGCGCTGCGGGCGGCAGATCGCTATGAAGCCGGACCTTTGATAGAGCTTATCAGAGAGATGTCTGCGTAGGATGGTCTGGCATGCAAGTTCCTACACCATTTTTGATTTGGGAACAAATGACTACAAGCTGAAAGTGGGAGGCACGAAAAACCAATGCTCATCAAAGACGATAGCAAGCTTATGCGACCTACACGGCCCAAATGACCCAAACTGAGTCGAAATCTCCTTCGAAGCTGCCCAAGTATCTTCGGGACACGCTCGCTATGTGCCTTTACCGTCCAGAGCAGGTTCTCTTCTTAGACATCGAGACCACCGGACTAAGCCATTACTACGATGAAATCACTGTTATCGGTTGGAGCTTGGACGGATGCAGTCATAGCTTTGTCAAGGGCGACGAAGTTGCCGCGCTATACGGAGCATTCGATAGGGCCAAAGTAATGGTTACTTTCAACGGAATACGCTTTGATGAACGCTTCATCCGAAATGAAATTCCTATGTTGAACTTACCGCAGCGGCACGTCGATCTAATGTACTTGGCACGAAGGGTTGGCCTAAAAGGCGGGCAGAAATCGATAGAACAGGAACTAGATATATCGATACGTCAATTAATAGATGAGATTGACGGTTTCGCTGCAGTATTGCTCTGGCATCGGTATCTGAGAGGAGACCACGAAGCACTAAAGCAGCTCCTTCAGTACAACCGCGCAGATATCGCGGCAATGGGATATATATTTGATAAAGTGCTCAATCGTCTTGGCGTGCAAAAGGATCTCTTCAGCCAAGATGTAAGATTTTCCGATTGGGCGGCCCCTCAGAACTGGATGGAAATCGACCCGACAACGATAACAAAACGACGAAAAATCACGAACAGACACACCTTCGAAGAGATTTTCTCGAACCGATCTGCAGCTGATGCACGCGTTGTGGGGATCGACTTGACTGGTTCTGAAGCTCGCGCCAGTGGTTGGTGCTTGCTCGATGGCAGGAAGGCCAAGACCACCTTGATCCGTGCGGATCAAGAAATTCTTGAAAGAACAGTAAACGCCAAGCCAGATTTGGTTTCGATCGACTCACCATTGTGCCTGCCGTACGGCCGTACCTAAGTGTTCGACGACGACCCTAAGAGGGAAGAAATCGGCATCATGCGTGAATGCGAACGTGAATTGAAACGCCGCGGTGTCAACGTCTATCCTTGTCTTCTGCCGAGCATGCAGAAACTAACAGCCCGTGGTATATTGATTGCCGAAACCCTAAGAGAAATGGGGGTACCGGTAATTGAAAGCTACCCCGGCGCTGCTCAGGATATCATGCGGATTCCACGAAAGGGTGCAGGCATTGAATGGCTTCAAGAAGGCCTCCAAGAATTTGGCCTGGATGGGGAATTTACCTCGGATACTGTTTCTCACGATGAGCTGGACGCGGTGACGTCAGCTCTGGTGGGGACCTTCCATCTTGCGGGTTTAGTTGAAGAGCTCGGCTCTCAAAAAGAGCCACCGCTAGTGATTCCGGCCTTGAAGTGCCAAGATCGGCCGATGGTGATCGGCATCAGTGGGCCGATTGCCGCTGGGAAAACGACCTTGGCAAGAATTCTCGAAGAAAACGGATATGCCTACACAAGGTTCAGCCTCGTCATCGATGAGCTCCTGAACGAGCGTGGGTTGGAGCTCTCTAGGTCAAATCGCCAGGCAATCGGTGCAGAGTTGAACCAGAACGGCCGCCAAAGAGAACTCGCTGCACGCACCTTGGGAAGGGTCGAGGGTAGCAAGCGAATTGTAGTCGATGGACTTCGCTTCGCTACCGATCACTCATACCTCGTCGAGAGATTCGGGCTTAATTTTATGCACTTATTCGTAGATGCCGACGAAAATACCCGAGAGCAACGGTTTGTGTTACGAGGCAAATCTGATGAAGCAGCGGAACGGACTTCTTTCAAGGTTGCATCCAGTTCCGAAGTGGAACGCGAGGTGTCCACTTTGCGCGACCTCGCGCACGTCATGATCGCAAACGAAGCTGGAAAAGATGATTCGGAACGTGTTATGCTTCGCGCAATAGAGCAGTACTTCGGGGAAAAACCATGCCTGTCTCAATCGTCGTAGGCGGTCAGTTTGGGTCTGAGGGCAAAGGCAAAGTAGCGCTAGAGCTCGCGCGAAGATCACGTGAAACTGATGTAACTCTTGTCCGGGTCGGAGGGCCGAACTCGGGCCACACTGGCTATGACAGGCAAGGGAGAAGGTTCGCCTTGCGGCAGCTACCAGCCGGTTGCATAGACCGAAATGTTGACGTTGTTTTTCCTGCCGGTTCGTACTTGGACCTTGATGTTTTGCAAAAAGAAATCAAGGCGCTAGACTACCCAGAAGACCGCATATACATCAGTGAAAACGCACAGATCATCACAGAAGAGCACAAGCTCTGGGAGGCCAAAGCTGACCTCATTGGTGCAATCGGCTCAACAGGCAGCGGCGTTGGTGCCGCTGTGATAGCCCGTGTTGCTCGGAGTGCGGAGAACATTCCACTGCATGCCATTTCTGCACTTGATGCCAAAGCTTGGGACAACGTGCCGGGTAAGGTTTGTGATACAACAGAACTTTTGAGAGCAAAGGCTGATCGCGGAGAGAGGATCCTTGTAGAAGGCTCACAGGGTTTCGGGCTTTCCTTGCTCGACGGGGGTTACTGGCCCAAAGCGACCGCGAGGACGACGACAGCAGCAGGAGCATTAGCGGAAACTGGCCTAAGTCCTTTAGATGTTGACGATGTTACCCTGGTAACACGCTCGTTCCCAATCCGAGTTGCTGGCGAGTCAGGACCGCTCAAGAACGAAATCAGCTGGGACGACGTTGCCAACGTAACCGGCCGTTCGGAGGACTTGCGAGAGTATACGACCGTCACGAAAAACCTGCGTCGTGTTGGAGAGTTCGATGCCGAACTCGTGAAGCGCGCCATCCAGGCGAACAAGCCAACTCGGTTGGTCATGAACCACTTGGACTATGTTGGCTCGCCTGAGGATTTATTGGACGCGAGTAGTCAGCTTTCGCAATTTGTGAAGAATGTTGAGTTGAATATTAGCCGCTCCATTAATTGGTATGGTTTTTCAGCATTTGATGTATTGGATGATATGAAGGCTTTTTCTTGTGAACGACCCGATGCCCGAATCTGAAGTATTTGAACTTTCCATTGACGATGCAAAAGAACTGGCCAGAAGATTTCGGGCAACTGAAGACGACCGAGATGTTGCTGACGACCCTTGTCCGGACATTTCTCCTTCGCTGCTTTCTGCGGAGCATATCGTGGAGTACGTCAAGAATACTGGTTTGATTGCCCCTTTCAGTTCTGACACGAGTAAATCGGGAAGGTTAAAAAAAGCCTCATACGAGGCCAGGCTTGGGGACAACGCCTATTATTTCGAAGTACCTGGAGGGGAACATGGTTCTACTGGGGTAGACCCTAAGCCGCTCAACAGAAACGAGGCGGGAAACCTCGTTCTTCCTCCCAACTCAATTGTTTTCGTCCAGTGCGATCTAGAGTTTCGTTTACCATCCTTTATCGCTTTACGGTTCAACCTAAGCATCAGTCACGTACACAGAGGCCTTCTCTTGGGGACAGGCCCGCTTGTTGACCCAGGCTTCTGGGGAAACCTTTGCATCCCAATTCACAATCTTACCGATGAGGCGTACGAAATCGAACCAGGTGATGGTTTGATTTGGATTGAATTCACTAAGACGACATCCTCTACTGAAACCGGACGGCTCCCATCCGGAGATGGAAGCTGGGATATTAAGAAATTCATCGAGAAAGCGCAGAAGCAAGTCGACCCTAAAAAGGATCGAGTTGGAATCCGAAGTGGTATTTCCAAGGCTCTTGCTGATGCCGAAAAAGCCAGTGAATTGGTTTCTACTGCTCAAAAAGCTGCGACAAGTGCAAGGAACTGGATCGGGGGAATAGGTATAGGCGGTGGAATTGCAGCTGCTATAGGGATTGGAGGTATTTTTTATGCAGGAATATCTGTTGTTTCAAACTACAATAACGATGTACGAAATCTAGAAGCCGAACTTAAAAAACATATCGAGCTGTTGGATGGTAGTGTTGCGGAGGTCGCACAAGCGACAGTTTCCAGCCTGTCGGAGGACATCGAGAGCTTGTCAATGGACGTTGCGAATTTGACCATTGAGCTAGAAGCCGAACGATCAAATGCGCAACAACTCGAAGAAATAATTGGAGCACTTGTTCAAAGCGACCGCTCGAATACGTCACGATTTGAGAGTTTACTGAAGCATTGCGCATCAGTCGCGGATGACGAGAAGCCTGAATTCTGCGCAATAATCTCCGACTGAGAAAAAACGGGGGTTCATGACCGCTGGTTGGTATGCAGTCGTACACGCATTTCCTGCCACTGAATGCAAAAGTTTCTCACCCTCTCCTCTATTTCCGGATCGGGGTTGAGAACAAAAAAGGTCCTTGGACTGTATGCGGTCGCCCGAACCGCGATACCCTGGGTATCAAACTGTTCCAGCCAATGATCCACTTCTGCGTCGTGACCACCAGCCCGCCGAGTGTTGTGGTGGTAGATGACCGCACACCGCCCCTGGGCGATGGCACGAACTTCCCCAAGGGGCATTTGCTTCCCAAACTTTGCTTGCCCCTTTCGCCAATCCCCATTGTCGACGATACCGTTGTCCGGGTCGGCGAATACAATGTCGCAGCCCGTAACTTCATCCAGCGCCCGTGACAGCCATTCATTCCGCCAGTCTCGCCTTTCGCGTGGAGCCACGTTCGCGAGGTCTATGCTCTCACCGAAAGAACTCACATCCCCAAGGGCGGGAAGCAGTGATTTGATTGTGCGGCTCTTGGCGACCACCTGTCCGAGATGATCAAACAGCTCTCGATCCAGGTGAGCATACCGATCTGGTTCCTCAAGGTAGGAAACATGCCGCCCATCCTTGTTATGATTTTCATTCGGATACCTGTACCAAATCACCCCGAGCTTACGCCCCGGAGATACAGCTCGCAACAGCCCGAGCTTCACAAAGTCACCGACATCGCCTGCATACCGATCCTGCAATAGAGGCTCCAAAATCCAAAAGTTTCTAATGATTGGTTACAGTAAATGTCGGCATCCCAAACCTCAAAGCCTATGATGTCGTTGAATGCCCATTTGATGACCTTCCCAATTCGTTTTCCCATAGCGCGAACGAATGACTCTCGTCGTCATAAATGAGCGCGGCATGGGAGCGGCGATATCTCGAACGCTGAAGCAAAGGACACAGGCTCGAAGTTGGTGATTGGCGTGAGCCGCTATTGCTTGAAGCTATGTTCCCTATGCCAAGCCACAAACTCAGACCTGGGCCGATTTGCAGGGCGTTCGGGCGCCAGCAATCTACCCGAAGGATTTATCATACCTCTTACTGCATCCATATCGTTGCTCTGTCGGGAGATCAGGATCGTTAGATCGTCGGCGAGTCCAACCAGCCCTCTATCAAACATCCAATGTGCTGTTCCAGACAGCGCGATCCCGTTGCTTACAATGTCCGGGCCGTCGTGTTCCACCGGCCTTATATGCG
>JBNLAU010000051.1:0-15841 GCA_050302295.1 Roseibium sp. | reverse complement strand
GTGCAACTCGTCAATGAGGCTTGCGCCGCGCCCTATTCCTCCCGGATGACGGAGCAGGTGCCCGACGCGCTCAGGTGGCGGGACGAGCTCTGGGGCATCACGCGCGAACCGGCGGTGATCGTCTATAACCGGGATCTGGTTCCGGCCGGCGACGTTCCGAAGACGCGCTTCGATCTTCTCGATCTCTTGAGACCGTCGAACACGCCTTATGCGGGCAAGGTCGCCACCTACGATATCGAGCAGTCCGGCCTTGGCTATCTCTTCGCCTTCGCCGATTCCCAGGAGGCCTCCACCTTTGGTGCCTTGCAGGAATCTCTGGGGCGTTCGCAGGCGGTCTCCACCTGCTGTTCTGCCGACATCATCCGCGGCGTCGCGGAAGGCAAATACCTGATCGCCTACAACGTGCTCGGCTCCTACGCGCAAGGGTACCAGCAACAGGACGACCGTATCGGCATCGTGCTGCCCTCGGACTATACGCTGGTGCTCTCCCGTGCCCTGATGATTCCGAAACAGTCGAACCACAAGGCGCTAGCCGAGGACTTTCTGGATTTCCTGTTGTCACCGCAGGGAACACTGGAGCTGCGCACGGCGCTCCTGATCAGCCCGCTGCTGGAATCGGAAGACGGCAACGAGGGCGAGTCCTTGAGCTCCACCGCGCTCCGGCCCATCGGCCTCTCTCCCGCCCTGATGGTCGCCCTCGATGCCCTGACGCGGGAGACGTTCCTGAGGCGCTGGCGAGTGACGTTCCCGGGGCCGTGAGTCTCACCTCGCCGGAGCCGGGAAACCCTGCCGTGTCGGAAAAAGCTGCTCCCGGGTGGGACTATCCCTCGATATAGGCCTTGAGCGTTTCAGCAACCCCGACCGACTTGATCTGCCGGACAGCCTCGAGAAAGGCCATCAGGTAGTCGGGATGGGAGCCGAGCGGGCCGAAGAGCTCTGGCATGTCAAGGGAACCGGACGTTTCGCTGAAGACGGCCTCCGCCCAGGCCTTCAGGATGTCCGCGTTGTTGTCCACCAGCTCGATCGCTTCACCGGCCTCATTGCGGCAGAGGCAATAGCGGCACCAAAGGGCTGTTTCGAGTGCCAGGCCCTTTACGGGGAGCCCCTTGTCGATCCGGTCCTGGATCGACGGCAGGATGAATTTCGGCTGCCGGTTGGAGCCGTCGAGGCAAAGACGCGGGATCGTGTCGCCGACCGCCGGGTTGGAGAACCGCTCCATCACTGTGGTCAGGTACTTTTCGAAACTGACGCCAGGGATCTCCGGCACGGTCGGCAGGATTTCCTCTTCTTCGAGTTTTTTGAGAAAAGCCCGGATCAGCGGATCCGCCATGGCGTCATGGACGAAATAGTGGCCGAGAAGCGCGCCTGGATAGGCGATGGTCGCGTGGCCGCCATTGAGAATGCGCAGCTTCATCAGCTCATATGGCGCGACATCCTTGACGAATTCGACCCCGACCCTTTCAAGCGCGGGGCGCCCGGAAGGGAAATGGTCTTCCAGAACCCATTGCCGGAACGGTTCGCAGACCACCGGCGCTGCATCTTCAAGACCAAATTCCTCGCTGACGAGGCTTCGCTCGCGGTCGCCGGTTGCCGGGGTGATGCAGTCGACCATGCCATTGGGAAAGGCGACATTTTCGGAAATCCAGGTGGCGGTATCGGCCGAAAGCGCCTTTGCGAAGCCGACAACCGCCTGTTTCGCGATGTGCCCGTTTTCCGGCAGGTTGTCGCAGGACATCACCGTAAAGGGCGGGACGCCGCGCTCCCTGCGCTTCAAAAGCGCTGCGACCAGCACGCCAAAGACGGTTTGAGGGGCATCCGGATGATCAAGATCAGCCCGGATTTCCGGGTGGTCCGCGTCAAAACCGCCGGTGTTCGGATCCACGAAATAGCCGCCCTCGGTGATCGTCAGCGAAACGATGCGAATGTCCGGTTCACACAGTCTGGCAATCAGTGCGGCGGGGTCGGCCTCGACGAAGTCGATCATTGAGCCGCAGATTTGCGCGCTCAAACCGTTTGGGTCGAGTTCCACGACCGTGGTCAGCCAGTCCTGGGCTTTCAGCCGGTCGCGCATTGCCCCGTCAAAGGGTTTGAGGCCCGCCCCGACGATGGCCCAGTCATGGCCTTTGCCGAGGTTGAACAGCCGGTTCAGGTAGATCGCCTGATGGGCGCGGTGGAAATTGCCGACACCGATATGCACGATGCCTGGCGTGAGGTCGGTCCGGCGATAGGCCGGCGCCATAACAGTTTCGGGGAGGGACGCGAGCACAGAATTACCCAGTTTTTGTGTCATTGGTCAGCTCATCCAGTTGCCGCCATCGACGTTGTAAGTTTGCGCGAGGATGTAATCGGCCTCGCTCGAAGCCAGGAATACGGCCATTCCGCAGAGATCGTCCGCGGTTCCCATCCTGCCGAAGGGCACGGCGGCGCCGACGGCGGCTTTTTTCTCGCCCGGTTTCAGGCCCTCATATTTTGCAAACAGCGCATCCACGCCATCCCAGTGTTCGCCGTCGACGACACCGGGAGCGATGGCATTGACGTTAATGCCGTGCTTGATGAGATCGAGACCCGCCGACTGGGTGAGGCTGATCACCGCCGCTTTCGTGGCGCAGTAGACCCCGACCAGGGCTTCGCCCCGGCGGCCGGCCTGGCTGGCCATGTTGATGATCTTGCCGCCCTTGCCGCGTTTGATCATGGACTTGGCTGCGGCCTGCATCATGAAGAGCGTGCCGGCGACATTGATGTCGAAGAGCCTCTGGTAGCTTTCTCGTGTGATTTCGACGATCGGCGCCAGATCGAACAGGGCGGCGTTGTTGACCAGAATGTCGAGGCCACCGGTTCGCTCCTCGACGGCCGCGATAGCCTGATCGATGGAGGCCTGATCGGTGACATCGAGTTTCACCGCATAGGCATTCGGACCGATGTCCCGGGCAGCGGCCTCCGCGCCGTCCAGATTGATGTCGGCAATGGTCACCGTGGCCCCTTCTTCGGCGTAGCGGGCAGCGAAGGCCTTGCCGATCCCCCGGGCAGAACCGGTGATCAGCGAAGATTTTCCTGAAAGGCGCGTCATGCGATCCGCAGGCCCTGATTGTCGAAGCGATGGATTTTTTCCGGATCCGGGGTCAGGTGAATGGTATCGCCGTGACGCACGCTGATTTCGCCGGACGAGCGGACAGTGAACGGCTCGTCGATGCCTTCGATATCGACATAAAGGAAGGTGTCCGAACCAAGGTGCTCCGAGACGCCCACCTTGCCGGTCCATTTGCCTTCCGTCGACGATACGGAAAGATGCTCGGGCCGGATGCCGATGGTGGCCGCGTCGTATTCGGCGGCATAAGCCCCCATCAGGAAGTTCATCTTCGGCGAACCGATGAACCCGGCGACGAAACGGTTGCGGGGGGTGTGATAAAGCTCCAGGGGAGAGCCGACCTGTTCGATGACGCCTGCGTGCAGCACGACGATCTTGTCGGCCATGGTCATGGCTTCCACCTGGTCGTGGGTCACGTAGATCATGGTGGTCTTGAGCGATTGGTGCAGCTCGGAGATTTCAAGGCGCATGTTGACGCGCAGGGCCGCATCCAGGTTCGACAGCGGTTCGTCGAAAAGGAAAGCGGCCGGTTCGCGCACGATGGCGCGGCCGATGGCAACGCGCTGGCGTTGGCCGCCGGAGAGCTGGCCCGGCCGGCGGTCGAGATAGTCCGTCAGGTTCAGCACCTTGGCGGCCGCCTCGACCTTGGCATCCTGGGCGCTCTTGCCGAGGCCTGCCATGCGCAGCGGAAAGGCGATGTTCTTGCGCACCGACATATGCGGATAAAGCGCGTAGGACTGGAACACCATGGCAAGGCCGCGCTTGGCCGGGGGCACTTCCGTGGCGTCCCTGCCGTCAATGTTGATGGCGCCCGAGGTGACATCTTCCAAACCGGCAATCAGGCGCAGCAATGTGGACTTGCCGCAGCCGGACGGTCCGACGAACACCACGAACTCACCATCCTCGATACGCAGGTCCAAAGGTGGGATAACCTGAACCTCACCGAAGCTCTTGGTGATCTGATTGAGAGTAATCTGACCCATGATCCGGGCTCCTGTTTGACCTATTTGACCGCGCCGAAGGTGAGACCGCGCACAAGCTGTTTCTGGCTGAACCAGCCGATGATGAGGATGGGCGCGATCGCCATTGTCGAGGCGGCGCTCAGCTTTGCGTAGAACAGACCTTCCGGGCTGGAATAGCTGGCGATGAATGCCGTGAGCGGGGCGGCATTGGCCGCGGTGAGGTTCAAGGTCCAGAACGCTTCGTTCCAGGCCAGAATGATGTTGAGAAGCAGCGTCGAGGCGATGCCGGGAACCGCCATGGGCGTCAGGACATAGATGATTTCCGCCCACAGTTCCGCACCGTCCATCCGCGCCGCCTCCAGGATTTCTCCCGGAATCTCACGAAAATACGTGAACAGCATCCAGATGATGATCGGCAGGTTGATCAGTGTCAGCACGATCACGAGGCCGACCTTGGTGTCCAGCAGTCCGGTGTCCCGGAAGAGCAGGTAGATCGGGATCAGAACGCCGACCGGCGGCAGCATCTTGGTGGACAGCATCCACATCAGCACGTCCTTGGTGCGCTTGGCCGGCACGAAGGCCATGGACCAGGCGGCGGGGATCGCGATGAGGAGACCGAGAATGGTGGACCCGAAGGAGATCACCACCGAGTTCCAGAAGTGCTGGAAATAGTCGGAGCGCTCCTGGACCGTGCTGTAGTTTTCCAGCGTCCAGTCGAAGAAGAGGAAGCTTGGAGGAGACGCGATGGCTTCCGCTTCCGTCTTGAAGCTGGTCAGCACGGTCCACAGGATCGGGAAAAAGATGGCAATACCGACAAGCCAGGCAAAGAGGGTGGTGACGGCCTTGCGGCGAGAAGTGACTGCACGTGCCATGGCTCAGGCCTCCAGGTTCTTGCCGATCATCCGCATCAGGAAGACCGCAACGATGTTGGCGAGAATGATGGCGACCACACCGCCGGCCGATCCGCCGCCGACGTCGAACTGAAGCAGCGACTGGGCGTAGATCAGGAAGGTGAGGTTTGTGGATGCAGTGCCCGGGCCGCCGTTCGTCGTGACGAGGATCTCGGCGAAGACCGACAGCAGGAAGATCGTCTGGATCAGGATCACGACCGTGATCGAGCGGGCCAGATGCGGCACCATGATGAAGACGAACCGGTTCAGGAAGTTAGCACCGTCCATTTCGGCCGCCTCCAGTTGCTCGCTGTCGAGCGATTGCAGGGCGGTCAGCAGAATGAGCGTTGCAAACGGCAGCCATTGCCACGACACGATCAAGATGATCGATAACAGCGGGGCATGCGCGAGAAAGTCGAAGGGTTCCAGGCCGACGGACTTCGCAGCATATGCAAACAGACCGTTGACCGGGTTCATGAACATGTTCTTCCACACAAGTGCCGAGACGGTCGGCATGACGAAAAACGGAGCAATCACCAGGATCCGGACGATACCCTGACCCCACATGGGCTGGTCGAGCAGCAGCGCCAGCAGAACGCCGCCGATAATGGTGATCGCCAGGACGCCGCCGACGAGCAGGAGCGTGTTCTTAAGGGCCGCGAAGAAGGCCGGGTCGGTGAGAAAGAAGGAGTAGTTGGTAAACCCTGTCCATTCCTCCATGCCCGGCAGCAGCAGATTGTAGCGCAGGAACGAGAAATAGACGGTCATTGAAAGCGGGACGATCATCCATCCGAGAAGCAGCAGCACTGCTGGCGAGATCATCAAACGGGCCGCTGCCCGTGAATGTTGGGTAGCCATGGCTCAACCTTTGCTCTTTCACGAGCCGGTAGGATAACGCTTGCGCGGAGAGATGGAGGAGACCGGCGGGACGGGCATGACCCGCCGGTCCGCAGGAAGAAGGCTCTACTTGATGTACCCGGCCTTCTTCATTTCACGCTCGGTGGCAGCCTGTGCCGAGGCAAGAGCGTTGTCGGCGTCCACGGTTCCGGCAAGCGCTGCCGAGAACACCTGGCCGACGACCGTGGCCATGCCCTGGAACTCAGGGATCGCAACAAATTGCACGCCGACATAGGGGACCGGTTTGACGGTCGGGTTGTTCGGGTCGGCGGAGTTGATGCTGTCGAGCGTCATCTTGGCAAACGGAACTTTCTGGTATTCCGGGTTCTCGTAAAGAGAGGTCCGCGTACCCGGAGGAACGTTTGCCCAGCCTTCTTCGGAGGCGACCAGTTCAAGATAGTCCTTAGAGGTTGCCCACTCGACGAACTTCTTGGCCGCTGCTTCCTTCTGGGTGCCGGCGGGAATGCCAAGCGACCAGGCCCACAGCCAGTTGCCGCGCTTGCCAAGGCCGTTGTCCGGAGCCAGCGCAAAACCGACCTTGTCGGCGACTGTGGAGTCTTTCGGGTTTGTCACGAAGGACGCTGCAACCGTCGCGTCGATCCACATGCCGCATTTGCCGGTCTGGAACAGGGCGAGGTTTTCGTTGAAACCGTTGGAAGACGCGCCCGGAGGCCCTGCCTCGTTCATCACGTCCAGATAGGTCGTGAGGGTTTCCTTCCATTCCGGCGTGTTGAACTGCGGGTTCCAGTTCTCGTCGAACCAGCGCGCGCCGAAGGAGTTGGACATGGCTGTCAGGAAGGCCATGTTTTCGCCCCAGCCGGCCTTGCCGCGCAGGCAGATGCCGTAGACTTCGTTTTCCTTGTCGGTCATGGCCTTGGCGGCGTCGACAATGAAGTCCCAGGTCGGAGCGTCCGGCATTTCCAGGCCGGCCTTTTTCATGAGGTCCTTGCGGTACATGACCATGGAGCTTTCGCCGTAGAACGGCGCGGCATAGAGATTGCCGTCGACGGTCAGGCCGCCGCGGATCGCCGGCAGAAGGTCGTCAACGTCATAGCTTTCGGGCAGGTCGTTCAGAGAGACGAGCCAGCCCTGCTTGCCCCAAATCGGAACCTCGTAGGTGCCGATCGTCATGACATCGAACTGACCGCCCTTGGTGGCGATGTCGGTGGTGACGCGCTGGCGGAGAACGTTTTCCTCCATGGTCACCCATTTGACGTCGATATCCGGGTTCTTGTCGGTGAATTCTTTCGTCAGACCCTGCATGCGGATCATGTCACCGTTGTTCACGGTCGCGATGGTAATCGTTTCTGCAGTTGCCGGTACACAGAGTGCAGCAATTGCACATGCGCCGAGAAGCGCACGGGTATGAAATGTCATATTTTCCTCCCAAGCGAGATTGGGCATTTGCCATTCTTGCGGGCAAATATTCGCTCACGCTGTGAGCAAATGTCAAGGTGGGAATCGCCTAAAATAAAAGGGTCTTTCGCTGCTACGCAAAAAACCCTTTAAAATCATATTGCTAACCAAGTTGAGAAAATGCTCAAAGCCTGAGCAAATGCTCAGCTGTCGTCTCATTCGTGATCAGGCAGTTGATCAGTTTGCCTCGGAGGGCGCCCATCATGGCCGGAACCTTGGCATCGCCCGCAGCCACGCCGTAGACCGGTTTTTCACGGGCAGGCAGGAGCGGTGCACTGGCGACGAGGTCATTGGTGAGACCCTCGATGAGCTTGCCGTCGCGGTCATAGGCGCAACTGGTGATCTCACCGACCGCTCCGGCGTTTTCCAGAGCGCGCATTTCGTCGAGGTTGACGAATCCGTCGACTGCAAGCGGTGCCGTCGGGCCCATGTTGCCGATGCCGACAAAGGTCGCGTCCGCCTGACGGACGAGGTCCAGGATGTTGTGAACGGCTTCCTGATTGTGCAGCAGCTCCAGTTCTTCCCGCGAGCGGGCGAAGACGGGCAGCGGCATCGGATAGTGGCGGGCGTTGATCCGGTCCGCCAGCCGGATGATCACGTTGTAGGCCGAGGCCGAACCGTCCGACATCATGTTTCCAAGAAGCGAGACGATGCGGTGCTGCGGACAGTCCATGGAAGGAAGCTGGTCGACGGTCGCCCGCAGCGTCCGGCCCGTGCCGAAGGCGATGATCTTGGGTTGCTGGGAGCGGAAATGCCTTTCCATCTCGGCGGCGGCCACCTGGGCGATGCCGACGGTCGAGGAGGGGGCATCCGGATCGCTCGGCACCACTTCGCAGGCCTTCAGCCCGAAGCGGTCGACAAGCCGCTGGCTGAGTTCCATGCATTTGGCAATCGGATGATCGAGCCGCACCTTGATCAGCCGTTCGCTGATCGCCAGCGACACCAGCCGCTGGGCCGATTGCCGCGACACACCGAGCTTGCGGGCGATCTCATCCTGCGTGTTTCCGGCCACGTAATAAAGCCAGCCCGCCCGGGCGGCATCATCGAGACGGGAGGTCTCGGCGGGGGTCTTCATTTTCATTCCGGTTATCGCCTGATCGCCTGGTTGTCGCCGCGTCTCAAATCGGGTCTAAGCTGATAGAATTCGTCGAAAGATGCAAATATCCGCGACGCCCCGGCAGCGATTTCCTCGGATTTCGGGAGATCTTTCAGGTGCGATCCGCCTATGAAACGCCAGACCTGCATGCCCGCAGCAAGGCCTGCCTTGATGCCGTTTTCGCTGTCCTCGACGACGAGGCAGTTTTGCGGCGCGACACCTCGTTTTTCGGCCGCAAGCAGAAATAGATCCGGCGCGGGTTTGCCGTGCGAAACTTCCGAGGCCGTCGTCGCACGGCCGGAGAAGATATCCACCAGACCGGCGATTTCCAGCGACTTTGCCAGCCTCGGCGGGCTGGAGCTCGTGGCAAGACAATAATCCGGGATGAGGTCTTCGACGACCTTTCTCACCCCGTCGATCGGCTTCAGGTCCCGCTCAAAGACCTCCAGCAGGTTCGCCCGGTATTCCACCTCGAATTCCGGTGGCAGATCGACGCCGAATTCCTTGCGGATCTGCTGCAGCACGACCGGATAGCTGCGGCCGAGAAAGTGATGGGCGACATAGTCCATGGTGATATGGATGTTGCGCATCGCAAGCTCTGAAACCAGCATGCGCGCGCTGATCACTTCGCTGTCGATCAGGACACCGTCACAGTCGAAAATGACAAGGTCGATTTGCCGGTTCGTTCTACTCAACTGAAGTTCCTGTAGCTGCCGGGTGTGAGGCCCATCTTTCGGGTCAGGCCATGCAGCCCCACAGGATGAGGGGAAAGAACGAATTTGTCATCTGGCATTCGGGGTCGGTCAGCCAAACCAGCGCTTGAACCAACGGCGGAAGCCGCCCGTCGCTTCGTTCGCGCGCTTATGAGCCTCTTCGCGTGCCTGCTCCGCGTTCTCGCCGATATCGTCCATGAAGTCGTCGATGCCCTCGACGAGCGGATCGATCCGCCGTTTCTTGAAGATGCTGATGGCCCGGACCACGATCAGGGCGAGCGCCGCGAGCACAAGAATGAACAGGATGTTGAACCAGGGGATCAGGACCACATCCGGCCCTTCGACTTCTTCAATGTCGATGGCGTTCGGAAAGATGGTGAAGAGTTCGATCCGCCAGCCGTAGTGGGTTACGGCAATCCAGACCTCGTCCTTCTTTTTCGCGAGGTCCTGGGCCCGGGCTGTGATGTTGCTGCTGTCGAACTTGAAATAGGGCGGCCAGCCCCAGTCCGTGTCCTCGTTGCGGTAGACCCTCGGTTCGCCGTCCGGCCAAACTGTATTGATGAAGCGGACGTCCCTGGTCCAGTTGTTGTTGGTGCCTGCATCAGGGGCCGCCCAGAACAGCGAAGACGAGCCGATGTCCATGCGTTTGACATCGGTGCCGACGATCCGGACAACGTCGCGGCCCGGCAATGTGTAGTGGGCAAATGCCACGACGACCAGAACCAGCGGAATGCCCACAATCCATTTAACGTATTTGATCAATCGTCGTCGTCCTCATCGTCGTCCTCATCGTCGTCGTTGCTGCCCGGAATGGCACCCCACGGGCCCATGTTCCTGCCGAAGCCGAAGTCGGTGTCTTCCTCTTCCATGCTGGGTTCCGGACCAAACAGCTCCTCGCGTGTCCCGGCCTTGTCGACCATATATTCCTCGGCAAGAAACTGCGCGGCATAGGTTCTCTTCGCGTCGCTCCAGGTCTGATAGTGCGCATAAAATGCGTCTTTGTGACAGATGAACAGCTGCCTGAAGTCCAGAGGCGTGAGTTCCGCCAGCAGCATGTTGACCAGATGCTTGTCCGGATGGTTGCTTGAGCGGAGCAGATAGAAATAGGCCGGGTCGCCGGCATCGGGAAAGGCAACGCGCTTGCCTGAAGACAGCCGCCGGACAATATATTCCAGGGCGTGATAGGTCTCCGGAAGGTCTCCGTGGTATTTGCGCTTCAGGCTTCTGAGGTCGCGGCGCGACAGGTTTGAAAGGTCCTCGCCCTTTTCCGCCGCCGTATCGATCGCGATGAAATCGAGTTTCTGCTTGAGGATGCCGGCAGCATCGGCGCCCGCCGCATCATGGATAGGCTCGACCAGCCGGTTGCGGTCGAGACAGGCCGCGACCGCTTCCCGGTCGTCCAGTGTCAGGACCTTTTTCACCGGGATGTCGTCAATGATGTCCAGCTTCTTCGACGCGATACAGGCCGACCGCCTGACGTCCCGGAAAATGTAGAGGCCGCCATAATGCGATGTATGGAAGTTGGCCTGCTCGAAGTTTTGGGCTTCCAGCTTGAGCGGCGTGCGGATGATGTCGCCCGTCTGCCTGGAAAGCTCGACCATCTCGGCGATCAGGACATCGTCCCACCAGCCGTCCGGCTCCGTCATGAAGGCGTGGATCTTTTGCGACAGTTCCTCGCTGGCGTCCACATGACCTCCGACCGTGTCGGCCTCCACGCCGATAGTGCGGATGTCGAATAGATCCTGCGGGGAGCGGATCGAATAGACCGTGTTGAGCAGTTCGCCGATCACGGCGTCATGGATGGTCAGCGCGAAGAGCTGTTCCTCGTTTTCGTCGATGTAGCGTCTCAGGACCGAGCGGGAGAAGGAGAAATGCGCATTGAGCAACGGTGCGGTTTTCTGCGCTGCCGACAGGAGGATGAATTGCCGGTTGCAGCCATTGGGATTTAGATAAAGCGGATCGTTCAGCTCGTCGCCGATTTCCGGAGAAAAGCCGGAAATATCGACGTGAAACTCCTTCAGGTCTGTCGTTTTGCCGGTCAGGTGCTGAAGGGCGCGATTGTACCGGCTCACCATGGATGGTGAGGTCACCTCGAAGAGGTTGCCGTACATCAGCCCTTTTCTGACCAGACGCATCATGGGCGGGTGGCCTCCATGAAGCGCCGCTTGGCCTCTTCCATCCGCTGCATCTCCCGGACCGCGTTTTCGATGGCGGCTTCATCCGACTTGTCGGCATAGCGGAATTCGCTGTCCGCGTAGCGGTTGATCTCCTGGATCACCATGTCGATCGTGATCGGCTGCGCCAGGTCGGCAATCATGGATTTCTTGGTCTCGTAGTCCTTGAACAGGAACAGATCCGGATTTTCCATCCATTCGTCAGGCAGTTCGAAATCCATTGCCCGCACCTTGATGGCATCGGTGATGTTCTTGATCGCCCTGCCGGTGAAGCGTTCGTCCGCCTCCTGAATGGCCTTCAGATAGGTTCCCAGCTTGGCGATGGTGTCAAGGTTGCCGATACGGCTGCTGATGCCTTCGAAGACTTTCAAAAGCTTGTCTTCCTGGGGCCGCGAATGCCGGTCGTAGGAGGCGGCGACGGCCTTCCTGATGGCCTGGGCTTCGAAGAGGTCGTGGTCGCCGACCGGGATCGAATGGTTCTTGCCCATCAGCAGATGCAGAATGTCGATATAGTCCTCGCGGGTCTGCGGTCCGTCGACCAGGAAACGGGCTCCGGCGCGCTGGCGCAGGGCGTCGTCCACATTTTCCGGGTAGTTGGAGAACATGCCGAAGGTGCAGTTGCCGCGGACCACCGTGTTGGCACCGGCGAAGCTCTCCATCAGAACCGCGGTGATTTCCAGCTGTCCGGCGGAGGATTGCCGGTCGCCGCGCTTGCCCGCAAGCTGGTCGATGTCATCGACGGTGCCGAAGCCGATCACATTGGGATCGGTGACGTCGCGGACGAAGGCCTTGGCATTTTGCGCGGACTTGCCCTGGTAGCTGTCGATGCTATCGGTGGACAGGTTCTGATAGCGGAAAGGGTAGCCGGCATTGGCGCAATAATCGTTGATCATGCCCGCCATCATCTGGATGAGCGTGGTCTTGCCCGTACCCGGTTTGCCGTCGCCCATGAAGGTGAAGATGAAGCCGCCGAGTTCGGCAAACGGGTTCAGTTTGCGGTCGAAATCGTAGGCCATCAACATCTTGGACAGCTTCATCGCCTGGTATTTGGCGATGTGGTTGCCGACGACCTCTTCCGGCTTCTTGAAGGCCATTGTCAGCGTGCTGGAATGTGCTCTGGCCGTGGGGGTGAAGCCGGTGATTTCGAAATTGTCCGCTTCGACGCGGTAACGCACGTCCGAAAAGGGTTTCAGAGCCGTCACGCCTTCGGCGCGCAGGGTCACCTTTTCCATCAGCTGTTCGCAGAAGGAGGTGATCAGGCCGATGAGCTGGGCGTCGGTTTCGACACCGGCGGCCGCGATTTCCTGGTCCAGCTCCCAGAGCGTTCCGTGCAGGGCGAGCTGGTCGTTGTCGGTGAGGATCTCTTCCACTTCGCCGCACTGGATATCGGCTTCCCCGGCTTCGGCGACCTGGTCGGCCAGAAGGAAGTCCGTCATGTTCGCAAACACGTGCAGCGATATCAGCGCGGAGGCCGTGAGCAGCTCCTGAAAGCGGACCTTGTGCGATGGGTCCAGCGTGCCGGCAAGGTTGGTGCGTTTCAGATCCGAAAGGCCCGTCTGTTCGGCAAATTGGTCTGCGATGGCCTGGGCGACTGATAGCGACCGGCGCAGGGCTCTGAGCACGCTTGCCTGGAGCGGGGTCGTCAGCGTGTCGTCATCGCTTTCCAGGATCCGGACCGAAAGCTGCACCCCTTCGGGCCGCGCGGTGGAGCGCGTGACAAGTCCCGGAGTGGTCGAGCGGAACCGGCGCCGGGTGCCGAGGCCGGGCGAGCGTTCCTGAACCCTGTCGGGTTCGCGTTTGGCCGCGATGCGCGGCGTGTGATCGAACCCTTCGAGCATGGCTTCCGCGAGCCTGTACTTCTCGCGGATCTTGTCTTCTTTCAGTTCCATGAGGTCGTTGGAAAGGGTCACGCGAAAAACCTATTTGTAGCTGAGGATTTTGCCCTTGGGGCTGACGGCGTATTTGCGGATGTGGGCAAGACCGGGGGGATCGAGCTCTTCGAGAACCTGATAGGGGCGCAAGGGCAGGATGAGGGAGCGCTGCTGGTCGGTATGGCCGGCAACGTCCTGCGCGTCCCGGGCCGAGCCGGCGAGCGGGTCGAGCTGATAGATCTGCCGTTCGACGGTCGAAAAGAAGCCGGACGTTTCATACTCGAAATTCGAGGCAAGCAGCGTTTCCGTCGTCCAGGCCAGCGCCCAGTCCTCGCCGGGTTTTTGGCCAGCCTGGGCCAGAACCTCGCGCAGCGGACCCGACTGCTCGGTGAATGTGTGGCTGTACATCGGTCCGATGAAAAACCGGCGCAGCCTTTTTGGGTGAATGTCGTCAAAGTCGCGGTCGAAGCCGCGGGCAATGGTCACCAGTTTCAGGGACGCGGAGGACTGCGCGGCCAGATGACTCTGGACGCGGGGCCAGCGGTACTCGTCCCTGGCCAGGGGCCTCTTGCCGGTGTCTTCCAGGTCCATGATGTAGATCAGCGGGATGTTCTGCTGGCTGTCGTAGACCGCCCAGTGCAAACGGTATTTGCGCCGCTTGTCATTCACATTGCCGCTCCAGGAGATCCGCGGATCGTTGCAGGCCCAGAAGAGGTTTTCGCGAGCCAGTTCCTCGTAGTACTGACGTTCGGAGGCGGCGTACTGGAGATTGGTCGGGGCCGACTGCTCCCTCAGAATGTGGTTGACCATCGCCATCTTGAGATCGTGCATGTCGGGCAGGGATTTCAGATGGTTCCTCGCCTGCATGGCATCGTTCGCCATCTGCAGCAGCTCCTGATAGACAGGAAAGCCGCTGTCCTGACGGTCGATGCTCAAAAGCTTCGGGAGTTTGTCCGAGACGCGTCCGGCAAGCAGATACTTGTAGGAAAGTGCGGTGAAGGTCCCCGAAAGCGCGTCAAGATACAGCTGCAGGATCGGGATTTCCGAGGCGAGCGCCGTGTTTTCGGACACGACGCTGTCGGCAACCCCTTTCAGGTGCGAGATGATGCGCTCGAACTTTGCGAAGTAGCGCCGTGTTTCATGCGCTTCTTCCAAGGTTCTGTGATCCAGGGTCAGGTCCAAGGGTTAGCCCTCACCCCTTAGGAGCCGTAAGCATTTTTGTCGTGCTTCTCGACGATCTTCTGGAATCGGCGGGCGAAGCGTTCATCCGATTTTGCCTTTTCTTCCAGGACTTTGCGGGCAAACACCATGTGGTCCTCATGGGCTTCCATCATGTCGGCCATGCGCTGATTGGTGGCGGAGCCGATGGCGGCCATGGCCGATTGCGCTTCCTTGTCGGTGGCAACGCCGATCTCGTTGATCTTGTGCGCAACGTCCTGCTGCTGAGCGGTCTTCAGTGACTTGACCAGGGCGTCGTAAAGAACGACGCGTTGCTTGGTGTCCGTCTGCAGTTTGTTGATCAGCACCATCTGGGTGGCGGCCTGGTTCTGCAAGCTGTCGACCCAGGTCTTGCCTTTTTCGATATAGCGTTCAAGGGTCTGGCTTTCAGCCAGCTTGACCTGCTCTTCCTGGGCAAGGCGGTTGTAGGCCGCATTCATCTCCGCCAGCTGGCTTTCCAGCTGAGTGCGGGCGGCCGCGTCGGTCTCCACCGCGATCTTGTTTTCCAGCGCGATGATCTCCGGATCCATCGCCATGATTTTCTGCTTGATGTCTTCCAGAGACGCCACGGCCTGTTCCCGGCTGGCGAGCGTGTCGGTCAAATTACTTTCAACGCGCTGGCTGTGTTCGTTCAGTGTGTTGAGCTGCTCCTGCAGCAGCTCGCCGATGACGTTGGACTTGGCGATCAGATCCTGCAGCTTGTCGTCGATGCTGGCTTCACGCATGCGCTCCTGGCGGATGCTTTCGGACCTGTGTTTGGAGAAGAGACCGACAAAGGACTCCCAGCCGGTCTTCGAGCGCATGGCGTCGAAGTCTTTCGAGAAGGTTGCCGTGACATCGTCCAGACCCATGATGAGCTCGGCGATGTTCGAGCCCATCAGCTCGGTGTGGGCATGAACGTCGTCCAGCGTGGCGTTTTCAATGTCAATGGAGATGTCCTGACCGGCGTCCAGTTTCGTGCGCGCCGTTTCGATCTTCGAGGTAAGCTCGTCGATCTTCTGCCTCGCTGCTGCCACCTGCTGCTGTGATTTTTCAATTTGAGCACTGAAATCCGCCATCGGCCCCTTCCTAAATACCTGGAATAATTCGCACCTTATTTAGCGAGTCTGTGCGGAATTACAATCGCGGGGTTTTCCGGACATTGTGTTCTTAATACCGCCCGGCATTGGTTATGACTCTTCATGATGTATTATATTGCTCTGCCGGCCAGGCGCGATGCGCAGCGCGATCGTCCGGTCGGGCAAACAGCGCAACGACGTCCGTAGGGCCGATATGATCCACCGGAAGCCGTGTTTTCGAAGCGCCCGGACGGTCCTCAACCATCAAGGAACCGATGCCATGCCGAAAAGCGATCATGATCTGGAAATTGAAAGACTGGAGTCCCATTTCCGCCGAGTCGATGAATATGCGAACGATTTCAAAAATCGGGGAGCGTTTTCGGAGGAGGACAGCGCAACGCTGCAAGAACTGCAGGCGCGGCGCGCGGCAATTCATCAAAAGCTCGAAAAGGCGGTTCATG
>JBNLAU010000050.1:0-7397 GCA_050302295.1 Roseibium sp. | reverse complement strand
GGCTCTCGCCGACCAGGACGCCGCGGGCTTCGCCGACGGAGCCCATAACGATCTGACGCATGCGGTCGCCTTCGCCGGTGAGTTTCTCGGTGGCATCGCTGAGCGCTCCATCGACGATTTCAACGGTTTTGGTCCGCTCGTCCGCAAGGGTCTGTACAGCGGCGGTGACGGCTTCCTGAACCACGTCGCGCAGGCGCGTGCTTTCTGTGGAGAGCGTGGCACCGGCCTCGGAAATGACGGCCGTCAGAATGTCACGGGCACGTTCGCTTTCGCCGCTCAGCGTGCCTGAGATGCTTTCCAGGCGCTCGTTCAGCAGGGTTTCCAGCTGGGTTGCGCGGCTGTCGAGCGTCTCTGCGACTTCGAAGACCTTGGCGCCGAGGGAGACATTGATTTCCGCGATACGCTCGGACAGGGACTCCGTCAGCTGTTCGCTTTGTTTGCTCAGAACGCCGCCGGCCTCATTAAGCCGGCTGTCGAGGGCCGAGGTCATTTCGTCCTGACCGTCAACGAAGGCCTGGGCGATTTCCTTGGTCCTGGTGATCAGGGTCTCGGAAATCTGACGTGCCCTGGCATCGAGGGTTTCATCGATCCGGTCAGTGCCGCTGGTCATGGATGCCGACAGGAGCTCGGCTTTCTCGGCCATGGACGTTGCCGCACCATCCACGCGGGTGGACAGGGACTGACCGATCTCTTCGGCCCGTTCCGCCAGCGAGTTGCCCGCAGTCTCGATCCGCTGACCAAGCTGCAGGGTGATCGCGTCGGAGCGGTCGGCGAGAACATCAGTGATGTTGCGGGTTTTTTCCTCCAGCGTCTCGCTGATGCCCAAGGTCCGGTTTTCGATGGCATCGGAGAGGATCTGCGTGCGGGCTTCCAGGGTTGCCTCGAAGGCCGCCGTGCGCTGGTCAAGGGTGAGATCCAGCGAATTGATGTGGCTGCTGAGGGAGGCGTCCATCGTGGAAATACGTTCGCTGAGCGAAGAATCCATCGTGTCGACCCGCACCGCGAAGGTGTTGTCGAGCGTGGTCAGGCGTGAGTCCAGGGATTCCGACAGCAGAAGGGTTTTGGTGTCGAAGGCATCGATCAACTGGCCGCCCTTGTCGGTGACAATGGACTCCAGTTCGTTGAGGCGGACGGAGAGCCCTTCCTGCAGGGCGGTGCCGCGAACTTCCAGAGTTTCAGCAATCTTGCCGCTGATCTGATTGATGTCGCCGGCAACCCGTTCACCACGGCTGCCGATGAGTTCGGCCAGCTGAGTGCCGGTGTCCGCCAGTTTCTGGGTAAGTTCTCCGGTCTGCTCGCCGAGGCCGATCGCAAACTGGCTGGAGACGCTTTCCAGCGTGTCGCGGAAGCCGACGGTCTGCTGCTCGAGCATCGTCGCCATTTCGTTGCTGCGGGCGGTCAAACGCTCGTCCAGCTCGGTGCCGTTGATCGAGATTGCGGTGTAGATGCGCTCGGAAATGGTGTCGAGCTTCTCGGCCAGTTCGCCGCCGCGCACAGAAATGGTTTCGGTGAGCGATCCTGCGGTCTCGTCCAGCTTGGCCGCGATTTCTCCGCCCCGCAGGGACAGGTCGACCACGATGCTTTCGCCGGTGCCACGAAGAATTTCCGCAACCTCGGTGGAACGGCTGGAAAGGGTCTCGACGATTTCCGCTCCGCGGATGGAAATGGTGTCGGTGACAATCTGACCTTTTTCCGAAATGCTTTCGACGACGCGGTTGCCGGTTTCCGCCAGGGACTCATCAAGCGTGGTAACGCGGTTGTCGACCGTCGCGACAAGGTCCTCGGTGCGGGAGGTAATGGTGTCGATCAATCGGCCCGACGTCAGGGACAGGTTGGCGTTAATTTCCTCACCACGCTGGGTGATGACATCGCCAACCGAGGCGCCGGTGGATTCCAGCGTCACACGGAACTCGTCCGCCTTGGTGCTCAACGTGTCGATCACCGAAGTGCTGGACGCGGTCAGCGTGTCGTTGATTTCCGTGCCGCGGGTGGACAGGGTTTCGACGAACATGTTCGCCGTATCGGCAAAGCGCTCGTTCACTTCGTTGCCGCGGGTCGTGAGCGTCTCCCACATGGTGGAGCCGGTCTCGGCCAGATTGTCGACCAACTCGTTTCCGGTGGTGGAGAGGCGGTTGACATAGTCTTCGGCACGGACCGTAAGGCTGTCGACCAGCTCGTTGCCGGAGGCGTTCAAGGTGGCGCCAAGGGACTCGATGCGGCTGTCGACCGTTGAGGTCAGTTCTTCCACCCGGTCGTTGACCGCGTCGATCATGCGCTGGGTGGCGTGATCGACCGTGGTGCCCAGTTCTCCGGACGTATCGGACAGCTGGGAGGAGAATTTCTCATGTGCGCCGGCGATGGTTTCGCGCACGCGCTCTGCGTTCATGACAATGGATTCACGCTGGCTGACCAGTTCGTCGATCAGGCCGCGGATCTTCAGTTCATTGTCATTATAGGAGCGTTCGAGGGATGACACCTCGTTATGGACCAGGACTTCCAGCTCGCTGGCACGGGCAATCGCCCGTTCGATGCCGTCGCCCATGGCCGCGACTTCGCGGCGGATGGCCTGTCCGACACTCAGGATGGATTCCTTGGCCATGTCCTCAGGTTCTGCCAGACGCAGGGCGACTTCGGTCATGCCGCGCGCGACGATGCGCATCTCCTGTGCGCGCCAGATCATCATGGCCATGACGAAGAAGAAGATGATCGGTACGACGATGCCAACCACCGCCAGGATCATTTCCGGAGACGACAGGAACGTCTGCGGGTCGGTGAGCGAGGAGACCTTGTCCGCGAAGGCGGTCATGAAGAGGCTGCTGCCCAAAGCGGCCCAGACGGCGCTCAAGGCGAGGGCTCCCCAGAATGGAGCTGAAGACGGCCGGCGCTGCAGTGCGTAGATCAGGTTGCCGATATTGCGGCGGTCGTCATTGGCTGCGGGCGGGCGTCCGCCGCGGCCGCGCCTGCGCGACTGTCGCTGTTCCTCGCGCTGGGAGGGTTCCCGTTTGTCGGTCTGCGATTTGCGCGCCGGTTCCGCCGCCGCCGCTGCACTTGCCTCAGGCTCTGCCTCAACAGTGGAGGATTCAGGGCCGCCGAAATCAAGTTTCAGGGCTTCTTCCACCGCAGACAGCGCCGCTTCCGCCGGATCTTTCGCCTTTGTCGGATTTGCCATTTAGGGTCGCCTCACGTCCGTACTCATTACACACCGGTAATCTCAGCCAAGCTGCTGCTGCAGCTTGGTACAGTGTCCACCGGATGCGCCATTTTTTACGGTCGCTGTGTATCTCACAGCGCCGCAAAATCCGTTTCCCGAGGAGGGCCGCCGCTGACCGACCGTGAACTTTTCGTTCGACGGTTCACTCCCCACCTTGCCGCATCAGTAACTGTAATGGCACACTCTCACCCAACGGACAAGAAACGGCAATAGCGTGAGTCACTTAGGGGGCGGTTTTGATGCCGGAAACGAAGCAAGTTGACGCACAGGAAGATGTGCAAAACACTCTGAAATCCGCATCGCTCAATGCGGGAAAATTAACAGCTCCGCAAAAGCGCTGGTTGACTAAAGGTCTCGGCCAGCCGGGCGGTAAGCTGCCTTTGTTCGACGACAACGGCCGGGAGGTTCCCGCCCGCACGATCCGCGCCTGCATCGAGGCAGGGTGGGCAGAACCTTGGTTTTCCAACCCAATCAAGCCCGACTGGCTGGTCTGCAAGCTGACGCCTGCTGCGATCCAGGTGCTTACCGCAAGTCAAAAAAGCAAAGAAAGTTAACGGCGAATCATTTATTTAAAATTTTATCGATTCTGAAAAACGGCGGAAATGCAAGGGCTTTTTTGGAGCTGTTTAAGAAGCTGCGTAAAAATGCATTAACCAAGATTCCAATTTTTTTGGAACATGGGCCTGATCCAGGCCTTTGACGGGCGGGCTTAACCTGCTGTTTGGGCCTTCGGGCGCACCCTTGCTCTCAGTCATAGCTTGCGGCGGGTGCCGTCAGGCATGTGTAGCGAGTAGTTTGGAGCACCCTCATGGCCCCTTCGTCCATGGCCCGCGTTGCCGGCCGCGCAGGTCCGGAAGCACCGATTGATCTGGTGCGGCTGGCCACCAACACCTTGGGAAACCGGGATCTGGAAGTTCAGGTCCTTCATCTCTTCAGGTCGCAATCCTGTTCCACCCTGGAGCGGCTGGCACAGGAAACGGACAGTTCCGTCCGTCTCGACCTCGTCCATACGCTAAAGGGATCGGCCCGGGCGATTGGCGCCGAACATGTCGCAACGGTGTGCGAGACCCTGGAAGGAACGATGAAATCCACCTCGGACGCGACAACCGAAGGCCTTATCGCCGCGGTGGATGAAGCCAACCAGTATATCAGGGACCTGCTCGAAGGATAGGGTGCGGGGTCGAATGCGCCGCCGGCGCTATTGGGAACGGCATCGTCCTTGACCTTTTGCGCGGAAGCTTTATGTCGGAGCGCTGAAACCGCAATCTAGGGCTTGGACGCGACATAATGCCGAAGATCACATTTGTAACCGCCGACGGAAACCGAACCGAAGTCGATGCCGCCGAAGGCTCCACGGTGATGGAAAATGCCATCAAGAACATGGTTGAGGGCATTGAGGCCGAATGCGGCGGCGCATGTGCCTGCGCGACCTGTCATGTCTATGTCGACGATGCCTGGTCGGACAAGACCGGCAAGGCGGAACCGATGGAAGAGGATATGCTGGATTTTGCCTATGACGTGAAGCCGACATCCCGGCTTTCCTGCCAGATCCAGGTGACCAGCGACATGGACGGCCTTGTGGTTCATGTGCCCGAGCGGCAGGCCTGAGGGTCTGCCTGAGCAATCTCCCCTTTATTCCCGTATTCCCGCGCTCTGTCATTCCGGATAAGCAAAGCCGAACGCCGATCCGGAATGACCGCCGGGGCGGCTTGCCGCTTCACTCCGCCGGCTGAGCGGCGGGTTTGCGGAACCAGAAATCCGCTTCGCGGCCGGCCTCAGGATTGCCCGGCACCAGCGTTGCCAGGAAAAGGCTGACAATGGCCATGGCCGCACCGGCCAGGAACACCGCCGCAGGCGAAACCAGCCAGATCAGGCCGAACAGAACCGGAATGAACACCGCCGCGATGTGGTTGATCGTGAAGGCGACACCCGCGGTCGGGGCGATATCGGCGGGATCGGCGATTTTCTGAAAATATGTCTTGATCGCGATGGCGATGGCGAAAAATGCATGGTCGACGACATAGAGGCTGGCTGCCAGCGTCGCGTTGGTGACGAAGGCGTAGGATGTGAAGACCACGATCAGGCCGGTATATTCCAGCATCAGGGCCTTGCGCTCACCGAAGCGGACAATCAGTTTGCCGATCTTCGGTGCCAGAACCATGTTGAAGGCGCCGTTGAGGAGAAACAGCCCGGCAACCTCATGCACGTCATAGCCGAAGCGCTCAACCATCAGGAAGCCTGCGAAGACCGTGAAGATCTGCCGGCGCGCACCGGCCATGAAGGTGAGGGCGTAATAAAGCCAGTATCGCTTTCTCAGGAACAGCTTCTTGCGCTGCGGCACACCTTCCTTGAAATGCGGATAGGCCATCATCAGGAAAGCAAGGACCACCAGGGTCAGCCCGCCGGCAATCGCGAAGACGGTCGCGAAGGACAGGTCGAACGTCTTCCAGGCGACGAAAATCACCCCGTAGGCAACAAGCTGAGCGAAGGCGCCGACTGAGATGATCTTGCCCATGCTGGCCGCGGCCGTCGCCTTGGGCAGCCACTGCAGCGACAGCGACTGGGCCATTGTCTCATAGTAATGGAAGCCGACCGACATGATCAACGTGGTCACGTAAAAGCCGATCGCCGTCGGGAAATAACCGGTGGCGGCGACGCCGAGGCCAAGCAGCAGAAGAGAGACATAGGCCAGCGTCTGCTCGCGCATGACCAACAGCAGATAGATAGCCAGAAAGCTGAGGAAGCCCGGTATTTCGCGGATCGACTGCTGAATGCCGATTTCGCGGCCAGTGAAGTCCAGCTCCTGAACCGCGAAATTGTTCATCAGGTTCCACCAGGCAGCAAAGGAAAGCTGCATGGCGCCTGCCATGATCATCAGCAGAACTGCGGGCGAGCGCCAGCCGGTGGCTTCATTCGGGTTGGCATTCTGGGTGAAGTAGGTCATTTCACGGGCCGTGATAAGATACATTCTATAGCGAGAAGATAAGCTTCTACCCTCATTGGTGTTTTGCGTGTTAGCGCTGTTTTGTCATGATATATTTCCGACACGCCAATTTTCCAAAGAGGGCTATAATACCCTCCGGGCAGAAAACTGAGTAACGGCTGAGCCTCATTATGTGGCAGCTCTGATCGGAAAAACGCAGCGGAAACAGCTATGAGTATCCATCCTGAACTTTCCGAATTTCCCAGGCAGGCCATTGCCGCGCCGATTATCGGATATGCCCGAACCCAGCCGAAGGGCAAAAACAACGGCTGGCACGCTCATGATGCAGCCCAGCTCTTTCATGTGGTGAAAGGGTCAATCGCCATCGACACGGAAGACGGAACTTTTTTCGTTCCGCCGGAACGCGCGGTCTGGCTGCCGCCCAGGGTGGGGCATCAGACGCGCTATCTGACTGACACCGAGCTGCGCTACATTTACGTGCAATACGCTCACACGCGGGATCTGCCGCAAACTCCGCAGGTCATGCAGGTGACTGCGCTGCTGCGTGCACTGATCCTGGAGTTCATGTCCTATCCGCGGGCTGAAACGGCGAATGGTCCGGCCGCCCGGATCGCCGCGGTGATCCTGGACCAGCTGAAGATGCTGCCCGTGGCCCCCCTGCAACTGCCCATGCCGCAGGACGCTCGCTTGCGAAGCTTGTGCGAAGGCGTGGTTCGCTGCCCGGCACATATTCCCTCTCTCACGGAAGCCGCCGAACGCTGCGCCACCTCGGTGCGGTCCTTCGAGAGGCGCATCAAGGCGGAGACGGGACTCAGCTACCGCACCTGGTGCCGGCAGGTGAAGCTCTTCCGCGCTCTGGAACTGCTCGCCTCGGGCCGCAGCGTGTCGGATGTCTCGCACAAGCTTGGTTACGAAGGGCCGAGCGCCTTCGTGGCGACCTTCAAAAAGGCCTTCGGTGTAACTCCCGGACGGTATTTCGGTGAGAATGCAGCCGATTGATCTGGCTCATGGCGGGTTCGTGCGCGAACGCCAAGACTGATGCAATATTCTTTTCTGGGAGACTTGCCATGTTCAAGAAAGTTCTCGTGCCCGTTGATCCGGCCGAACCGGCATTTGCCGAAGACGCGCTTGCAAAAGCCACTCAGATGGCCCGCGATTATGGTACAAAGATTCACTTGATGGCGGTGTGCCCTGAAGTGCAAAGCTTTATCGCCAGCCAGCTGCCCGAAGGCTGGCAGGAGC
>JBNLAU010000049.1:0-6082 GCA_050302295.1 Roseibium sp. | reverse complement strand
TTCATTATATTTTTGGGCCCGTTCAAACAGCGCATGGGGCAGGCCTTACCAGCGGCGCGCACCTGAAGACAACCAGAGAATGATGGGCCTCAAGCCCCCCAGGTGTCGCTCACCTTGTACCCTTCCGGCCACGGATCGTCCGGGTCCAGCATGTGCTGGTGGACGCCGGTGATCCAGCCCCGGCCAGAGATTTCCGGAATGATGCCACTCCGTCCGCCAATTGGCTGCTCTTCGACAATCCTGCCCGTAAACCGCGATCCGATGATGGACACTGCCTCGAAGGTGTCGCCTACCTTCATCTCCCCCCTTGCCGCCATCAGCGCCATGCGGGCGGAAACCGCCGTGCCGGTCGGCGAGCGGTCGACTTTGCCTGGCTGTATGGCAACCGCGGATTTGCCCGTCAGGCCCTTTTCCGTTTTCGAGACCGGCCCGCAAAAGGCGCAGAATGAGATGTGATCCCACTCCGGGTTCTCCGGATGGGAAAACCCGAGCTGTTCGTTGGCTGCATTGGTCATGCGAACACCCAGCCTGGCGATGTCCCCGGCTTCGTCCTCCGTGATCGCAAACCCGAGGGCGGACGCGTCGACCACCACGAAACTGTCGCCGCCATAGGCGGTGTCCACCGTCAGGGTGCCGACACCTTCCACTTCCAGCGGAACCGAAAGCTTGTCGGCGAAACTGGTCACGTTCCGGACGAAGATCCGTTCAGCCTTGCCATTGCGGCACTCGGCCCTGACGCGCACCAGGCCTCCTGGTGCTTCGAGAACCATTTCCGTCACCGGCTCCTGCATCGGGATGATGCCGCCATCCAGAAGCACGGTGGAAACGCAGATGGAATTCGACCCGGACATGGGCGGCGTATCTTCCGGCTCCATGATGATGAAAGCAGCGTCCGCCTGGCTGTTCGTTGGCGGCACAAGCAGATTGACATGCCGGAAGACACCCCCGCGTGGTTCGTTGAGCACAAAATTGCGCAAGGTCTGATCTTTGGCGATGAAGTTGCGTTGCTCCCAAAGCGTTTCGCCGGGCGGCGGAGTGACGCCGCCGACGATCACATCGCCCACCTCGCCTTCCGCATGGCAGGAAATCACGTGAAGGGTCTTGCTGCTGCGCATTGGTCTGCCTCAGAAATAGTGTTAGCCGGCCCGGCCGGGAGCACGGAAAGACTGTGTGGTTTCAAATCGCGGACTTGCATGTCGCAACGCTGCCAAAGGTCTCATGCGCGTCTTCCCTGAAGCGTTCAACACCTAGGGTCAGGACCCATTAATTAGACTGAAATGGTAGGGAAGAATTTGTTCGGATACGAGGCGCAAAGCTGCAGGAAACCGTCCGGTTTCCAAAGATTTGCAACGACGTCGCCGGGCAAATTCCCCCTATCCCGGAGGGACGCAAAAACGGCTTCGATCTGCAACGTCAAACCGCTCAACCGGGCAGGAAGCCCGCTTTTCGCGCTTTTCCTTGCAGTTCATCGCCGTTTGCTGCGCCATTTCAATCAAATTAATGAGTCCTGACACTAGAAACGCACAGCCGAAAAGGCATCAATATCGATCGGCGCAGGCCTGCCACCAACGAGGGCGGCGACCAGTTCCGCAGTACCGGCCGACTGGGTCAATCCCAGATGGCCATGACCAAAGGCATAAAGAACGCGGGCATCTTTCGGTGACCTGCTGATCACCGGCAGGCTGTCCGGCATGGAAGGCCGGAAGCCCATCCACTGTGTGCCGCCGTCTGTCTTCAGTTCGGGCATAAACATCCTGGCTTTCTTCAAAAGGATGTCTGCCCGCTTGAAATTCGGCGGCAGCTTCAGCCCACCCAGCTCGACAGCGCCGCCAACGCGAATCCCGTCATTGATCCGGGACGCGACGAAACCGTGACCGGAAAACGTCAGATGAGTTCTGAGGTCGAAGGCACTGTGCGCAAGTGTCGTGTTGTAGCCGCGCTCGGTTTCAAGCGGGATCCTGTCACCGATGGTCTTTGCAAGATGGTGGGACCACGCCCCGGCACTGACCACCACCTGCCGGGCGGACAATTTGCCTTGCCTTGTTGTCAGGCGGATTTCGCCTTCGCGCGGCGCAATGCCGGTAATCTCCGCCGCTTCCTGCCGCCCGCCACGTTCCAGAAATCTCTCGCAGAGATGCGCCAGCCAGCGTGCCGGATCGGTTGTGTTGCTCCAGTCGGGCGTAAATCCGGCGTGGGTGAAACGCCGGCTGAGGCCGGGCTGAATGTCCGCGATAGCCTCCGGACTTTCCAGAAGATCGAAGCGGATGCCGTGTTGCCTGCGCAGCTCCCAGACAGGCTGGCTGGCGCGGTATTCCTTTTCGCCTTCAAAAAGCTGCAGCTGGCCCTCTTTCCGGACCAGCGCCTCTGCCTGTGTCGTTCGCACCAGTTTTTCAAAGGCGGCTTTCGAAACCGACATCAGGCCCGCTTGCGCAGCCAGTGCCTGATCATGCCGGTCCGGCCAGCTGGCACGCCAGAACCGCAGCATCCAGGGCGCAATGCCCAGAGCATAGGCGGGCGGAATGGACAGCGGGCCGAGCGGATCGAGCAGCCATTTCGGTGCCTTGCGCATGATCCCCGGCGTTGCCAGCGGTTCGATTTCAGTGAAAGCAAAAGCCCCGGCATTCATTTGCGACGCCCTCAGCTTGCCGTCCTGCCGGTCCACGACCAGCACATCATGCCCGTCCGCCTGCAGGGCAAGCGCGGAACTGATGCCGATAACTCCGGCGCCGATCACAATGATGTCGTGAATCTTGTCACTCATGTTCATGCCAGCCAATTCGATTGTCCGGAATTGAGATGCACCCAGTCAAAAGGCAATTCTGTATCTGCCGGTAAGGTCACCCGCCGCGAATACCCGAACGGTAAGGGTCCGCTGGATCGAACACCAGTGTCGCTTCGGACGTGACAAAGGCCTGCCCCTTTATTGTGGGTATGACGCGCCCCTCAGAGTCCGGTTGATAGCTGATCCGGTAGGTGCTGCCGATGACGCTTTCCTGCAACCACTCCTCGCCCGGCGCCAGCACACCGTCTTCGGCAAGACAGGCCAGTTTGGCAGAGCTGCCCGTACCGCAGGGCGAACGGTCATAGGCCCCTCCCGGACACAGCACAAAGTTTCGGCTGTTGGCTGCCGGGACTTCCGGCGGGCCGAACAGCTCGATGTGATCGATCCAGGCACCATCCGCACCGGTGATCCCGGCTTTTTCAAGCGCTGCCCGGATCTTAAGTGTGAGGTCGGTCAGCTCTCGAATGTTTCCCGGTTTCAGGTCGATCGGGCTGTTCTTCACCAGGAAGAACCAATTGCCGCCCCAGGCAACATCGCCGGTGACGGGGCCTGTCCCCTCCACATCGACCGTCACATCCTTGAGCAGCCGGTAGCTTTCGATATTCACCACCGACACCGTGTTGGCATCGACAAGATCCACTTCGACAACGCCGACCGGGGTTTCGAATTTGTGCCGCCCCGGTCCGATCCGGCCCAGATATGCCAGGGTAACCGCCAGGCCGATCGTCGCATGACCGCACATGCCGAGGTTCTGCAGGTTGTTGAAGTAGATCACCCCGGTTACGCAATCGCTCCGGTCCGGCGGCACCAGCAACGCGCCGATCATGGCATCGTGTCCGCGCGGCTCAAGCACAACGGAGGCACAGAAATCCAGATGGTCCGCTTCCAGCCGCGCCGCGCGGTCCTTTAGCGGCCCCGCCCCGAGATCGGGTCCTCCGTCCAGCACGACACGGGTCGGTTCTCCGGCGGTATGACTGTCGATTACGCGCATTCGCCGATCACACCTCCCTGCTTCGACCAGTCCGCGTACCAGGCCCTGAACAGCTTGTACTGATCTTCGGCATAATTGCGTTGAGCGTCGGACAAGGCATCGGTTTCGTTGAAATGCAGACGGTATTCGTCATCACCGTTCAACACCATCAAATGCTTGTAATAGAGCACCAGATCCGGTCCCTCGTCGAAACTCGAAAGAACGCCGAGAGCTTCTTCCAGTTCCTTTGCCCTCTGGCGCGCTTCCACATGACCCTGCGCGGCCCTTTTGCAAAGACGGACGAGTTGAAGAACTTCCTTCGGCAGAGCATTGCCAATGCCGGAGATCGCCCCAGTCGCACCGCAATTGACGAAGCCGTGGTAGACGCCGGTATCAACGCCGACCATCAGCGTTACCTGGTCATCCTGCGAGGTGATGTTCTCCGCCGCATATCTGAGATCTTCCAGACCTCCGAATTCCTTGAAACCGATCAGGTTGGGGAATGCCTTGCGCAATTCGAAGAAGAGGTCGGCGCGGGTGGCAAAGCCGTAGTAGGGACTGTTGTAGATCACCGCCGGAAGTTCCGGCGCCGCTGACAGAACGGCGCTGAAGTGATTTTTCTGCGCGCTCACCGAACTGCCTCGCGACAACACTCGCGGAATGACCATCAGCCCGCGCGCGCCAACCTTCGCCGCATGGGCGGCATGCGCTGCAGCGGATCTGGTGTTGACGGCACCTGTGCCGACCACCACCGGAACACCGGCCTTTGCCAGACGCTCAACACCTTCCATGCGCTCTTCATCGGTCAAAAGTGGCCAGTCGCCCATCGATCCGCAGTATACGACCGCCGACATGCCGGCAGCACACAGCTCCCGCCCCTTTTTCACAAGCGCGTCATAGTCCGGCGTACGGTCTTCCTTGCAAGGCGTCATCAGGGCAGGCATGCAGCCGGAGAAAATATCGGTAGTCATCATCTAATCCTTGAAGGGGTGGTTCCGCGGCCATCGCTTTTCCCGCAAGGCGCACCGAACCAAAGTTGAACGCAGGATGTTGGGACGCGCAGGGTCAGCTGTCCGTCCCTTTGAATCCGGAGACCGCCGCCATGGAACCGGCCTCAATGAACCCGGCGTCGGAACCGACCGTGACCATGTTCATGCCACGCTCTGCCGCCGCTTTCGCGTAAGGAACAGATCCGCAATGAAGGCAGCAAACCAATCCGGCAGAGGCAGCAGACTGGCGAATATGCTCGATAAGTTCAACCATCTCCGGTTCCTGCCGGTCAAGTCCGGGGCCATGGCCGAAAGCAGAACCGAGATCCGAAGGTCCGATATAAACACCCGTCAGCCCGGGAACCTTCAGGATGTCCTCGAGAGCCTCGACTGCGGATTTGGTTTCAACCATGGCCAGAGCCACGATCTCATCGTTCGCGCGGGCCGCGTATTCCGGCCCCCATGCCAATCGCGCTCGAATGGGGCCAAAACTCCGCCCTCCTTCTGGGGGATAGCGGCAGGCGGACACAAACCGTTCCGCATCGCCGACGGTTTCGATCATCGGCGCGATGATTCCAAGAGCCCCGGCATCAAGCGCCCGCATGATCGCAGCCTCTTCCACCCAGGGCACCCGAACGAGGGCCGTCGACCCCGATCTTTCAATGACAGGCAATAGCGAAAGAAGATCCTGGTAATCCGCCGTACCGTGTTGCAAATCCACCGTCAGGGCATCCCAGCCGGCAACAGCCATTGCCTCCGCACTGATAACGGAGGGCACGGCAAGCCATCCATTGACCGCCTTTCGTCCCTCGGACCAGACGCGCTTCAACGGGTTGGAGAATTCCGACATATTCAATCCGCCATGACTTGAAAGAATTGGAGGCACCGGCAATGCTTGATTACCTTGCGTCCACTTTCCCGGCTCACACCGAAACGGTCAACCCGCCAAATGAGCCTTCACCTGAGCAAACGGACAATCAACATCCTGCGCCCAGGATGCGGACGCCACCAGAAGCCGTGGTTCCCAGGTATTCTCTTAATCGCACGCTGCTGATGCTCCACCCCGAACGCAAGAAAGCCCGCCGGGGTTACCGTGCGGGCTTCTTTGATTTGGTTTCGTGTGGCTTATCCGGTGACGATTCGTGGCTCGGTCATCCAACAAGAAAGCCGTCAACTCATTGAGTTGGCGGCGTTGTATTGGTTTGCGGGAGCAGGATTTGTCATTTCTGCCCTTCAGCGGAGAGCTATCGCTCACCTTGATGGGGCCGGAGGAGGTTGTCACCTGTATCCGCTGATCAGATACAACAAAGGCCGCCCTTGAGGACGGCCTTAGTTGTATTT
>JBNLAU010000048.1:0-4494 GCA_050302295.1 Roseibium sp. | reverse complement strand
AACGGGGTCAAAAGGATTATCGCACAAAGCTTGATCACGTATCCCATAGTGCAACTCGCAGGACTGTTCGCTTTCCGGCGGTAACATTCTGTGCGGCTATATCATGCCAGCCTTCTTGAGCTCGGCCATGATATTCAATGCGAACAGAATAACGCCGAAAAGAACGAACACAGTTCCGGAGATGGTCATAAACCAGGTCCCGCTTTTTCGGCCCTTGTTGAACAATGCCCAGCCCGCGCCCACGATTGCAGCCAAAACCAGAGATACGATCATTTGCGATTTCCATAATTGTAATATTTGACATTACAATCATGGATAATCATTAAAGAATCTTAAGCAGGGAGACATGCCCGAGTCCGGCCCTTTTAGTGGCAAATCACGCAAAAGCGCATCCATCGTTGGCACCTGCCAATAGAAAGAGGCCGGCTCGATTGAGCCGGCCTCTTTCATGTTTCTTATGGTGTGTCTGACTACGCCGCTGCGCTTTCTTTCGTGTGCTCCAGCGCCACTTTCGGATCGACATAGTCATAACCGAGCGCCGTTGCCACGGCTTCGCAGGTGACCTGACCGCCGATAACGTTGAGACCCGGCAGGAAATGCGGGTCGTCGAGCAGGGCCTTCTTGGCGCCCTTGTCGGCTAGCGCCAGCGCGAACGGCAGCGTTGCGTTGTTGAGGGCGTGGGTGGAGGTTTTCGGCACGGCGCCTGGCATGTTGGCGACGCAGTAATGCACGACCTCGTCGATGATGTAGGTCGGATCGGAATGGGTGGTCGCCTTGGAGGTTTCGAAGCAGCCGCCCTGGTCGATGGCGACATCCACCAGGACCGAGCCCGGCTTCATCCGGCTGACCAGATCGCGCGAGACCAGCTTCGGCGCGGCCGCACCGGCCACCAGAACGGCGCCGACAACCACATCTGCTTCCAGCACGTATTTTTCCAGCGCTGCCTTGGTTGAATAGACGGTGGTCAGAGCCGGTCCGAAGGTCTGGGCCAGATTGCCGAGAACAGCGGTGTTGCGGTCAAGCACGGTGACATCAGCGCCGAGGCCGATTGCCATGGTGATCGCGTGGGAACCGACGACGCCACCGCCGATGACGACGACCTTGGCCGGCGCAACGCCCGGGACGCCGCCGATCAGGGTGCCGGAACCGCCCTGGGCCTTTTCCAGCGCCTTGGCGCCCGCGATCACCGACAGACGGCCGGCGACCTGGGACATCGGTACCAGCAGCGGCAGGCCGCCGCGGGCATCGACCACGGTTTCATAGGCAATGCAGGTGGCGCCGGACTTGACCAGATCGGCAGTCTGTTCGGCATCCGGAGCCAGGTGCAGGTAGGTGAAGAGAATATGGTCGGGGCGCAGCATGGCGCGCTCGACGGCCTGCGGTTCCTTGACCTTGACGATCATGTTGGCCGCGTCGAAAACGTCCTTGGCGGTCGCCAGGATTTTCGCGCCGGCGGCTTCATAGTCGGCGTCGCTGGCACCGATGCCGACACCGGCACTGGTTTCCACCACGACCTCGTGGCCATGAGCCACCATTTCATGAACGCTGTCCGGGGTCAGGCCGACCCGGTACTCGTGGTTCTTGATTTCCTTCGGCACACCGATACGCATCTTTCCAACTCCTCTGGAAGCGTTATTGATTGCCTTCAAGTCTACGCCTGAGTGTGTCGAATGTGCTTGCGTTCCTCGCTTCAAAACCCACATTTGGAACAACTTTCTTGCGCCGATTTGGCAGATAGTCGAAGATAGTGCTAGATAGTCATTACAAACCAGCAATATATGCGGTGCAACATGATACAGCTCGACCGTCTTGACCGGAAGATCCTCAGCGTCCTGCAACGCGATGGCCGGATTGCCAATGCGGACCTTGCCGAGAAAGTCGGCCTTTCCGCCTCCGCCTGCCTGCGCCGCACACGCGGGCTGGAGGAAGCCGGGATTATCGAGAAATACGTGGCGCTTCTGAGCCAGAAGAAACTCGGGCGGCACATGGACGTTTTTGTCGAGATTTCGCTGACCGGGCAGTCCAGGGAAACGCTGGAGAATTTCGAACGCGCCGTCGCCCGTTCCGAGGAGATCATGGAGTGTTTTCTGATGGCGGGCGACGCGGATTATATCCTGCGCCTGACCGCACATGACCCGATCGACTTCGAGCGCATCCACCGGGATCACCTTTCACAGCTTCCCGGCGTGCTTCGAATGAAGTCCTCCTTTGCCATCCGGCCGATCGTCAAACGGACGGCAATCCCGCTGGACGGCGAAAGCTAGCGGACTTCTCACACACTCCAACAAGTAGTTTTGCAGTCTCGACGCAGAAAGTCCCGCCCGTTATAGTCCGCCTCCATTCAAAGGATTGGCTTTTTCAAGGAACCCGCGCCGGTGTCCCACACGATCACCCGTTTTCTCGACACAACCTACCAGCTTGCCGAATGCCCGACCTGGGATGACAGAAAGAACCGCCTGCTCTGGGCAGACATCCAGGGCCGCACCATCCAGTCCATGGACTGGGACAGCCGCGACATCACCACCTGGCATTTTGACAATGAAGTCGGCTCGTTCGGCCTCACCGACGATGACCGTCTGATTGTCGCCGTCTGGGACAAGATCCTGCTGTTCAACCCGGAAACCGGCGCCCGGGAAGTGCTGGCAGAAGTTCAAGCGGACCAGCCCCGCACGCGGTTGAACGACGGCAAGGTTGGGCCGGACGGCGCCTTCTGGGTCGGCACCATGGACATCAACTCCCCGCGTGAACCAATTGCCGGTCTTTTCCGGGTCGATGCCAGCGGTGAAGTCGCGGAAATTCGCGACGAGCTGCAGTGTTCCAACGGCCTCGCCTGGACGCCCGACGGCACATTCATGTACCACGCCGACAGTTCTCCCGGCTGGATCGAATACTACTTCTTTGATCCGCAGTCGGGCACGCTCGGCTCGAAGATGCTTTTCGCGCAGCAGACCAACGAGTCCGGCCGCCCGGACGGCGCAGCGGTGGATACAGACGGAAACTACTGGAGCGCGGGCGTTTCGGCCGGCGTGCTCAACTGCTTTGCCCCGGACGGCAATCTTCTGCATGCGATCAAGATGCCGGTGGACAAACCGACCATGCCATGCTTCTGCGGACCCGATCTAGACCAGTTGATCGTCACCAGCATCAAACAGCCCTCCGACCCGACCGCCATCGAACCGGACACGCTCTCTGGCGGCCTGTTTCTGGTGGGAGGTCATGGCAAGACAGGACTGAAGACCTACCGCTTCAAGACCTGACCCGTCTCAGAGGACGGGTCGCCGCCAGCGCAAGAAGGTGTCAACCTGAAAGACGTGGCCACCTCGAAACGGCCTCCCCGGGTCACTCTTTCCCGCATGATTTCAGGGCTTCGATCACTTGCTCGGCGGTAACACCCGGCACCTGGATCTTGGTCTCACCATAAAGATGGACAACCGCGTGCACGCCGTTCTCAACGTTCGTTTCGTTAAAGATCCGCACGGACTGGTTCTCGGGTATCAAAACGGCCATGGAGCCGTCCCCCATGCTGAGAAGAATGGAGGAGGCGACAAGTGTGCAGATCATCTTCGGCTCCCGAATTGGGGGGACAACGGTCGTCAGTAGCGGCAGCCCCGCACCTTGACGGGCTTCCACACTGCGTGCGCCGGCTGAACCATGACCCTGCGGTTCACCGTTTTGTAGACGGCCGGATTTTGAACGACATAGCGGCTGGCCGGCTGAACCAGAACCTTTTCCGCCACAGTGCTGTAAATCGCGGGCTGGCGGATCGCAATCTTTGATGCCCGCTGAACCAGAACCTGTTGGCTCACCGTTTTATAGACCGCCGGATACTGGACCTTGCATAGAATGTTGCGGCCCTTGATCGTCCGGTATTCCCAGCCAAGGCTGGCGGGCGTGACAAGAACCCGGCGGTGCCGTGTCTGGTAGACAGCCGGTGTCTTGCGATAAGAAACCCGTTCCGGCTGCACAAGCACGCGGCGCTTCTGATAGCCGTAGACAGCAGGCGTCTGCACAACATGCTTGCTGGCTGCGCGCACGAGAACACGCTCTTGAACGGTCTTATAAACGGCCGGTGCGGTTGCATGCTCGTAACAGGAAATCGCTCTGCCGCCGGCAAGCGCTGCCGAGCGCAGAAACGGGACGGCGACCAGCGCGGCAACCGCGCTCAAGATCCTGCGACGCATGATACTTCCCCCAGTCCGGTGCAGAAACGGCTCTGCTCCTTGACCTTACGGAAGATCATCAAGAGGTTAAAGCGGAAAAGTTAACGTTCGTTAGGAAACACCGCCCTGGGCATCGCCTGTTCCGGCGGCATCCTTGGGGCCTTTTTCGTATTCGGTGTCTTCGTTGATGATGTGCCTTGCCTCTTCCGGAACCCATTGCCCCCAGCGCGGCTGCAGATTGTGGTCGACGGACACACGGTCATCGAAGACAAAGCATTCGCCTTTCCAGAGGCTTTTGTCTTCCGGCACTTTTTCCAGATAATTCAGAATACCG
>JBNLAU010000047.1:0-3426 GCA_050302295.1 Roseibium sp. | reverse complement strand
CTGCGCGGACGCAACCGGATGATCCGGGCCTATGCGAAAGTCTCCGGAAATGTCTCGACTTGGCGGATGGAGCTTGCCCGAAGCGCGCCGGAAGGCGCGAAATACAAAGACATCGGAGTCTTGGTCAACGGTATTACGCTTGCCGAAATGCTTGGTCCGAATGCCCATATCAGACATGGCAAGGGGCTTGGTCTCCCAGCATCGGCAAAAATCGAAAGCCGTCTGGATGGGAACGGTAAATTCGTGTCGGCAAATGCCGTTGCCCGTGTGCAGCACGGCTGGTTTCAGCTTGGCAAGACGCTGGTTGCCTTTGACGATGCAGCCTTATCCCTTTTGTTTAAAGGTGGGCAGCAAGAGATTGAAATCACAGACTCTCACGTGATCAGGGGCGACTCCAGAATCGTTTTTACCGGGTCGCTTGTTCCCGGTGTGGACGGAACGCGCGAATGGGGGATCAGTCTCGATTCGGAATTCCCGGTTTTCGGGTCCTCCGATGTGCCCGAGCTACCGCATATGCTGGATGCCATCCGGGTCAGGGGCCGTTTTGATCCCAAGGAAAGGATACTGTCGGTAGACCGGTTCACTGCCGAGTCCGGAAAAGCTGTTGTCCATGCGGTGGCCGCTCTTCAGATCACGCCGGAAGGACCCTATCTGTCGTTGGCGGCGGAGGGTGAACAGATACCGGTCGCGGTTGCCAAACAGGTCTGGCCGATTACGCTTGTTCCGCCAGCGCGCGATTGGGTGATTGAGCACATCAAGCGCGGACGTATCGACAAGGTGACATACACCGGTGCAGTTCGTCCTCCCGCGTTCAATCCGCGTGATCCAGATGCGGGCTGGTCCGGCAACGACATGCGCGTTGACATGACGTTCTCGGACGGGGCGGTCCAACCGATAGGTGATGTCCCGGAAATCCATGGCCTTAGCGGCACTTTGACCGTCAAAGATGAAGTGCTGACCGTTGCCGCCGCGAATGGGACTGCAACGGCGGTTAGCGGCGGCGTGGTTCAACTTCCGGAAGGCGTTTTCAAGATTTACGATCTGCCGCTCAGGGATGGCAAGACTGCCAGTATCACTACGCGGCTCGAGGGAGATGCCAAGGATCTTGGCGCCATGGTGAACAGTGCGCCCTTCAAAGTGCTGGACCGGGCAGAGCTTGAAAACGACGGCGTCAGCGGCACGGGACAACTGGACATTAAGGCCTCGTTCCCGATGGCCAAATCAATCGATCTTGCCGAAATCGACTGGCGTGCGACGGGAGACCTGAAAAATTTCACCGACTCCAGCCCGATCATGGGGCACACGGTCGCTAAAGCGGACGTGGCAATCGAGGCCGACAAGACGCAGGTGGTAATAACCGGCCGGGGTGTTCTGGATGGTCTCAATGCCGACATCGATCTGGTTGTGCCGCTCGGAGGATCAGGAGTTGCCGGCAAGCAGGATGTGGTCGTGTCGGTAACCGCGGAGCAGCTGAAGGGCAAGGGGATCGATCTCACCGCGTTTCTGGATGGTCCCATGAAGTTGAGCGTTGCCAAGGCGGGAGACGCTCAGGAGTTTGTCATCGACATGAAACAGACCGATGTCCGCTTGCAGGCCCTAGGGTGGCACAAGTCCAAGGGGGTGCCGGCGACGGCCTCTTTCAGACTCGTAGAGACGGACAAGGAACGCCGGGTCGAGAATTTCGATCTCGTTTCGGAAGGTGCTGATGTATCCGGTTCCATGCGCCTTTCCTTGGCAGGTGATCTGATCAAAGCCACGTTCGATACGTTTCAGCTCCGGCCGGGCGATGACGTCGACGTTGACATTCACAGAGCGTCGGACGGGCGCTACGACATCATTTTCGCGGGCACGGCTTTCGACGGGCGTGGCCTGATACGCAGCTTGCGCAGCCCGGGCGGCAGCAAGGGCGCCGGCGACTTCGAGCAGGGGGCCAGAATTTCTGCAACGGTAGACCGGGTCACCGGCTTTAACGATCAGTATGTCGCCAGTTTCTCCGGAAAGTTCGAAACCGGAAGCAAGGGGCTGGTGTCGGCGGAACTCAGCGGCAAAATGAACGGCAGATCGGATTTCGAGTTCACGGTAACAGATCTGGACGGTTCGCAGGCCGCCAATGGCAACTTCGCCGATACGGGAGCGACGTTGCGCTTCATGGATCTTTATGAGCGCATGCGCGGCGGCAAGGGTACGCTCAATGTTGCCATGGCGGACGAAGATAGCTGGGTCGGTGAATTTAAAGTGCGCTCCTTGCAGATCGCGCAAGATCCGGCCATCAAGCGCATTCGCGAGCGGGACAGGGGCAGTGTGAACTCGGACGGTTCCGTTGCCCGCAACAGGAAGGCGAGCGGCACAGCCAATTTTGACACGCTCGACATCAACTTCTCTCGAGAAGGCGACATTCTGACCATCAGCCGGGGTGCGCTTCAGGGAAATACTCTAGGTGGAACTGTCAGCGGTTTCGTGAACCTGAAACAGCAGACGCTGAACCTGACCGGAACATTCGTGCCGATCTATGCGCTGAACAACTTCTTTGCCAAAATCCCGCTGCTGGGGTTTGCGCTTGGGGGTAATTCAGGCGAGGGCCTGATTGGCGTGACCTACCGATTGTCGGGTTCTGTTTCCGATCCGGTTCTGTCGGTGAACCCGATCTCGGCGATTGCACCTGGCATTTTCCGCAAGATGTTCGAGTTTCAGCCGAATTGAAGCGCGAGGCGACAGCCTTGAAAACAGAAAGGCCGGGTGCTGACCCCGGCCCTTCCGATCGAGATGAATGCAGGCTGGGCTTAAACCGGCTTCAGAAGCACGTGTTTCTTCTTGCCGAGCGACAGTTTGATGATGCCCTCATCCGTGACATCGGACATGGAAAGCTGGCGCTTGTCGTTCTGCTCGCCTTGATCATTGATCCTGACGGCCCCGCCCTTGATGTTGCGGCGGACATCGCCGTTCGAGGCGCACAGACCCGCCGTCACGAAGGCGGAAAGGACGCCGAGACCGGCTTCGATATCAGCCTTTGCAATTTCAACGGTCGGCAGGCCGGCCGCCGACAGGCCTTCCTCGAATGCCTTGCGTGCGGTCTCGGCCGCTGCATCGGCCTTTTCCCGGCCATGGACCAGCGCGGTGGCTTCCGTTGCCAGGATCTTCTTGGCGTCATTGATCTCGGAGCCTTCCAGCGCAGCCAGCCGGGCAACCTCGTCCATCGGCAGAACGGTGAACAGCTTCAGGAACCGCTCGACATCGGCGTCTTCGGTATTGCGCCAGTATTGCCAATAGTCATAGGCCGAGAGTTGGTCATCGTTCAGCCAGACAGCGCCAGCGGCGGTCTTGCCCATCTTGGCACCGGATGCGGTGGTCAGAAGTGGAGAGGTGAGGGCGAAGGCTTCGGTTTCCTCAAGGCGGCGAACAAGGTCCGTGCCGGAGAGAATATTGCCC
>JBNLAU010000046.1:0-5234 GCA_050302295.1 Roseibium sp. | reverse complement strand
CACCACGCCAATGACCGACTTTTCAAAATCATCGGCAACGTCCTGCATCAGGGCCTGTCGCTCTTCGTTCATCGCTTCCTGATGCGCCAGATCCTGACGGGCCCGCTCCTTGGCCCGTTCTTCAAGGTTTTCGCGAAAAGCGGTCACGGAACGTGCAATAGCGCCGATTTCGTCGCTGCGCTCATCCCCCTCAATCTGAATGTTGAGATCGCCCTCGGACAATTTGTCGAGACCGTCCTGCAGACGGCTCAGCGGCCGCGCGATCCCCAACGCAAGCATAATCGCGATCCCGAGAAAAGCCAGGCCGACGGGCGAGACAACCAGCCCTATGGTGATCATCTGGTCAAAGATGAGACCGTCGATCTTGGACGCGACATCCCCGGACACGAACTGTTCTGCTCCCGCAGCTGTGCCGATTTCCTTAATCAGGGCCTGACGGAAGGTAAAGAATGCGAAAGCCGTTCCAGCCATCATGATGGCGGCGGCAGTGAAAACCATGGCCACAAACCGGCCCTTGATTGAAAGTGTCACGAAGACCCCCGATAGTCATTCCTCACATTGCACGCTCCGGATGCAAAGAATCCTGAAACCCGCCCATTGTGAGAAATGCTACTATCACGCCCGTAAACAATCAGTAACGCACCGCCATATGCACAACTACTTATGAAGCGCAGAAGCCGCGCAGCCGGGTCAGGTCACCAGCCGGGTCAGCGTATACCCCATACCCGCCGAAAACGCCGTCAGGGCCGTTCCCCAGGCAATATCGACGACGGCGACAATCATCGGCCAATTTCTCAAGGTAGCAAAATTGGTGACATCATAGGTGGCGTAGGTGAAAAAGCCGAACAGGGCACCAAACAGAACCGCTGTGGCAAGACTTTCACTCTTCAATGCTGGGGCGACCGCGAAAATGACAATCCCGACAACATAAACTACGTAAAATACCGCTGCGGCGGCAATATTGGGCCGGTCCATCAGCAAATGTCCGATCCGCTCGGCGTAAAACCGGTTTGCCACTTGCGACAGCCACACAAAGTCCACCGCAAGAAAGACAGGAACCGTGGCGGCATAGGCTATGACATATTTGAACATGTGGCCCTCAGGAAGATTGCGTCATGTCTACGGCCGCAAGCACGGACCGGATCATCTGCTGATCAATCCAACCATGGTTTTTTAAGGCGGCAGCAAGCCAATTGTGAACGAGCGTCCCTGCCATTGCGACAGGCCGCAGCCATTGCTCAAGGTGAAGTGGGACGTGCGGCACCCGGTTCCCCGCCCCTCTTTTGATATTTCACAGCCGGTCCGCATTGCTCAGGCGAGCTCGGGCTCCGCTTTCAGAAATCCACCCGACTGACGGTGCCAAAGCTGCGCGTAAAGCCCGCCTTCATCCGACAGGAGCGCTTCGTGCGTCCCCTCCTGAACGACCCGCCCCTTATCCATGACGATCAGCCGGTCCATCGCCGCTATGGTCGACAGCCGGTGCGCTATGGCAATCACTGTTTTACCCGCCATCAATCCCTGCAGGTTTTCCTGGATGGCGGCCTCCACCTCGGAGTCGAGCGCCGACGTCGCCTCATCCAGAACCAGGATCGGCGCATCCTTCAAAAGCACACGTGCGATTGCGATCCGCTGGCGCTGGCCGCCGGACAATTTGACGCCACGCTCACCGGCAAATGCGTCAAACCCCTTGCGCCCGCGCTGGTCTTCCAGTTTTTGAATAAACTCAAGCGCATGCGCCTTGCGCACCGCTTCAAGCAGTTCCGCTTCACTCGCCGATGTCCGGCCATAAAGAATGTTTTCGCGGATCGACCGGTGCAGCAGAGACGGGTCCTGGGTGACCATGCCGATCGACCGGCGCAACGAGTCTTGCGTGACGTCCTTCACGTCCTGACCGTCAATCAGAATTCGCCCCGCTTCCACGTCGAAGAACCTGAGCAGCAGGCTGGCAAGTGTGGTCTTTCCCGCGCCCGACGGCCCGACGAGCCCGACGCGTTCCCCCGGTTTGATCGTCAGATCGAGATGGTCGATCACACCGTCCTTCTTGCCGTAGTGGAAGCGGATGTTCTCAAACCGCACCTGCCCCCGGGAAACCGTCAGCTCCCGCGCGCCCGGCTTGTCGCTGAGGCGGATCGGCCGGACCACGGTCTCCATGCTGTCCTGCAAGGATCCGAAATGACGGAACAGGCCGTTCAGCTGATTGAAGAGCCGGTTGAGCAGAATGTTGAGCCGCAGCACGAGGCTGAGCGCGAAGGCCACATGGCCCGTGCTAATGCCGCCATCCTGCCAGGCTTTCAGGGCCATCGCGGTAATCGCCACGATCATGACCCCGTTGATCACGCTCATGACCATGCGGATGGAAGTCAGAAGCCGGGTAAACCTCTGCAATTTGGCGATGAAGTTTTCGACGGCGTTTCGGGCGCCGCGGTTCTCTTCCTCTGTGGAACCGAACAGCTTCACCGACTGAATGTTGGTGTAAGTGTCGACCAGGCGCCCGGTCACGCCGGAATAGGAATTGGCGACCGCCCTGGAGGCGTCGCGGATTCGCGGAACGAAATTCCAGGCCGTGACGGCAAAACAGATCAGCCAGAGGCAGACGATGATGCCCAGTCGGACATCCAGTTCCGTGACCAGCACCAGCGTGGTCACCGCATAAACAATGATGAACCAGGCGACCTGAAGCAGATTGATCATAAAATCACCGGCAGACATGCCAGACTGCATGACTTTTTGCGCCAGACGCCCGGCAAGGTCGTCCTGGAAATAGCTGAGGCTCTGCTTCATGACCCGTGCGTGGCTTTGCCAGCGGACCAGATTGAAAAATCCCGGCACGACGGTCTGTTCTTCCAGCAAGGCCATCAATGCGTTGTTGGCGGTCCGCACCACCAGCACCACAAAGGCCATCCCGAGAAGCGTCCAGGCGTGATCGGAAAAAAAGGTGGCGCGGTTTCCGCTTTCAAGCAGGTCGACGATACCGCCGAGGAAGTTGAAGATCGACACTTCAATAAGGGCCGCGGTTCCTCCGAGCACGAGCATCGCCAGAAAGGGCCAACGCACCTGACTAACAAAATAGGCAAGCGCGGCGGCACCGCCGCGCGGCATGCCCTTGCCGGGCGGAGCCCGAAACGGGTCGATCCAGGTTTCAAACAATCGGAAGAGCGGGGACACAGGGTCTCTCCATGAGAGGCAGGCGCAAATCTCTTCTATCCTAAGCGCCCGGCTCGGTGTTGGGCCAAACAATTTCCACTATACGCAGGCGCCCGCCGCATGACAGGACCGCCGGCAACTGGTATGCACCGCGGGCTGTTGGAACGCTCAGCCAGGACATCATGCCCGACATTGCCCTTTATCAGCCGGACATTCCGCAAAACACCGGAACCATTCTGCGCCTTGCCGCCTGTCTCGGCGTGAAGGTGCATCTGATCGAGCCTGCCGGTTTTCCGCTATCCGACAGCGCGCTCAAGCGGGCGGGCATGGATTATCTGGAACGGGCGGCCATGATGCGTCATACCTCTTTCGACGCATTCGAAACCTGGCGCCGGGACGCTCGCAAGCGGCTCATCCTGATGACGACCAAATCCGCCGTGCCCTACACCGATCACGATTTTCTGAAAGATGATGTTCTGCTGATGGGCCGCGAAAGCAGCGGCGTGCCGGAATCGGTGCACGGGCTTGCCGATGCAAGGATCACCATTCCAATGGCCGATGGCATGCGGTCCCTCAACGTTGCGGTTTCGGCCGGCATGGCACTCGGTGAAGCCTTGCGGCAAACCGGCGCATTTCCTACAAGCCGGGAATAGGATTGTTTCCCGGTCCCACATCCATTTCAGCCGTCAGGCAGTCAAGGGCGATCTCATGAATGCACCTTCTCCGGAAAACCGCGGCGGTCCGATCCCGGACGGCATCGAGGCCAAAAAAACCGCTGCAACTGCCTGGTTTCAGGAACTGCGGGACCGCATCTGCCAGGCTTTTGAAGATCTGGAAGACGAGATCGGATCGCTAGGCGGTCCGCTGGCCGATCAGACGGCCGGCCGGTTTGAGCGCACTCCCTGGGAGCGCAACGACAGTTCCGGTGCAAAAGGCGGCGGCGGGGTCATGTCGCTGATGCATGGCCGCGTCTTTGAGAAGGTCGGCGTACACATCTCGACGGTTTACGGAGAATTCTCGCCCGAATTTCGCGGCCAGATCCCCGGTGCCAGCGAGGATCCGCGCTTCTGGGCCTCCGGAATCAGCCTGATTGCACATATGCACAATCCGCATGTGCCAGCGGTCCACATGAACACCAGAATGGTGGTGACCACCCGCCAGTGGTTCGGCGGCGGCGCTGATCTGACACCGGTTCTGAACCGGCGGCGCACCCAGGAAGACCCTGACACGGTGGCGTTTCACAAGGCCATGCAGAGCGCCTGCGACGCTCACGAAGTCGCCGACTATGACGCCTACAAGGCCTGGTGCGACGACTATTTCTTCCTGAAACACCGGAACGAGCCGCGCGGCATCGGCGGTATCTTCTATGACTATCTGAACAGCGGAACCTGGGACGACGATTTCGCCTTCACCCAGGATGTCGGCCTGGCGTTTCTGAAGATCTATCCGGAGTTGGTGCGGCGGAACTTCGAAACGCCCTGGACGGAAGAAGACCGTGAGGAACAGCTGATCCGCCGTGGCCGGTATGTGGAATACAATCTGCTTTACGACCGGGGCACCATCTTCGGGCTGAAGACCGGCGGCAACGTCGCCTCGATCCTCTCCTCCATGCCCCCTGTCGTGAAATGGCCTTGAGGCCGCACGCTACACCGCCGCGGCGCCTTTGGCGCGTGCGGCGCCATGGCTGACGTCGCCAGGTTTCCGGAGCTCCCTCCGGTTTCAGGCAGAAGGCTGCGCTTTCACGATCAGGTCTTCCTTGCTCAGGGAAAAGCCGCTTTCACACCACTCGGTCTCCAGCCGTTTGAGCAGGTCGCCCAGCGCCGGCCCGGGTGCGTGGCCGGAGGCGATGAGATCGGCTCCCTTCAGCGGAAATTCCGGTAGGGATTGCGCGCGCACGGCCGCCAGCAGGCCTGCAAAGGCATTGTCGTCCGAATGTCCCTGGGCGCGCAGGGCCGCCCATCTCGCCAGGAGCCCATCAACCGCCCCCTGGCGGCCGAACGCGTACAAGAATTCAAGCGCCATCGGGAATTCCGCCGTCTGTCTCAGACGCTTCATCGCCGCCCAGGCGGTTTGTATTCGCTTGCGTTCCG
>JBNLAU010000045.1:0-4804 GCA_050302295.1 Roseibium sp. | reverse complement strand
ACAATGTCGTCGAAAAAGGACCGTTCCGCATAAATGACCGGGACTTCACCCTCATCGTTGCTGAGAAGAAGAGGCGACTCGGACGTGCCGCCGCTCAGGTCCACATAGGCAACACCGGTCAGGCCGGTGAAATTCAATGTGGCCTTGGTGTCTTCACGAAGCGGCGTGCTCGGCTTGATGCCGACAGTCGCGACAACCTTGGTCGGATCGTCCGGAGCAAAATCCAGCGATTTGACGTCGCCGACCTTGATACCGTTGAACAATACCTGCCCGCCGACCGGCAGGCCCGTTACAGGCCCTGGATAGACGACTTTAAGCTCGACATTCTGCCGGGACTCGGCTGTGACGGCGAGCCAGTACACGAAACCGAACGCACTGATCAGGATAGCCACCATGAAGGCGCCGATCAGAATGTAATTTGCGCGGGTTTCCATTCAGTCCAACCTATGCTCGGCGCAATGCCCTTTGTCCCCGGAAATATGACTTAATCCAGGGATCATCATTTTTCATCATATCGTCCAGCGTTCCGATCGCCAGAACACGTTTTTGCCCAAGAACTGCAATGCGATCGCAGATAGAGTGAAGACTATCGAGATCGTGCGTGACCATATAAACGGTCAGTCCGAGGGTTGAACTCAGATTTGCAATCAGCGAATCAAAGGCCGCCGCCCCGATCGGATCCAATCCGGACGTCGGCTCGTCCAGAAACACCAAATCCGGGTCCAGTGCAAGGGCGCGGGCCAGGCTCGCGCGTTTGATCATGCCCCCAGAGAGTTCCGACGGCAATTTGTCGGCTGCGTCGCGCGACAGACCGACCAGCTCCAGCTTCAGAATCGCCAATTCGTCCATGAGCTGGGGCGACAATTTCAAATGCTCGCGCATCGGCACCTGAATGTTCTGCTTGACGGTCAGCGAGGAAAACAGCGCCCCCTGCTGAAAAAGCACCCCCCAGCGGCGCTCTATTGTCTTGCGCTCCTTCGGCGTTGCGCTCGACAGGTCATGGCCGAACACGGAGATTGTGCCCGCGCGCCTCGGCGTCAGTCCGAGAATTGTCCGCATGAGCACCGATTTGCCCATGCCCGACCCGCCGACAAAACCGAGAACTTCACCCCGGCGCACATCCAGGTCCAGATCCTGAAGTACGATCTTGCTGCCGAAGCCGACAGTAACCCCGCGCACGCTCAGGACATTTTGCGCATCTTCTTCCGGACCGGCCGGCGCCTCTGCCGTTTCCCTGGTTTCGCTCGTCGGCATGGAACGTCAAACTCCGATCGCGGCAAAGAATATGGCAAAGAAACCGTCGACGACGATCACCAGGAAGATGGCCTTCACCACCGACATCGTGGTGTGGCGGCCAAGCGATTCGGAAGATCCCTCCACCTTCAGCCCTTCCACGCAGGCGATAAGGCCGATGATCAGCGCCATGAACGGTGCTTTGACTATTCCGACCACCAGCGTTTCCATGGTGATGGCGGCCTGTAGCTGCGTGAGAAAGGCCGCCGGAGGAATATCCAGATAGGCCCAGGTGATCAGGCCGGAGCCGAACAGGGCCGACATGTCCGAGACGAAGGTAAGAATGGGCAGAGCGATCATCAGCGCAAGAATACGCGGCAGCACCAGCACCTCGGTCACGCTGAGACCAATGACATGCAGCGCATCCACCTCTTCCTGCATCCGCATGGCACCGAGTTCCGCCGTGAAGGCCGAGCCGGAGCGGCCTGCCACCATGATCGCGGTCAAAATCACGCCGATTTCACGCAAGACCAGGATCCCGGCGAGGTCGACCACGAAAATGTCGGCACCGAATTGCTTGAGATAAAACCCGCCCTGCTGGGAAATGATCGCGCCGATCAGAAAGCTCATGAGAGCGACGATAGGCACCGCGCCGATGCAGCTGCGATCGAACTGAACGGCAATTGAAATGCTGCGCAGCCGCTTGGGCTGCAGCAACACCGTGGACATCACCAGACCAAGAGAGCCCAGGATATGCAGCATTGCCAGGGCATCATGCCACACATCCACCATCTGGCGGCCTACGGACTCCAAAAAGCCGAAAATCGAATACCTGTGCCGTTCGGGCTTCCATTTCGGCGGATGATGGACTTCGATCTCGTCAAACAGCGTCTGGCGGACGGGCGTGACACCCGTCAAGCCGACTTTGCGTCCTTCAAATTCCAGCCGGCTGCGAGTACGATGAATCAGCCACGCGCCACTTGTATCCAGATGTTCGATCTTCGATACGTCTATGTTGGTCAGTTGGTCCTTGGCCTTGCCCAGGTTGGCAATCAGCTTTTCCGCCTCGCCGATCGTGCTGACAGTCCAGTCACCGGAAAGCGCCAGAAAATTCTGGTCTGCCCCTTCCGCCTCCAACTGAATGTCCGGCGCAATGTTTTTTTCCAAGAATGCCATTCCGGATGGCTGCCCTCTTGCCGCTGCTTTACCATCACCCGTATACCTGATGAATAAGTGCAATACCAACCGTCCTTGAGAGCCATGTCCATGGAAATTGTCCGCCCATATCTGTTGTTCCTCGGTGACGTTCCCGATGCCCTTGCGGCAAAAACCGCAATCGGCATCGTTGATTGGCGCAAAGACTGGTGTGTGGGTCAGGTCCGCCTGCCGGGCTGCGCGGCGGATACCGGACTGCCGGACATGTCAATCGGTGAAGGCGCCGCTGCCGGAGCCAAAACCCTGATCATCGGCGCGGTCAATGCGGGCGGCCGCCTGCCGGATCACTGGGTAACCTCAATTGTCGAAGCGCTGGACGCCGGCCTTGACGTTGCCTCGGGCCTGCATGTTCGCCTGGGCGATGTCCCCGCCATCAAGGAAGCGGCGGAGCGGAACGAACGGCAGCTGCACGACGTGCGCCTGAACACGATGACCTTCGCCACCGGCAAGGGCACCAAGCGCTCCGGCAAGCGCATTCTGGCCGTCGGCACGGATTGCTCGGTCGGCAAGAAATACACCGCTCTCGCCATGGACAAGGCCATGAACGAACGGGGTTACAAGAGTACATTCTGCGCCACAGGCCAGACCGGGGTGTTCATTTCCGGACGGGGTACTGCGCTCGATGCGGTCATTGCCGATTTCATATCCGGGGCGGCCGAATGGTTGTCGCCCGAAACGGAGGCAGATCACTGGCAGGTCATCGAAGGACAGGGCTCCCTGTTTCACCCGTCTTATGCGGGCGTCACGCTCGGCCTCCTGCACGGGTCCCAGCCTGACGGTTTTATCGTCTGTCACGAGCCGACTCGCACCAAGATGCGCGGCGTGGAAACCCCGCTGCCGACGATCCAGCAGGTCATCGACCTGACAGTTCAATGTGGCCGGCTGACCAATCCGGAAATCCGCTGCGTCGGCATCGCCGTCAACACCATGGCCCTGGATGAAGACGAGGCGCTGGCATATCTCGCCAAAATTGGCGAACAACATGGCCTGCCCGCAACCGACCCGGTTCGCTACGGCATGGAAACCATCGTCGACAAGGTATCCGCCGAATTCGGTGCGCCATGAGCCTATCGGTCCTGATCGAAGCGGAACGCTTTGAAATCGCTGGCGGTTTCAGGATCTCCCGCGAAACCCGGACCCATGCCCAGGTGATCGAGGTCATCATCAGCGACGGCACGCATTCGGGTCGCGGCGAGTGTGTCCCCTACCCGCGCTACGGCGAGTCCCTCGAAGGAGTTCAGACCCAAATCGAGGACATAGCCCCCCTTTTGAAAGGCGGCCTTTCGCGCGTTGCCCTTCAGGAGAAGATGCCCGCCGGTGCTGCCCGCAACCGATCCGGTTCGCTACGGCATGGACTCCATTGTCGACAAGGTTTCCGCCGAATTCGGTGCGCCATGAGCCTGTCGGTCCTGATCGAAGCGGAACGCTTTGAAATCGCGGGTGGTTTCAGGATCTCCCGCGAAACCCGGACTCATGCCCAGGTGATCGAGGTCATCATCAGCGACGGCACGCATTCCGGCCGCGGCGAGTGTGTTCCCTACCCGCGCTACGGCGAATCCCTCGAAGGGGTTCAGACCCAGATCGAGGACATAGTTCCCCTTTTGAAAGACGGCCTTTCGCGCGTTGCCCTTCAGGAGAAGATGCCCGCCGGTGCTGCCCGCAACGCGGTTGATTGCGCACTCTGGGACCTGGAAGCCAAACAGTCTGGCAAATCTGCAGCGGAGCTTACCGGAACCGGCCCCTTGAAACCGGTCACGACCGCCTTCACGATCAGCGTCGACACGCCGGAAACGATGGCGGAAAAAACCCGCGCGGCCGCCCATCGTCCGCTTTTGAAGATCAAACTGGCGGGCCCTGGAGACGATGAAAGAATCGCTGCCGTACGCCGAGCGGCGCCAAACAGCACCCTGATCGTTGACGCAAACGAGGCCTGGGACGCAAGCTGTTTCGATAGCAACATGGCCGCCTGCGAAGCCGCTGGTGTCGCCCTGATCGAACAGCCGCTTCCGGCGAAAGACGATGAGCTTCTCGCGGATCTGAAACGCTCGGTCACCATCTGCGCGGACGAAAGCCTCCATCCGGGAAAGGGTGTCGACGGGCTGAAGCGGAAATACGATGCGGTCAATATCAAGCTGGACAAGGCCGGAGGCCTGACCGCAGCGCTTCAGCTCGTCCGCGAGGCCAGGGCGCAGGATCTGAAGATCATGGTCGGCTGCATGCTTGGCACCTCCCTTGCCATGGCCCCGGCGGTGCTGATCGCGCAACAGGCGGATTTCGTCGACCTCGACGGTCCGCTTCTGCTCGCTGAAGACAGGACGCCGGGCCTCAGATTTGACGGCAGCACGCTTTATCCGCC
>JBNLAU010000044.1:0-2907 GCA_050302295.1 Roseibium sp. | reverse complement strand
TGTCTGTTTGAGAATGCCGAGTTCCAGCCCCGGCGCCTCAGGATCCACCAGATTGATGAACCAGTCGGATGTGAATTGCGGTTTCATTCCGAGCAGGTTTTCGTAAAAGGCCGCAGTCGCGGCGACCTCCTCGGTCAGGATGTTGGCAAAACAGCGTTGCATTCCTGCCTCCGGACGGGTTTCAGGCGTTGAGGGCGGTCACCCCGGGCAGCTCCTTGCCTTCCAGCCATTCCAGGAAGGCGCCGCCGGCGGTCGAGACGTAGGAGAAGTCGTCAGCGGCACCCGCATGGTTGAGCGCTGCGACGGTGTCACCACCTCCGGCCACCGAATTCAGCTTGCCCTCTTTGGTCAGCTTGGCGGCGTATTGTGCCGTTTCGACGGTCGCCATGTCGAAGGGCGTCATTTCAAATGCGCCGAGCGGTCCGTTCCAGACCAGCGTCCTGGCCTTGCCGAATGCTTCCTTGATCGCCTGGACGGAGTTCGGACCCGCGTCGAGCACCATGCCGTCCGCCGGAATATCGCTTTCGGTCGTGACGGTGTAGTCCGCGTTTGCCTTGAACTCCTTAGCAACGATGCAGTCGGTCGGCAGCAGGATTTCGCAGTTGGCGGCTTCCGCCGCCGCCATGATCCGCTTTGCCGTGTCCGCAAGGTCATGCTCGCAAAGCGACTTGCCGACATCAAAGCCTTTCGCGGCAAGGAACGTGTTGGCCATGCCGCCGCCGATCACCAGCATGTCGACCTTGGCAACGAGGTTTTCCAGAAGGTCGATCTTGGAGGACACCTTGGCGCCGCCGACCACGGCCAGAACCGGGCGGACCGGGTTGCCGAGGGCGGAGCCGAGGGCTTCGAGTTCGGCCTGCATAGTGCGGCCGGCATAGGCCGGAAGAAGTTTGGCAATGCCCTCGGTGGAACCGTGGGCGCGGTGCGCGGCGGAAAAGGCATCGTTCACGTAGATATCGCCGTTGGCGGCAAGCGCTTTGGCAAACTCCGGCTCGTTCTTTTCCTCACCCTTATGATAGCGGGTGTTTTCCAGGAGGAGAACGTCGCCGTTGGCCATTGCCGAGATGGCGTCCTGTGCTGCCTGGCCGATGCAATCGTTTGCAAAGGCCACGGGTTTGCCAAGAAGAGCCGCAACGGCCGGTGCGACCGGGGCAAGAGACATCTCCGGGACCCGTTCGCCTTTCGGGCGGCCGAAGTGCGCCAGCAGGATGACCTTCGCGTCTTTGCCGGACAGTTCCTTGATGGTTGGCAGAACGCGTTCGATGCGCGTGCTGTCGGTCACCTTGCCGCCGTCCATCGGAACGTTCAGGTCAACGCGGACCAGGACACGTTTGCCCGCAATATCAGTCAAGTCATCGAGAGTTTTGAAAGCCATGAAGTTACACCTGTTTTCAGGGACGGGTCGAACTGGTTGTGACGGCAATGCCGATGCCGAACAAGGTCAGCAGAATGCCGAAAGAGCGCTCCATCCAGAGCTTGGCACGCACGAACCGGAGCCGGACGGCGGGCAGGGTGAAGAACATTGTCACGAGAACAAACCACAGGAACACGCCGGTGGCCATGATCACGCCGTAGCCGATTTGCGTCCAGAGCGGGGTCGCCGGGGAGGTGACCTGCAGGAAAACGCTCAGCGCGAACATGGTCGCCTTCGGGTTCGTCACGTTTGTGAGGAAGCCCCAGCGCAATGCCTTCAGCGGCGGCATTCCGCCAAGGGCGCTATCGGCCGGCATTTCCCTGGAAGCGGTCCGGTACATGGTCACGCCGAGGAATACCAGATAGGCGGCGCCGATCAGCTTCAAGGCGTTGAAAAGCAGGATCGACTGCGAAACGATCAAGCCGATACCGGCCAGCGCGTAAGTAACGTGCACACCAAGCGCCAGCGCGATACCGAGCGCGGTCATGATGCCGGCGGTGCGCCCGCCGATCAGCGCATTGCGCAGGACAACGGCAAAGTCCGGTCCGGGCACGACGGCGACCACAACGGTCAGCGAAATCACGGTGAGGAGTTCGAGCATGGGATCTCCGATGAGGGGAAAGTCTGTGAGCTTAGTGGTCCGAGCCCGCCGGAACGTAATTCTTCATGGCGGCGGCTTTCAACCCATCCGCATCCGGTCGCCATTCCTGATGGTGTGTCAGGGGATCATGACTGTCGGCGTCCCATCAGGTCAGGCGGTCTCTTTCCGTTATCTCCGGGGCGGAGGGAATTTCGGCCTCGGCATGGGGTTTGGAGCCACTGACGTCCGGTTCCCAGTCCTGGTCTGACGGTGTGCGCTGTTTATCCCTGGTAAAATCAACCCAACAATATCCGATGCCCACGAGGCATCCGACTGCGAACAACGAACCAAGAATAACCAGTAGTGCGGTCATGGCAGCGTCTCCAGTCTTGAACTGCAATTGCTCGTTTCAAGTCTACACGACGTTTGCCCAGGCTGTATGCCTGAAATGAACTCCTGCTGGCGGCTTGGTTTATGACGGGGCACGGGCGCCGGCAAAAAGAGACGCCGGAGACTGTCCGGCGTCCCTGCAGGAACAGGCTTAGATCAGCTTCGCCATGGCAACCGCGGTATCGGCCATGCGGTTGGAGAAGCCCCACTCGTTGTCGTACCAGGACAGGATGCGCACGAAGGTGCCGTCCATGACCTTGGTCTGATCCATGTGGAAGACGGAGGAGTGGCTGTCATGGTTGAAGTCCGTGGAGACCAGTTTCTCGTCCGTGTAGCCTAGAATGCCTTTCAGCTTGCCGTCGGCAGCTTCCCTGATGGCCGCGTTGATTTCCTCAACGGTGGTTTCGCGCTTGGCGATGAAGTTGAGGTCAACCACGGAAACGTTCGGGGTCGGGACGCGGATGGCGACACCATCCATCTTGCCGTTCAGATCCGGCAGAACCAGGCCGACTGCTTTTGCGGC
>JBNLAU010000043.1:0-6370 GCA_050302295.1 Roseibium sp. | reverse complement strand
CATTGCCGCGCAGGAGATCCGCATCGGCATCCGCAACAGATGGATCCTCCTGGCAACGCTTATCCTCGCGGTCTTTTCGCTCGCACTTGCCCTGCTCGGGTCGGCGCCCGCTGGCACACTCGGCGTGGACCGGCTGACCATCACGGTCGCCTCGCTCGCCAGCCTGTCGGTTTATCTCGTGCCACTGATTGTGTTGCTGCTCGCCTTTGATGCGGTGTGCGGCGAAATCGAGAGGGGAACATTGCTGATGACCCTGTCGTGTCCGATCTCCCGTCCAGAGTTTCTTGCCGGCAAGGCGCTTGGGCACACGCTGGTTCTGCTTTTTGCGCTTAGCGTCGGCTATGGCCTGACGGCCGGTCTGCTGGTGGCAAGCGGTTCAGGGTCTCTGGCCGGTCTGTATGATTTCGCCCGGCTGATCGCTACCTCGGTACTTCTGGGTGTCTGCTTTCTGGCCATCGGCTATGTGCTCAGCTCCGTGACACGTTCGACCGGAACGGCCGCGGCTGCGGCGATCGCCGCGTGGCTGATTCTTGTCGTCCTCTACGATCTTGCGCTTCTGGGCGCCCTGGTCGCCAATCCGAGCGGTGCCTTTGCCTCCGACGTCTTTCCCTATGCGGTGCTCTTGAACCCTGCAGATGCGTTCCGGCTGTTCAATCTCGCTGCTCTTGGAGCGAGCGAACTGGTGGGTGGCATGGCGGGCGTGTCGGAAACACTGCCTTTCGATCCGTCCCTTGCGCTGGCATCGCTCGTGGTTTTCTCGGGCCTCGCCCTGAGCTGTTCGGCCCTACTCATCCGGAGAATAACGCCATGAATAAATGGATGATCATCCTTTTCTCAGCCGGTCTTCTCGCAGCGTGTCAGGAAGAGGTCCAGGTTGCCAAACCCGATCCGGTGACGCTGACGCCTGAAGCGGCCGGACACTACTGCCAGATGACGGTGCTAGAGCACACTGGACCGAAGGCGCAGATCCACCTGACAGGCATGCCAAATCCCTTCTGGTTTACACAGGTCCGGGACGCGGTGGCGTTCAAATTGTCGCCGGAAGAACCGAAAAATATTGCTGCGATCTACGTGAATGATATGGACAAAGCCCAAAGCTGGGAGGAGCCTGGAAATGACAATTGGATCGAGGCCAAGTCGGCCTGGTTTGTCATCGACAGCAAGCAGGCAGGCGGGATGGGGGCGCCGGAGACGGTCCCGTTCGGTACTGAAAAAGGCGCGGAACAATTCGCTGCGGCACACGGAGGCCGCGTCCTTCGCCTTGCTGATATCCCGGCTGACTACGTCCTTGCTCCGGTCGAGCTTTCGTCAGCCGAACAGCTGAATTCTGACAGCCTGGGCGAGGTGCGGCAATGAGCGCGAAAAGTACCGCTTCCGCCCCGGTCAGCCGCCGGCGGTTCATCAGGATCTGCGCTGCCGCTGCGGCGGGGATGGCCCTTAAGCCCGCGTCGGCCTTCGCCCACGCCTCGCTTCATCGATGGACCGGCATCGCGCTTGGCGCGCGGGCGGAAATCAATTTGCTTCTGGAAGACAAACGCACGGCCGACAAGCTGTTTGCCCGGATCGAGGCCGAGATCAGGCGTCTGGAGGCGATCTTCAGCCTTTACAAGGCGGATAGCGAACTGAGCCGCCTGAACCGCAACGGAAGCCTCGCAGCTCCGTCATTGGAACTGGTTGAACTGCTCGGCCTGTCACGCAGGATCCACGACCTGACGGACGGCGCTTTCGACCCGGCAGTCCAGCCGCTGTGGGCTCATTATGCGCGTCTGGCGGTGGAAGGCGCACAATCGGAACAGGCGTCTGATTTCAAAAGCGCACTTGCCTGCACCGGCTTCGGCAAGGTTCGAATTCAAGCCGGTGAAATCAGTTTCCGCAGGCCTGGAATGGCTTTGACGCTGAACGGCATTGCCCAGGGGTTCATCACCGACCGCGTGACATCGCTGCTCAAGGCCAATGGCTGCACGGACATGGTGGTGGATCTCGGCGAGATTTCGGCCAGTGGAACCGCTCCGCGCGATCTGGCCCCCGGCGGCAAGGGATGGCCCGTCACGCTTCGGCCCGATCCGCGAACACCGGATGCGCAGGTGGCGGTGGAGCTGACGCAGCAGGCGGTCGCCAGTTCCGCCCGGCTCGGCACATCCTTCGATCAGGCGGAGACCCGCTCCCATATCCTTGACCCCAGAACAGGCCTGCCCGTGAAGAACGGGTTGGCGGGCGCAAGCGTGATCGCAGGAACAGCCGCCCTTGCTGATGGCCTCTCAACTGCCGCTCTTGTGTGCGGTGAAGACACTCTCTCGGCCGCCATCGCCGAATTCTCCTGCTCCAGCGCGTTTATCGTGCGCGACGACGGAACGGCCGCCTGGCTCACCGGGTGAGCCGGGCGTAAACTGTGGCGCAGCAATGGAACTGAGGAAGCCGGCGAATTGATTTTCGCTGGCTTCGTTCAAATGATGCTCAGGCTAGGCTGGGGCTTGAGTTTCGGAAATCCTGTTATTCGTGCCGTGTAAATTTCCAGGCAAGCCATGCCAGAACAGCCCAGACCGTTGTCCTGAACGTCAGTGCGAGAACCGTTCGCATTTCATACGCGCCGCCTTGCTGCACGTGAAAGCCAAACGCAACGAAGACGCCTGCCGTGCTCAAGAAAACTGCCAGTGCCAGCCAGAAGGCCCACTGTTTTCGCAGTAAGAGCCCGAGGCCGGCGAGGACGTAACAAACTCCGGCCAGGAAGTTGAACCAAAGCACAAAGCCGACGACGTTTCCGGCGATCTGAATTGCCTTTTCACCACCGAACAACACATAGCCGCCGGAAATGAGCGTCAGCAAGCCGAACACGATGGCGAAACCCGCGGCGGCGAAATGCACAAACCGATGTGACCGTTTGCCGTTCATTCCATTTTCCTCCGCTTGATCTTTCCGCCGCTCGCGACGGGGCCGGACGACTGGACCGGCGAGCGCCGAGACGATTGCGCTGTCCGGAAAAGGTCACCTGCGCGGCGGTTTGCCGTCGGCCTCGTCCATAAGGCGGCGGATCCATTTCGCCGCTGCCCAGGTGGCCGGAATGCCAAGCGGAATGCTGATCCAGATCGCTGTCATCGGCGCCAGGGGGGGCAGCCCCAGGGCCTGGCCCATGAGACTCAGCATGAACAGGTTGATGGCAACGGCCGCCGCCGTGAAGGGATAAAACACGATCGCAAGTTTCTTGACGGACCAGGAATTGTCGGTGTCGGTCATGCAGCAAGCGTCCTTATCGCTGCCGATCTCAGCGATTGGGCAATCAATTCGGGAGTGAACCACGCGTCACCGAGAGCCGGAAGACGGACACCCCGGAATCCGGCTTCGTCAAGAGCGTCAGGCACATCCTCGTTCACGTGACCGCCCGCGCCCGCAAAGAAGGGCAGGGCGAGCGACTTGGGGCCGCAATGTGCCGCGACCCTGGCAAGACAGGGGGCTTCGGCCAGGAACCCGATCCGGATTTCCCTTGCCGGCAGCCAACGCGCCAGTGCGGCGGCGAATTGCAGCGTGCATTCCGAAGGCGCGCTTCCCGTCGCGGATCCGTGGGCGGCGATCAGTATCTCTGTGTCGGCCACGAGCCAGCTTTTCTGTTCCACCGCCCGGCGCAGAAGGCGCGCGGTCAGCCGGGGCAGGTCCAGGTGCGTGCCGAGCGGTGCCATCTGCCGGGCGCTGAACGTGCCGAGCCGTTGCGGCAGTGCCTTTCTGGTGAACCAGCCATCCGTCATGAAAACCGGAAGGACAAGCGGCTTTGTCCTGCAAGCCGCGAGCGCTCGCTCCAGGGCCTGCGGCGCGGCCAGAGTGGCTGAGCGGATGATCCAGTCTGGCAGGTGGTTGCTCACTTGCTGCGCCAGCGCTTGCAAGTGTGCTTCCCCTGTCTCCGGGGCGGAGGGCTGGCCGTGCGAAACAAGCAGGGCCTCAGTGACTGGTCCCTTCCGAAAAGGTGATCTTGTTCCAGACATTGTACTTCCCTGAGGGTTTGCGCATGGGGAGCCGCCGGACCTCTTCCAGGGTCTTGGCGTCATAGACGATGACCGCACCGTCGTCTTCCCAGACGGAGACAAGGGCATAGCGGCCGTTCCGGGTGAATTCGACATGGGCGACAGTGGCGCCTTCGACGGGCCGGAGGGTTTTCACGATCTTGAGGCTTTGCTTGTCGATCACATGCATGACGTCCTTGTTCGGGCCGAAAAAGACATCTGACCAGAAGTAGGGCGTGTTCTCGTGACTGCGCAGGAAGAAGCCGGGTCCGTCAGTCTTGATCGTGGCGATCTGCGTCCAGCTTTTCGTGTCGATGATGGAAAGCTTGCCTTCCTTCAGGTGCGGCGTCGCCATGACACGGCGGCCGTCACGCTCCCAGCTGATGCCGGAACCCAGATGTGGCATGCCTTCAAGCGGCAGCTCGGCGATCTCCCGGCCGACTGTGAGATTGACAACGACACCACGGCTGCCGTCGCGCGCAGCCCCGACCAGATGACGGTACTCGTCATCGAAGAAGAAGTCGTCCAGCGGCTCGTCGATCTGAATGCGCCGACGGGCGAACAGACCCTCGGAGGACGGGAGGGCTTCGACCATGCCCTTTTCACGGCTGTGCACGAAACCTTCGTAGACCGGTTCGGCATCCGGGTCAGTAGCGACCTCCCAGATTTCCGGGGCGTCCTTGAGCGCCAGAATGAAACTCTTGCGCGGTGGCGCCTGATAGACGGCGGAGACGCGGCTCTTTGTGCCGTCCTTTGCAACAATGTCCATGACCTTGGCAACCGACAGGTCTTCCGTCGACAGGAGGGTCAAGGTCATCGGCAGATAGTTGGCCACCGCCAGCCAATTGCCGTCATGGCTGATGGCAATGTTGCGGCTGTTCAGACCGGCGCGAATGCGGCCGACCTCCTGCAGGGAGTAAAGGTCGTATTTCTGCACCCAGCCGTCACGCGACATGATGAAGACGTAGCGCCCATCGGGGGAGAATTTCGGACCTCCGTGCACCGCGAAGGGCGTTGCGAAACGGTCCAGGGTGTCGAACGTGTCGCCGTCGAGCACGCTGACATGATGGTCCCCGGTTTCGACAACCAGGGTGATGTTCATCGGGTCGGAAGGCCAGACCGGTTTTTCAGCGGGTTCATAGTCCGCGTTGAGTTGGCGGCTTGCCATGATCTGCTCTTCGCCCCATGGCGGAACCTCTGCGAGCGGCTGTTTCAGGTAGGCAGCCAGATCGTTGATCTGCTGTTCCGACAGGTCGCCGCCGAACGCCGGCATCTGGGTTGCCTCACGGCCGTCGCGAATGACTGACACAAGATTGGGCCCGCGCATTCTTCCCAGCGTCTGCGGGATGAGGGCCGGGCCCAATCCGCCCAGCCGTTCAGCGCCATGGCACTCCTGACAATTGTCAGTGTAATCCCGCACCGGGTCCGCCAGCGGTGCGGAGATTGCCAGTGCCAGGGCGCTAAGCGAAACGATGAGCCGGATCATGGCGTTTTCCTCGGAATGGAGTGACGGTCAGGCGTTCGCAATCACCGCCGTCAACACCGATTTCCTTGTCATTCAGGTAGCAGGCCGGATCTTCCGCCCAGGGATCTCCCGTCAGCTGCAGGGCGCGGATGCGGGTGTTCCCGCCGCAGACGTCCTTGAACGCACAGGCGCCACAGCGCCCTTTGAGGGGGCGCGGCCGGGTTCTGAGTTGCGCCAGCATGGCATCGTCACCCGTCCACAGGTCCGAGAATGCCGCCGACTTCACGCTGCCGATGGTGTAGTCCGACCAGTAGGTGTCCGGATGCACATTGCCCAGAGTGTCGATATTGGCGACACCGAGTCCGGAAGAATTGCCGCCCCAGGCGCTCAAATGCGTTCTGACGTGTTCGGCTGTTTTCTCGTCAAATAGACCCCGGACCCAGTTTAGGAAGTAAACCGCGTCCGCATCGTTGTTGCCGGTGACGATGTCGAGTGGACGGCCGCCGTTGGCACCGTCCCAGGCCCGGTTGAGCAGCAGGTCCATCGCCCAGCGGGAACGCTTGTGTTCCGCATCTTCGCCCCGGTGTTTGTCGCCCCTGCCGGCATAGACCAGATGGGAGAGGTAAAACTTGTCGATACCTTCGTCGTCGCACAGGCGCAAAATGTCGGGCAGGCAGGTGTGGTTGCCTTCTGTCAGGGTGAAGCGCAGCCCGACCTTGATGCCCCTGGCCTTGCAGGCGCGCACGCCGCGCAATGCGTCCGCAAAGGCACCGTCGACGCCGCGAAACCAGTCATTGGTCTGGCCTATGCCGTCGATTGAGATGCCGACATAGTCGAATCCGATGTCCGCGACCCGGTCGGCCGCGTCGCCATGCAGTTTGGTGCCATTGGTCGACAGGGCCAGCATGCGCACAAG
>JBNLAU010000042.1:0-4015 GCA_050302295.1 Roseibium sp. | reverse complement strand
GAAGGCAGCGAGTTGCGGTGGAATATAAAAAAGATAGGCTGACCGAATGGCCAAAGGGCAGCACTCGCTTGGGTGAGTTCCGATTTGTTGCGCTTGGTGTGAGACAGCCTCCGGATTTATCTCTCCGAACAGTCTCTCTCAACTATCTTCTGGTCACAGGCAGGCCGAATGCACTCGGAAGCGTCACCGAATACCAGTCGCTTGTTTCACGCGAATTGAGAGTACCTACTTCTGTGCAGGCTTCCGCTCGGTGCCCCAGCCGGTATAGATCCGCGACCGTCTCGCCTGCTTTTCCTGGCGATAGCGGTTGCTGGCGTCGCAGCCTGCTTCGGCGATGCGCACCTGGCCTTCAAGTTCGCGGATGGCATTGTTGACCTTCCAGACGCGATCGCGGGTGGGCGTTTCGATTTCCAAGCCGTCCAGCGCCTTCTTGTAGGCGATGATGCGGTATCGCAGCGCCTGCCCCACCCATTTGATCATCACGCGGTTTTCCCAGACGCGCGCCTTGGCGCCCGCATAGGTCTCTTCCGTGGTCACAGGCTTGTTTTGCAAGATGCGCAGGCGCTCGTTGTCGGCCTTTTTCACCCTGAGCGCCACTTCGCAAAACGGCATGACCAGCCCCGCATCACCGGAGGCGTCGGAGGCGATCTTGTCGTAGCGGGCGTCAGAGGAGCGGAATTTGTCCGAGCGCAAATAGATCAGGTAAAGATCCGGCGGCACCCTGCCTTCGACTTCCGGCAGCACACGGGTTCGGGACAGTTCCACTATGGTTCCGCCGATCCAGTCCTTGGTCCAGGGCGGACGGATCAGGGTCCAGCCGCGGTTTCGCAGCAGCTTTTCATCGTTGGTGTAGTTGAACTTGGAAACCGGATCGCCCCGCAAGCGCGCAGCCGCGTCTCCGGCGGCGGGCATCAGGTCATCGTGAAAGACAGAAGGTTTGGCCCGGTCGAAATCGCCGGTCGGGCGCACGCAGGCTCCAAGCGTTGCCCCAGCAAGCACCAAAGCAGCCAGTGCCGCTTTCCGCCTTGCCCCTTGCCCCCACACCCTTGAAGGTGCAGAGCCAGGCTCTACCGCATTGCAAATGCCCATCGGGCGTGTCTCCAGACCGCAAACTGTTGATTTGCCTTGTGCGCGGCTGGTGAGGCTTTGACCGTCAGTCCTTGTCGGAACCAGCTGGTCCGGCCGCTTTCCCGATGGTCGTGATTCGTGCGGCAAGATCAAGGTCGTGGCGCTCATATCGGACACCTGGGAAGAGGATAACCTCACCAAATGTCTCGCGACTGGCCGTAGCGCGACGCTTGGAGCGTCGGCCCACACGTGCAGTGGGGCGTCGTGCGGATGCAAAGTTCAACAAAGTGCCCATCGTCTCCTCCTTCGGTTCCGGCTTCCTCTTGCCGGCGTATTACCGGGAGGGCGCGGTCAAACGGGCGACGCATTACTTTCCTGAGATACTCATTAAGATGCCGTCAGGGTTAACAGCATGCTAACGCTTTTCCTGCAATTTGAACCAAACGAGTTCCGCCGGTCGTCCGGTCTTTTTGTATTTTGTAGACGGGTGTCATGCGTAAAAATCAACGCTTCAACCAGACATTGCCCCAATCCGCCGCATCGAAAAAAACGGCGCCCCGCAAAACCTCCGACAACGGAGTGCTGCTGAGCGCGACCGAGCTTTTCGTAACTCGATCCCGGCATCATATTGAAGAAACTAGGATTTTTCTCGAGCTGGCGCGCAACCTGCTGTCGTCGACAAGCGTCGGCGACCGGCGGCGGATCGCATCCTTGCTGGCGCCGCACCCGGAAATGCCGGACGATCTTCTGGAGCGTCTTGCCCGTGACGACGACGAACTGACCGCCTATCCGGCACTTCGTTACAGTCCAAGGCTTTCTGTGGATCTCCTTCTGGAGACCGCAATGTCCGGTCCGGACTCATTGAGAAAGGCCGTCGCCAACCGTCCCTCATTACGCGAATCGGTCATTGGCGCCCTATGCAAATATGCCGGAGCCAGCGTGGTCCGGATCCTGCTCGACAGGCACGACGTTATCCTTAATCCCAATCATCAGACAAATTTAAGTAGGCGTAGTGACATCGTTGCTACCCTTGGTTTAGAATTGGCCGGTCAGGACGCATTAAATCCGGATGGTCTTATGGGTCAATTTCTGCATTTGCCAACATCGCTGAAATCCAAGGCAATCGCCGCGGCTGAGATGACCAGCCTGGTAAAACAGGCACAAGCGCCGGGAAATTCCGCCGGTAGCCGCTCCGGGTCCGCCCGGCTGCAATTGTGTGACGCGCTGGTGAAGGAAGCCATTCAGCAGAACAAGCCCCGCTTTTCCGATTTGCTCAGCCGGGATCTCAGCCTGCCTTCTGCAACCTGCGACTTGCTGCTGCAGGACGACCAATGCGAAGGTCTGACAGTCGCCCTGAAGGCACTCGGCATGCAGCCCTCGCAGCTTATGACTGTGCTGATCCGCCTCTTTGGTGAAACCACGTCGCTTGAAAAAGTGCGCGACCTGCTGCGTCTGCACCGCACTTTGAGCCCGGGAGCCGCCGAAGTCCTGGTCAGCCAGTGGATCCTGCACGAGCAGTCGGCCCCGAACATCACCTCTCAGTACGCTGCCCATTATCAGGACAGCGCACAGCGCGTCCCCGGCACGGACAATAAATCCCGGGCGCCGGCCGCGGACATGGAGCAGAAGGCGGCCCGCTGATCCGGCCTAAAATGCCGCCCAGGGACCTGTGCCCTAAAACCGGAACAGCTTGTCTGCCGGGGTCTCTTCTTCTTCATCCTGCGCCAACGGCAGATCGATCAGCCCGTCACGGGCTTCGATGTCGACCAGCCAATAGTCCGGATCCATGCGCGCTTCGCTTGCAAGGCGTCCGTCTATCGCATCGCGTTCCGCTTTAAAGAGGACCTGTTCAAACAGCCTCCCCTGCGGTTGATCGCTGAACATTGCCTGCGGTGCCGGTCCATAAAAATCGAAGCCGCCGTCCAGCCGGTCCACACATATGAAAACGGCGCCAGCCTCCGGCGCACCGCGCTTGGAAACAGCAGCAAAACCGCCTTCTCCGAAAACCCGGCGCACTAACGCGCTGACAAAAAATTCCGAAGTAACGCGCATGGTCCCGCAATCCGCACTGATGAGGCAGATATCGTCATAGCAGAATTCGGAGGAACGTAAATCAGCCCGAAAGGGCGCGTCCGCTGATCATCTCCAGACGCTCGATCACCTTCCGGCCCGGTTCGCCGGTAGGCGGCAGACCACGGTCCAGTTCAAACCGCTTGATCGCTGCGGTGGTATTTGCACCCAGAAGACCATCTGCCGTCAGCGGGCCGTAGCCCAGATCGGAAAGCGCCTTTTGCACTTTCATGAGCTGCGGATCCGCATCAATTCCGGAATCAGTAGCAGCGCCCGGCCCTTCGGCCACAGTGCCTGAAAACCCTGGTTTTGCCCGCGGCATGGGCACCTGAGATGCCTGCGGCTGATCGCCGTGCAACATGATCAGCGCCAACAGAGCCTCATCGGCCTCTCCGGTTTCCGGCTGTCCGGCACTACGTTGATAAGTGCGGATCGCACGCTCCGTGGCAGGTCCGTTAATGCCGTCCAGAGGCCCCTCGTAAAGACCGATCTTGCGCAGCGAGATCTGCACATCGAGCACAAGCGTTGAGATTTCCTGTATCTGCAATCCGCCGGTTCGGCCATCAGGTTCCGGCAACAACAGATTGTTCGGCCGGTCCCGCGTTGCAAAGAGCGGCGCTGGATGACGGCCGGGCTGCAGGCCAACAGCATTGGCCACGATCAGGCAGGCCGTCAGTCCCATGACAACCGTACCGCCAGCGGCTACCGGATTGTCCAGGGCAATGTGGCCCGCCTTTGCCATGAAAGACTCATACCCCTTCGGCTGGGGGGGGGGCTTCTGCCTTGCGGATTTTTTCGATCTTGCCATGTCCGCCCCTTACGCCGTCTTCGCCAGAAGGTGCAGGCCGGTGACGGGCTCGCACGGCTCGTCACTCAG
>JBNLAU010000041.1:0-9855 GCA_050302295.1 Roseibium sp. | reverse complement strand
TGATCCGGCAGCTGGTTGGCGTAGCGTACAGGCCGACGAGATCGGTCGCACAGTGCTTCCATCCCATCCCGCCGGTAGCGGTTCCAGATCTTATAACCGGTCTTGCGCGAAATGCCGAACTCACGGCAAACACCGCTCATGTCTTCTCCATCCAGAAGGCGGGCAACAAAACGAAGACGTTCCTCCATCACGGACACCTCTTTCCACGGCATCGACACCTCCCGCTAAAGCGAAAAGTGTTACCTATGTGTCCGGTACGAACTGTCACCTATGTCTCAGGTCGGGCATTCAGAAAAATCAGAAACTTATACAAATCAGCGAGATGTTCGAAACGAACATTGTTCGCGGTATATACGAGAAACGGCTTTTTTTCGCATTTTCTCCCCGGTCACGACCACTGCGTCATATTTCAAACAACGTGACAGTACCATGGCTGGATGCCATCACACCTGCATACAACCGGTTGATCAACGCCATTTGGGCGGTATTTGGGCCCCAGGCAATCGTTCTTGGCGGTCAGATCCCGCCGGCACTCACAAGGATGCTGATCGAACGAACCGAGTCTTTCGAAATTCCTCGTTACGGCGTGCCCCAACCACCCGCCAAACTCATTGTGAGCGAAGTGAAAGGTGATGCGGCAGCAATCGGGGCTGCCGCGATCCCGTTCAAGAGACTGGTTTTCTGGGGCCTGTTGACAAAGTCTCGCCTGCAAATGCAAGCGGCCGTATCTTACAGCCGCAATTCGTCTTCTTTGCCGAAGATGGAGGCACGGGCAGGGTCGAAGCCGACAAGGAGCGTATGCCCGGCCGCCACGTTCTCCTGGCCATCCATCAGGAACCGGAACGGTGTGCCCTGAACCGAGGACCAGACCAGTGTCTGAGCGCCCATTGGCTCCACCAATTCCGCCTTGACCTCGAACTGGACTGGCATGCTGCCGGCCAGCTGACCGGTTTGCACATGCTCGGGGCGGATGCCGAACCAGACCGGTCCGGTTTTGCCCGGGCGAACAAACTGATATCTTTCCAGAGAAAGGGTCAGGCCCGCGGCCTGCACAACCGGGCCTCCCTCATTCCGCAGCTCCCCCTCCAGAAAGTTGATGGCGGGAGAGCCGATAAAGTCGGCGACGTATTTGTTTGCTGGCCGGTTATAGATTTCCCCCGGCGCCGCAAGCTGCATGATCACGCCACCTTTCATGATCGCGATCCGGTCGGCCAGTGTCATCGCCTCCACCTGGTCATGCGTCACATAGATCATGGTGTTCTTGAGGGTCTGGTGCAGCCGCTTGATCTCCACTCTCAGATCGGCGCGCAGCTTTGCATCCAGATTGGACAACGGTTCATCGAACAGGAAGACATCGACGTCGCGGACCAGGGCGCGGCCGATTGCGACACGCTGCCTCTGGCCGCCTGAGAGAGCGGCGGGCTTGCGCTTCAGCAAAGGCCCGATCTGAAGGATATCGGCGGCCCGCTTGACCCGATTGCGGATTTCCTCCTTCGGCATCTTCGCATTGCGCAGTCCGAAGGTCAGGTTCCCCTCGACGCTCATCTGAGGGTAGAGGGCATAGGACTGGAAGACCATCCCGATGCCGCGTTTGCTCGGCTCTTCCCAGGTCATGTTCCGGTCATGGATGAAGATCTTCCCATCCGTCGGCTCCAGCAGCCCGGCGATGCAGTTCAGCAACGTGGATTTGCCGCACCCTGACGAGCCAAGAAGCACGAGAAACTCGCCATGGCCGATGTCCAGGTTCAGGTCCTTGAGGACCTGAACCGCGCCAAAATCCAGCTTGAGATTCTGAATGGATACACTGCTCTGCATGAGTTCAACCTTTCACCGCGCCTGCAGCGATGCCGCGCACGAAGAGCTTGCCTGAGATAAAGTAGATTGAGAGTGGAACGAGACCCGAAAGCAGGGTTGCCGCCATATTGACATTGTATTCCTTCACACCCGTCACAGAGTTCACGATGTTGTTCAACTGAACGGTCATCGGATAGTTCTCGGGTTTGGTGAAGATCACGCCAAAGAGGAAATCGTTCCAGATGGCGGTGACCTGAAGTATCACGGCCACCACGAATATCGGCAGCGCCATTGGTACCATGATCTGAAAATAGATCGCCCAGAACCCCGCGCCGTCGACGCGCGCCGCCTTGAACAGCTCCTCCGGCACCGAGGAGAAATAGTTGCGGAAAAGCAGGGTCAGGATGGGCATGCCAAAGATGGTGTGAACCAGCACGAGACCGGACAGATCGCCATAAAGCCCCAGCTCACGCAGCAGGATCACAATCGGATAGATCATCACCTGATAGGGAATAAAGGCACCGATGATCAGGATCGTGAAGAAGACGTTCGCCCCCTTGAATCGCCACATGGCCAAGGCGTAGCCATTTACGGAGGCGACCGCGATGGAAAGGAAGACGGACGGCAGCGTGATCTTGACCGAGTTCAAAAACCCGTGGGAGAGGCCTTCGCAGCTGAGACCGGTGCACACGCTGGACCACGCGCGCACCCATGGCTCGAAGGTGATTTGCAGCGGCGGCGAAAAGATGCTCCCGACACGGATCTCCGGCATTCCCTTCAACGACGTGGCGATCATCACGTAGATCGGCAACAGATAATAGACCGACAACACGGCCAGACTTGTGTAGATGATGAGGTTGCGCCGGGACAGCCATGGACGCGGCTTTCGGCCCGATGCGTCGACGAAACCCTGGGAACGCTGGATGAAGGCTGACTCGGCCATTATTTCTTGCCTCCAAATTCGAGATAAGCCCAAGGAATGATCACGACGATCACCGCAACGAGCATCATCGTGGATGCAGCGAAGCCTTGCGCGAGGTTCTGACTGATGAACATTGCGTCGAACACAAATTTCGCGGGAACTTCCGAAGCCAGGCCGGGGCCGCCGCCCGTCTGGGCGATCACCAGGTCATAGAGCTTGATGATCGCAGCCGTGACGAGCACCAGCGTCGTCATGAAAACCGGGCGCATCATCGGCACGATGACGACCAGATAGGTTTTCCAGGCGGGAATCCCCTCGACCTTGGTGGCTTTCCAAATGTCCTCATCGATCCCGCGCAGCCCGGCCAGCATCAGACACATGACGAGGCCCGTCCCGTGCCACAGGCCCGCGATCAGAACGCCATAGAGAACAATGTCCGCGTTGTAGAGAGGGTCAAACGTGAAGCTCTCGAAGCCGAGACTGCGGACAGCTTCCTGGATCCCGTATTCCGGATTGAGAAGCCACTGCCACACCAGGCCAGTCACGATGAAGCTCAAAGCGTAGGGATACAGAAAGATCGTCCGGAACGTGTCCTCGAAGCGGATCTTCTGGTCTATCAGCGCTGCGAGAAGAAATCCGATGACAACCGAAAGGATCAGCATCAAGCTGCCGTAAATGGCAAGGTTCTCGATGGAAATCACCCAGCGGCGAGTTGCCCAGAGGCGCTCGTATTGCGCCAGTCCAACCCATTTATTGCTGGGCAAAAGGCGCGAGTTGCTGAAAGAGTAGACGACTGTCCAGGCCGAACAGCCAACGAAGACGATAAGCGCCGTCATGACCATTGGCAGAGCCGCCACTTTGGCACTCAGATTTTTGAACAGTCCATTCGGCTTGCCGCTGTGCGACATGTTTCAAGCCTCCGATTGTCGTGGAAGTAAAAACGTGCGGAAGTCCTGCTCCCGCACGCTCGGGCGACCCTTAATCGGCGGTCGAGATGATCTCGGCAAATTCCTGCTGGGCACGGTCAGCCGTGAAGCTGTCGTCACTGAAGAACTCGACCATCAGATCCGTGACACGGGCGACCGTGTCCGGGGACACCAGGCTGTTGACGCTCTCGACGATGTGGCCGGATTTAAGGATTTCCATACCCTTTTTCATGCAATCCGTCGCATCCACGATGTCGACGTCCCGCCGGACAGGCAGAGCCCCTTTGGTCAGGTTGAAGGCCACCTGCACTTCCGGGCTTACAATGACATTGGCCATATCTTCCTGGGCGGCAGCGACGTCCGGATCGTCCACCTTCGGGAAATAGAAGGCATCGCCCGCCGCGGTGATGTAGTCGTGGACTCCAAGCCCCGGCAGACAGGAAAAGTCCTTGCCCGCCTTCATCCCCGCCTGCGCGAACTCGCCCTGAACCCAATCGCCCATGATCTGACCCGCCGCACGGCCATCGATCACCATACGGGCGGCAAGGTTCCATTCCTGCACATTCGATCCTTTGGCCAGATCACGTGCTTCGGCGGCTGCCTTGAAGACCTTTGCCACCTCCGGCCCGGCAGCGTATTCATGATCCAGCTTGCCATAAACCTGGGTGAAGAGTTCCGGGCCTCCGATAGACACCATCAGAGCGTTGAAAAGGAGCTGCAGCTGCCAGGCCTGACGACCAGTCGCGAGCGGGATGATGCCCTGCTCCCGAAGAGCCGGCCCGGCGGCAACGAATTCGTCCCAGTTCTTCGGAGCGTCCAGACCGGCGTTCTCAAACACCGAGTTATTCAGCCAAAGCCACTGCTGCGAGTGAATGTTTGTGGGCACGCAATAGAGCTTACCTTCAAAGGTGCAGCTTGCGAGCAAGGACTGGGGGAAAATCAGATCCTGCCAGCCACCCTTTTCAGCGATGTCCGACACATCACGGATGAACCCCGCTTCGATGAGCTCGCGCATGGCCTTGCCATGAGTAAACTGTGTCGCGCCCATCGGATCGCCGCCAGTGATACGGCTGGTGATCAGCGGCCGGGCAACGCCTCCCGCCCCTGCGATGGCGCCATCCACCCAGTGGTTGCCGGTATCTTCAAAGGCATCCGCAATCACCCTGATCGCGGCAGCCTCAGCGCCTGAGGTCCACCAGTGGGTTACCTCGAAGTCAGCGGCATTCGCCGGCTGAAACACAAATGCCGCAGCCGCAACTGCACCCAAAATGACTTTACTCGGTGTGCTCAAGACACCCTCCCTTCTTTTCAGAAAAACGCCGCCCAAATACCCCTTGGACCGGTACCGCCAAGCCAGACCCTCCCGGTGGAACCAACTGGATTACCCTTGTGAATCAAGGCCTCTCAGTCAACGCAGGCGAAATTTGGCTTTGAGAAACATTTTGTTTAAGGCTTTGCTGGCAAAGGCCGTTCAACTTCACGGAGCGCGGCTGTTAATGCCCGTTCCAGAGTGAGAAACGGTATCAGCCTTATCTGACGACCGCCTTTTCTCTCATGCGGCTCACAGCTTCCCGGTCATATCCAAGCCGGCTGAGAATTTCGTCGGTCTGCGCGCCCACGGACTGCGGAGGACTGGATAGGGCCGGTCCGCCTTCGGAGAAACGGAAACCGGCAACGGTCGTGGTCAAACTGCGGCCAAGGCTTTCCGTTTCATCGAAAGCATGGAGAACAGGTCTCGCCTGGACTTGCGGGTCTTTTAACGTCTCGTCCAGAGACCTGATCCGGACACAGGGCACGCCTTCCGCATTTAGAAGATCCTCCCAGTAGGCTCCTGGTTTCGCACGGATCAGAGCGGAGAGCAGCGCTTCCTCGCGCTGATGGTCATCAAGCCGCTGATTGTTGTTTTCCTTGATCATCTCTTCCCGCCCAAGCACCGTCCAAAGCCGGCGTTGCTGAGTCAGGTTGGACGCGGAAATCATCACATGGCCATCGCTGGCTTCGTATCCTCCGATGGTCGCGAAGGGAAAGCTGTTGCCTTTCGCGGCCGGCACCTTTCCGGACCAGAAATAGGAGGTGACGTGCGCGGTCTCGAACATCAATGACACATCCAGCATCGAAACATCGATGAACGTGCCTTCCCCACCGTTCCGCTCCCGCTGGAGCAGGGCCGAGGCAATCGCAAAGGCGGCGGTGGTGCCAGCCGCATAGTCGATGATGGGCGCACCGCATTTGAACGGCTTTGACGGATCGTCTCCGGTCATGGCCATCATTCCGGAAAACGCCTGAAGGATATTGTCATACCCCCTGTGCTCCCGGCGGGGCCCCGTGGATCCAAAAGCCGACATGGAACAATAAATGATGCCGGGATTGATCGCCTTGACGTCCTCATATCCAAAGCCGAGAGCGTCAAAGGCCCCGGGACGGTAGTTTTCGACGAAGACGTCGGCGGTCTTCAGCAGCCGGCGCATCACGTCCTTGCCTTCCGGTGTCTTCAAGTCGAGTGCAAGACAGGATTTCCCGCTTCCTTGCCCAAGAAACGCTGCCCCCATTCCCTTGTCATTCATGTCCCTGTCGGGCCCCTGAAACCGTGCCTGGTCAGGATCGGCAGGGTCTTCAACCTTGATGACTTCCGCGCCCAAAGCTCCCAACTGGAAGGCAGCAAAGGGACCCGCCAGAACGTGTGTGGTATCGATGACCCGGAGGCCTTCAAAAGCTCTTTTCATGGAATGCTCCGCTTGACTGCAGGGAACAAACCGTTGGCGCCTCGATCCTCCCGCCGGCGCCAGCGTGTCTGCCCATTCTGTTTGTGCGGAACATTACTCCTTAGATCTGCGCTGTGAGCCTGCGGATATGTTTGGCATTGTCTGACTTATTCTTCCGCCCGATGTCCGTTTGAAGCGGTAATCTCAAGGCAAATACAAAGTCCTATCCCGCAGGAATGATAGAGAATGATTGCACAAATCGCTTTGACGGATGCCCAGCTTGCGGCAGCGCCCTTTCACCTGACGGAGACGGAAATATCCTGGGTCCGGGAGCGGTTCGAGCGGCTGACAGGCGAGGAAAAACTCGCGCAGCTCCTTCTCCCGATGTGCCGGGATTTATCGGCTGGCGGCATAGCGGAGATCGGAAAACGCAAGTTTGGCGGCATTCACCGGTTCCCCAGCTACGAAGAGGAAGAGCTGCGCCGGTCCGCAATCCAGCTTTTCGAGGAAGCCGACATTCCACCTCTGCTGACGGCTGACATCGAGTGTTCGGAAAAGGCCAGCGTGAAGGCGGGAACGGTCTTCCCGAACCAGATGGCCGTGGCGGCAACAGGGGATCCGCGAAACGCCTACCGGATGGGCGCCATCGTCGCCCGCGAGGCAGGCTACCTGGGCTTTGGGGTCAGTTGGACGCCGGTCGCCGATCTCGCCCTGAATTTCCGCTCTAATGTCGTCAACACGCGGACCTTTTCCGGCGATGTGAACAAAACGCTGTCCTTCCTCCGCGCATATCTGGACGGAATGCGCGAAAATGGAATGGAGGCCTGTATCAAGCATTTCCCCGGCGACGGCCTCGACGACCGCGACCAGCATTTCGCCACGACGCACAATACAATGACGATGGATGAGTGGCGGACGAGCTTCGGAGTAATCTACCGGACCGCGATCAAAAAGGATGTCCGCCTTGTCATGGCGGGACACATCACCCTTGCTGATTATACCCGGGAGAAGGGAGACGCAGCCCGCAGTCCGAAGATCATGCCTGCGTCCCTGAACGCGGATCTTCTGCAGGGCCTGCTGAGAGAAGAGTTGGGCTATAATGGCGTCATCGTTTCGGATGCCACCCTGATGCAGGGGTTCAACGCCCGGGGTGACCGCGCCGATCTCATTCCGCTTTGCATCGAAAGCGGCTGCGATATCCTTCTGTTTCCGCGGGATCTGGATGAAGACCTCGGCTTTTTGAGGAACGGTCTCGAGAACGGAAAACTGTCTCAGCAAAGGGTCGACCAAGCCGTGCTGCGCGTTCTGGCGCTGAAGGCCTCCATGAAGCTTTATCGCAAACAGCTGCCCCTTCCGCCTCAAACGGAACGCGCCCGCTTGCTTGGCAGCGAGGAGCACAAGGTTTGGGCGAGGTCCGTGGCTGAACAATCCCTGACCCTGATCAAGGACACCCAGGGCCTCCTGCCGCTTTCGCCCGACAGACACAAGCGGATCCTGCTCGCGGAAACCACGGATCGGCAAAGCCCCTCCGCTCCGCTGCAAGATCTCATTGTGGCGAAGCTGCTTGAGGAACGCGGTTTTCAGATCACCCGGCTTGTTCATGGCGAGCCGATAAACGCCGGTGACCATGACATCGGTCTTTATCTCATGGCCGAAGAAGGATTATCAGGAAAGGAATATCTGGGCCCTCAGTGGGAGCGGTTCCATGGGCGGTTCCCGGCCTCGATGCAGCGCCTGTGGCATCATATGCCCACCCTCTACGTGTCCCTCGGAACGCCATACCTCCTTTACCACATGCCCGAGTGCCCGACGTTCATCAATGCGTATTGCGCGATCCTGCCGGTCCAGGAAGCGCTGGTGGATGCCTTGACAGGGAAGATCCCCTTTGCCGGCATTAGCCCGGTTGATGCCACTTGCGGTCTTTCGGAAGCACAGTGATCCACCATCAGGCGCGAACCGCCATCCGGTCAACTCCGGCTGGCGGTTCGCAGATAGACGTCCGCGATCTTTTTCTGTCCCGGTGCCAGGATCTCGCTTTTGCAGACGGGCAGCACACGCCCGGAACCCGGCACGACTGAAACCGTCAGCTCGTCACCGGGATTTATGTTCCCCCAGAAAAAAACGTCACGATCGGTAACCGCCATTCCGTGAAGATTGAACCGCCCCGGGTTCGCCGGAGACCATTTGGCTTAAGTTATGCGGCCACGGCTGGTGCTTCCAGCATGGCGTAATATTGCTTCTCCGCTTCGGCTGGCGGAATGTTTCCGATGGGTTCCAGAAGACGCCGGTGGTTGAACCAATCGACCCATTCGAGTGTTGCGAATTCGACGGCTTCGTAGCTGCGCCACAGTCCACGCCGATGAATGACCTCGGCCTTGTAAAGACCGTTGATCGTTTCGGCGAGGGCATTGTCATAGCTATCGCCGACACTTCCGACAGAAGGTTCGATGCCAGCCTCGGCCAGCCGCTCCGAATACCTGATCAACACGTACTGAACACCCCTGTCGGAATGATGTATGAGACCGCCGCCGTGAGCAGGTCGACGATCATGAAGCGCCTGTTCCAGGGCATTGAGGACAAAGGTGGCGTGGGCCGTCCGGCTGACACGCCAGCCGACAATGCGCCGGGCAAATGTGTCGATGACGAAGGCGACATAGACGAAGCCCTGCCAGGTGGCCACGTACGTGAAATCCGAAACCCAGAGCCTGTTTGGCGCCGGAGCCTTGAACTGGCGGTTCACACGGTCGAGTGGGCTGGGGGCTGACTTGTCCGGAACCGTCGTTTTGGCAGGTTTGCCGCGAATGATCCCCTGAAGCCCCATGGCCTTCATAAGTCGGGCCACGGTGCATCGGGCGATATCGAAGCCCTCCCGCTGCAATTGCCGCCAGACCTTGCGCACGCCATAGACCCGGAAGTTCGCCTCAAAGACACTGCGGATCTCGATCTTCAGAGCGATATCGCGGCGGGCGCGGGCCGATAGGCGATCTACGTCCACCCGCTTGGCGATATTCTCATAATAAGTCGACGGGGCAATCGGCAGCAGTCGGCAGATCGGCTCGACCCCAAACACCGGACGGTGTTCATCGATGAAGGAAATCATCGCTTCAATGGGCGGTCGAGCTCCGCCATCGCGAAATAAGCGGACGCCTTGCGCAATATCTCATTGGCCTGACGAAGTTCACGGTTCTCCCGCTCCAGAGCCTTCATCTTCTCGGCCACATCGCTGGGAACGCCAGGCCTGGAGCCATCGTCCACCTCGGCCTTCTTTACCCATTCATTGAGTGTATGTGCCGAGCAGCCGATCTTGGCTGATATCGACGAAACCGCCGCCCACCGCGAGGGATGTTCGGCTTCGTGGTCCAGAACCATGCGCACCGCGCGGGAACGAACCTCCGGTGAAAATTTGTTTGTTGTCTTGCTCATATCGACTCCACTTTCTCAGAAGTTGGAGCCTCCGGCAAACCCGGGGCGGTTCAGCTCGTCAGCAGTCCTTGCTATTATTGAATAGCTT
>JBNLAU010000040.1:0-7370 GCA_050302295.1 Roseibium sp. | reverse complement strand
GCCTGCGCGGGGATGACAATCAGAGGGGAGAGGCGAAATGCCCCCCCGCCCTATTCTTCCTCGTCTGCGCCAAGGTCCCGGGCAACGTCCGGGGAATGCAGCAGTGTACCGATGCGGTCGTCGTCGTCGAAACGGGTGTCGAGCACGAAGCGGAGGTCCGGCATGTATTTCATGGTCAGCCGTCGGGAAACCTGGCCGCGCAGATACTTGGCGCTGCGGTTGAGCGCCTTCTCCACCTTTTCGGCATCCTTGCCGCCAAGCGGCATGACCAGGCAGGTCGCCAGGCGCAGGTCCGGCGTCATACGCACTTCCGGAATGGTGATGATGACCCCGTCCAGATCCGGATCGGAAAACCGGCCGCGGGTCAGAATGTCGGACAGCTCCTTGCGCACCGTCTCGCCGACCTTTAGCTGGCGCTGCGACGGGCCACGGCTATCCTGTCCGTGTTGTCTTGCCATTGTTGTTGTCCTTGCATCTCTGGGCACGGCTTCCCGTCTCGAGAAGCGTGTCGTCATTGCCGGACTTGATCCGGCAATCCACACCGTCGTCTCGCCTGAAGCACGAACGGAGGCTTTCAGGGAAACCGGCCTGGTTGCCACGGTCAAGCCATGGCAGGACGGAGAAACCAGTGACCAGATACAATGTCAGCGGCTTAACAGATTAAGCCGCTGACATCCGTTTCAAGTTAGTGTCTGACGCCCCTTAGAGCGTACGCGCGATCTGCTCGACGCGGAAACACTCGATGATGTCGCCCGGACGCATGTCCTGGTACTTGACGAAGTTCATGCCGCATTCCTGACCGGACTCGACCGACTTGACCTCGTCCTTGAAGCGCTTGAGCGTGCCCAGTTCGCCTTCGTGGATGACGACGTCGTCGCGGATGAGGCGGACATTGGCGCCACGTTCCACGACACCTTCGGTGACCAGACAGCCCGCAACCTTGCCGACCTTGGAGATGTGGAAGATTTCCTTGATCTCCGCGTTGCCGAGGAAGGTCTCGCGGCGCTCCGGCGACAGCAGGCCGGACATGGCCGACTTGATGTCGTCAACGAGATCGTAAATCACGTTGTAATAGCGGATCTCGATACCGTCGCGGCTGGCCGCTTCGCGGGCCTGCTTGTTGGCACGCACGTTGAAGCCGACGATCGGAGCCTTTGAGGCCGCCGCAAGCGTGACGTCACTTTCGGTGATACCGCCCACGCCGGACAGCAGGATGCGCGCACCGACTTCCTCGGTACCCAGTTCGTTCAACGCATGGGCAATGGCTTCGGCGGAACCCTGCACGTCGGCCTTGAGGACCAGCGGGCATTCTTTCCGTCCGGTTTCCTGCAGCCGGTTCATCATCTGCTCGAGCGAACCGCGGGCACCGGATGCGACCACAGAGGCCTTCTCGCGGATCTGCCGCTGACGGTACTCGGTGATCTCCCGGGCGCGGGCCTCGTTTTCGACAACCGCGACCAGGTCGCCGGCTTCCGGAGTGCCCTGGAAGCCCAGAACCTCGACCGGCTTGGCCGGATCGGCTTCCTTCACCTGCTTGCCGTTTTCGTCGAGCATCGCGCGGACACGGCCCCATTCGGAACCGGCCACCAGAATGTCACCCGGCTTGAGCGTACCCTTCTGCACCAGAACGGTGGCAACGGGTCCACGGCCGCGATCGAGCTGTGCCTCGATGACGACACCTTCGGCAGTCCGGTCCGGGTTCGCCCGAAGTTCCAGAACCTCGGCCTGCAGCAGGATCATCTCCAGCAGCTTGTCGAGATTTGTGCCGTTCAGCGCGGAGACTTCGACATCGATGATGTCGCCGCCCATGGATTCAACAACGAGGTCCTCACTGAGGAGCTCGGTGCGGACACGGTTCGGATCGGCGCCCGGCTTGTCGATCTTGTTGATCGCGACAATGATCGGTGCTTCCGCGGCCTTGGCGTGCGCAATCGCTTCCTTGGTCTGCGGCATGACACCGTCATCGGCTGCCACGACAATGATCACGATATCGGTCGACTTGGCACCGCGGGCACGCATCTGCGAGAACGCAGCGTGGCCGGGGGTGTCGATGAAGGTGATCTTCTGACCGTCCTGATCGACCTGATAGGCGCCGATATGCTGGGTGATGCCCCCGGCTTCCCCGGTAACCACCTTGGATTTTCGGATGGCATCGAGCAGTGAGGTCTTGCCGTGGTCGACGTGACCCATGATGGTCACCACCGGCGGACGCGGCTTCAGCATGGCCGGATCGTCTTCGGTGGTGAAAAGACCTTCTTCCACGTCCGCTTCGGAAACGCGCTTGACCGTGTGGCCCATTTCCTCGGCGATCAGTTCAGCCGTGTCGGCATCGATCACATCGTTGATCTTGAGCATCTGACCCTGCTTCATCAGCAGCTTGATAACATCAACGGCACGCTCGGCCATACGGTTGGCGAGTTCCTGAATGGTGATGGCTTCCGGCAGGATGACTTCGCGGGAAATCTTCTCGCGCACCACCTGCTGCTGACCGCGCTTGGCCTTTTCCTGACGCCGGCGCATGGAGGCGAGCGAACGGGCGCGCTGTCCGTCGTCCCCACCGGTTGCGGCGGAAATGGTCAGCTTGGAGCGGCGGCGATCGTCGCCGGTACGCGGACGCGTGGTCGGAGCCGGGGCCTGTTTCGGCCGTTTGGTCGGACGAAGACCCTTGTTGCCGCGACCGTCGTCCTCGCCTTCCTCGCGGGCAGGCTTCGGTCGTGCCGCAGCAACTTCCTTGGGTTTCCCCATGTCGTCGAGGCTGGGCGGCTTGCCGCCATCTGCGTGAGTCGGTTTGCGCGCGGCCGGCTTTTTCGGTTCCGCTTCTGCCTGTTTGGGCGCTTCGGCAGCGGCCGGCTCGTCTTTTGGCCTTTCGGCGGCAAGACGTGCTTCCTCTGCCTCGCGCTTGGCGCGCTCTTCGGCTTCCGCCTTGGCACGCTCTTCTTCCTCGGCCTGCCGTTTGGCGGTCTCGACGGCGCGGATCTTGTCTTCTTCCTCGCGGCGCTTGCGCTCAACGACCTCTCGTTCCTTGGCCATCTGAAGCGCGGCCGAACGGGCTGCTGCTTCTTCCTTGGTCAGGGTCCGCAGAACATTGCCGTTGCCCTTTTGGCGCTGGCCGGACGCCGAACGGCGTGCCTGCTGCGTGGCCTGGGGATCCGGCTGCTGCGGCTTGCGCGGCGCTTCGTCCGTTTTTGCAAGACGCTGCGTTGCCGATGCCTGCTCTTCCGGCTTCGGTTCCTGCCCCGGGATTACAACACGGCGCTTCTTCTTTTCCACGACGACGGCCTTCGACCGGCCATGCGAAAATGACTGTCGAACAGTTCCCTGATCGCCACCCCCGCGCTTGAGGCCAAGCGTCTTGCCACGCTCAACGCTGATTGTCTTGTCGCCTGGATTTTTCGTATCGCTCATATTGCCTTCAGTCCTGCGCAACCGCCCTGCTAAGCGTTGCTCGTTTCGCTGCTTGCCGCGGAGGTGCCGCGAAAACCTTCCAGTTCGCGCACCCGCGCAAGGAAGTTTCCGCTCGCCTGCCCCTCAAGCAGTGCAGCATGTATCACATTTGACCGGCCCAATGCCAAATCCAATTGGTCCGTATCGAACAAACGGACGATTTGGCATCCGTTTGCCGTTTCCTCTCGGCCGGCGGCCACCGCCGCCAGCTTCCGCACCCCGTCTTCTGCAGCATCCGAGGCGTGGATGAGCCCGGCGACGGAATCCCGCCGCAGAGCCGCTTCAACCTTCGCAAATCCGGTGACCAACTCACCGGCCTTGCGGCTCATGGAGAGCGCCTGCAGCGCCGAACGTTCCATGAGCGCATCAACCCGATCCGCCAGTCCTGGTTCGACATGAGCTTCATCTTTGAAACCCCTGCCGAAAACCTTCTTCCGGTCCTTTTCGGCAACCGCCACGATCGTCTTCGAAGCCGTTACCCAAACACCGCGCCCGGGAAGCACCCGCTTCAGATCCGGAACGACTTTCCCATCGGGATCGAGGACGAACCGGATCAGCGAGCTGATAGGCTGAACCTCCCGGGTAACGGCACATTGCCGTTCGGTTGGTTCATTTTTCCTGGGCACGCTGCCACTCCTTTTGACCGGCCAGCCGTTCCGCTGAACGCGGAAGCGGTCAAGCCGACCGATTACATTGCCGGAACCCTGTTCAAACGTTCCACTGAACGCCGGGGGTTCCTACCGGGGGCTTCAGAGCCCCTTCTTCTGTTACCCGTTGAGAATTGCGCCACCCTGCGCATCTTCCACGGGCGTTTCCACAGCCTCGACGACGTCTTCTTCGACTTCCTCTGCCTCGGCCTCGGCCGCCTGCGCCGCAAGCTCTTCCTCGGTGACCCAGCCAGCCGCAAGGCGCGCTGCCATCACCATGTTTTCGGCATCAGCACGGGAGAGTTCGAAACTAGACAGAGCGCCTTCGAAGCGTTTGGTCTCACCGTCCTTGCGCTCGGTCCAGCCGACAAGATCGTCAGCCGCGCAACCGGCCAGATCTTCCATCGACTTGATATCTTCCTTGCCAAGTGCAACCAGCATAGCTGTTGTCAGGCCATCAATCGAGCGCAGTTCGTCGGATACCCCGAGAGCAATGCGCTCTTCGTCGAGTTTTGCCTCCAATTCGCCCAGATAGTCACGGGCGCGGGCCTGAATTTCGACGGCGGTGTCTTCATCGAAGCCCTCGATCATGGAAATTTCTTCACTTTCCACGTAGGCGACTTCTTCAACGGAGGTGAAGCCTTCGGTCGCCAGCAGCTGGCCGACCATCTCATCCACATTGAGCGCTTCCATGAACAGCTGCGAGCGGTCCTGGAACTCCTTCTGACGGCGCTCGGACTCTTCCTGCTCCGTCATGATGTCGATGGCCCAGCCGGTGAGCTGGGAGGCAAGGCGCACGTTCTGGCCGCGCCGTCCGATTGCCAATGACAATTGGTCATCGGGTACGACAACTTCAATACGTTCCGCGTCCTCATCGAGAACAACCTTGGCGACTTCCGCCGGCTGCAGCGCGTTGACGATGAAGGTCGCAGCCTCCTCGTTCCACGGGATGATGTCGATCTTCTCGCCCTGCAGCTCACCGACAACCGCCTGAACGCGGCTGCCGCGCATGCCGACGCAGGCGCCGACCGGATCGATGGAACTGTCCTTGGAGATCACGGCGATCTTCGCACGGGAACCCGGGTCGCGTGCCACGGATTTGATTTCGATGACACCGTCGTAGATTTCCGGCACTTCCTGGGCAAAGAGCTTGGCCATGAACTGCGGATGCGTACGGGACAGGAAGATCTGCGGTCCGCGCTGTTCGCGGCGGACATCGTAGATGAAGGCCCGGATACGGTCGCCGGTGCGGAAAATTTCGCGCGGGATCAGTTCGTCGCGGCGGACAATGCCCTCGCCCCGGCCGAGGTCGACGATGACGTTGCCGTATTCGGCCCGCTTGACGACACCGTTGATGACTTCGCCGACACGGTCCTTGTATTCCTCATACTGACGGTCGCGTTCGGCTTCACGCACTTTCTGGACGATGACCTGCTTTGCGGACTGGGCAGCAATGCGGCCGAAATCGAGCGGCGGCAGCGGCTCGGCGATAAAGTCGCCGAGATTGGCTTCCGGGTTGCGCGCCTGCGCGTCGGCCAGCGCGATTTCGGTGGAAACGTTCTCGACGGTTTCGACAACCTGCAGCAGCCGCTGCAAGCGGATCTCACCGGTTTTCGGATTGATCTCGGCACGCACTTCCGTTTCGGTGCCATAGCGGGAGCGCGCCGCCTTCTGAATGGCGTCTTCCATTGCGTTGATAACGATCATCCGGTCGATCGACTTTTCCCGTGCGACCGCGTCAGCAATTTGCAGCAGTTCCAGCCGGTTCGCGCTGATTGCCATTTTTCACTCCTCTTGCGCCAGGGGTCATTCCCCCTCTTGTGTCTGGCGCGTTTCCTTTCACCGCCGAGCTTGAAGCTCAGTTGGGCGTGTTATCCTGTGACAGCTCATCAGGCTCGCTGCGGGCAGCCAACGCCGCCTTTTCCGCCTGAAGTGCTGCGGTAATCAAATCGTCGGTGAGCACCAGTTTGGCTTCGCCGATATCTTCCAGCGGCAAGGAGACGGTGTCTTCCTCGCCTTCGCGGGCGTCCGGCAAGCGGACCTTGGCCGCGCCGTTGTCCGTGCCGACAAGCGTCCCCCGGAAACGTTTGCGGCCATCCTGCATGACAGCCATCTCGACCTTGAGCTCGTGGCCGGCCCAACGATCAAAATCGCAGGCGCGTACCAGAGGACGGTCAATCCCAGGAGAAGAAACTTCCAGATGATAAGCCCGATTGATCGGGTCCTCAACATCGAGCGCAGGGGAGACCGCGCGGCTGACGGTCTCACAATCTTCAACAGTCATGGTGCCATCGGGGCGCTCGGCCATGATCTGCAAGGTGCAGCCATTGGCGGCGCTGATTCTGGTGCGCACCAAACGATAGCCGAGGTCCTCGATGACCGGCTCTACAATTGCGGCAACGCGGGCATCCAGGCCCTGTTCCGTCACCATTCTCGGTTCGTGTGCGCTCACACTTGGCTCCTTGAAAAAGCCGTTGCCGGCTTTTGAGCATCAGATGCACCTGATTGTCGATTTACATAGGGCAATCCTGCTCGAATTCGTTGGTTTCCGGCTCCATGTAAGCAAAAAAGAGCGGGTCCCCGGCGGGCCCACTCTCAAAGTGCTCAGATAAGCCGTTTGAGGTGAAACACCGGCTGTATAACGCCAAAGCCCTCATCAACGCAAGAGGTGCGGCCAAATTCGTCAAAGAAGTTGACCCCATACCGCATCGAGCCCCAAATCAGCTCGGGCCCGGGCCACGGATTCAACCGATCCGGCGGAATGTCAGGTAGCGGCCGATGCGGCCTTCGCGGATGGCCTTGGCCTCATAACGGGTGCCCGGCCACCCTTGCCAGGGTGTTTTCCAATCGTTGGCGGTTTCCGCCGTCCATTCAAAATCGGGATGATCCCGGCAGTGGCGCAATGTCCAGTCGACATAGGTGTCGATGTCACTTGCGAAACGGAACTCGGCCCCGGGTTTGATCACACGGGCGTAGCGGGTCAGATTCTGCTGATTGATGAACCGGCGCTTCCAGTGCCGCATCTTGGGCCAGGGATCCGGATAAAGCTGATAGGCAAGATCCAGCGAAGCCTCCGGCAGCCAATCCAGAACGTTGACCGCGTCGTCGTCATAAAGCCGGACGTTTTTCAGCCCCTCTTCCACGACCGCGGCAACCGCCTTGGCCATGCTGCCCACAAAGGGCTCGATGCCGATAAATCCGGTTCCGGGGCTGGTGCGTGCCCGGTGCAGCAGATGTTCACCACCGCCAAAGCCGACTTCCAGGCAGACATCGTCGACA
>JBNLAU010000039.1:0-11017 GCA_050302295.1 Roseibium sp. | reverse complement strand
GGGCGATGGGATTCGAACCCACGACCCCAACCTTGGCAAGGTTGTGCTCTACCCCTGAGCTACGCCCGCATAGCGTCCCGTCGCCCGGCGGTGGCCGCCCCGGCGTCGGTGGCGCAGTATATGAACTAAGCTGAGACGGATTGCAACACTGAATTTGCAGAAATTTTTTTGCCGTCTTTCTGTGGATTTCTTGAACGGCGAATTTTATAAATCCGCAGGAATCTGCCGCTTTTTTGAAGGTTTTCCTCTTGTGGCCGCCTTCCAAAACGCGCTAGACAGCGCGAAACGTAAAATTTCCAGGAAAAAAGCATGCCGGCATCCCGCGACGATCTTATGGCCTTCTTCAAGGATCTCGATATCGAGGTCGCGACAACCGACCACGCCCCGGTCTTCACCGTGGCGGAATCCGGCGATCTGCATGACCGGATCCCGGGCGGGCATACGAAGAACCTTTTCGTGAAGGACAAAAAGGGCCGCCTTTTCCTGATCGTCGCGCTGCACGATGCGGAGATCGATCTGAAAAAAGTCCACCAGACCATCGGCGCACAGGGGCGGGTCTCCTTTGGCAATGCGGAGCTGCTCATGGAAGTGCTCGGCGTCGAGCCGGGCTCGGTGACCCCGTTCTCCCTGATCAATGACCGGGACACACACCGCGTCACGCCGGTTTTCGATGCGGCCATGATGCAACACGACATTTTGAACTATCATCCATTGAAAAACGACGCGACCACGTCAATCAAGGCTGGGGACCTGTTGAAATTCGCGAAGGCCTGCGGCCAAGAGGTTGGTGTCCTGGCGGTGAGCGAACAGGCGAAGGCGGCAGGTCTTTAGGCCCGGGTGATGACCGGGCCCTTGCAGCCGGCGTCATCCATTTGAAAGTTTGTAATTCGGCTGCGGCGGCGTCATGTTAGGGGCCACTTAAACCGGATAACGGTTATCGGTTTCTGCCGGCATGCAGCATGCACCGGCTGGCAAAAAATAAAGAGGCGGCACATGAGCAACGGCAACTACAGCATAGGCGGCCAGGTGGGTGGCGGATTTGGCGCCGACATGGGCGGTGGCTATGGCGGCCAGGGCGGCGGAAACGGCGGCAATGGCGCACCTGCGGGCGGCGGAGACCTGATTTTCGATGTCACCACCCAGACCTTCATGACCGACGTTCTGGAGGCCTCACGGCAGCAGCCGGTGCTGGTGGATTTCTGGGCGCCCTGGTGTGGCCCCTGCAAGCAGCTCACACCCGTTATCGAGGCAGCCGTCAAGGCAGCCGGCGGCACGGTGAAACTTGCCAAGATGAATATCGACGATCACCCGGAAGTTGCCGGTCAGATGGGCATTCAGTCCATTCCCGCCGTTGTCGCCTTCAAGGACGGCCAGCCGGTTGACGGCTTCATGGGCGCACAGGAAGAAAGCCAGGTGAAGGCCTTTATCGAAAAGCTCGCCGGACCGGCTCCCGTCAGCCAGACAGACACCTATCTGGAACAGGCTGAAGAATTTCTTGTTGCCAAGGATTACAGCCAGGCCGCCCAGCTGTTCGGGGCCGTCATGCAGATGGAGCCGGACAACGTGACCGCGATCGCTGGTCTGGCGCACTGTTATGTGGGCGCCGATGAACTGGAGAGGGCGAAACAGGCACTCGAACTGGTGCCGGAGGAAAAACGGTCGGAAGACGCATACACCGCCGCCAAAGCCGCGCTGGACCTTGCGGAACAGGCCGCGTCGCTCGGCGACCTGGCGGAACTTCAGGACCGGATCACCAAGGATCCTCTGGACCTGCAGGCCCGCTTCGACCTCGCCCTCGGGCTGAACGGCAAGGGCGACAAGAACGGTGCCGTCGATCAACTTATCGAAATCGTGCGCCGGGACCGGGAGTGGAACGAAGACGGCGCGCGCAAGCAACTACTGCAATTCTTCGAAGCCTGGGGCTTCAAGGACCCGGCAAGCGCCTATGGCCGCCGCAAGCTGTCCTCGGTTCTGTTTTCTTGACGATTTCCGGAACTGACACACATTAGAAAAAGCAACTAGCTGGCAGGTTTGCGACCGAGCGAAGAAGAAGGCGCTGCAATGCAGGCGGGAAATGCCATTTACGAGACAATCGCGGATCTGCCGCCGATCCTGCCTGTGTTCCCCTTGTCCGGCGCCTTGCTCCTTCCAAGAACCCAGCTGCCGCTGAACATTTTCGAACAGCGCTATATCGACATGGTGGACGCGGCGATTGCCGGAAACCGGCTGATCGGTATGGTGCAGCCTTCCCCGGACCGAAATTCCGACGATCCGGACAATCCGGTGCTCGCCAGCGTCGGCTGTGTCGGGCGTCTGACCAGTTTTCAGGAAACCGGCGACGGCCGTTATCTTGTCACGCTGCAGGGCGTCACCCGCTTCGGGCTCGGCAAGGAACTCAAAACCTACACCCGATTTCGCGAGGTCGAATGCGATTTCGCGGCCTTTGCCCATGATCTGAAATGCGGTGAAGGGGAAGAGGATGTCGACCGGAACAGCCTTTTGAAAACTCTGCGGAATTATCTGGACGCCAACAACCTGGAAGCGGACTGGCAGAGCGTATCGGAGGCTGAGACGGAAGTTCTGGTCAATGCGCTTTGCATGATGTGCCCTTACGGCCCGCAGGAAAAGCAGGCGCTTCTGGAAGCCCGGGACCTGAAAACCCGCGCGGAAACGCTGATTGCGATTACAGAAATGGATCTCGCCAAGTCCCAGAACGAAGGCGGTTCAACGCTGCAATAACCCATCGGTTGCCGGTCACCGCGCAACCGCCAACGCCAAGAGCCTTGAGAAATGACGACGGAACAAAGCGAACGCCCGGTCGACCGCAAGCTGCTGGAACTCCTGGTCTGCCCCGTGACCAAATCCACGCTGGAATATGATGCGAAGGCCCAGGAGTTGATTTCACGCTCCGCAAAGCTTGCCTATCCGATCCGCAACGGCATTCCGATCATGCTCCCGGACGAAGCGCGTCAACTCGAGGACTGATCGCGGCAAGACGGCACACACAAGAAAGCCCGGGCAGGCACCCGGGCTTTTGTCGTTTCACCTCAAGGATGGATCAGTATCCGGCGAATAACGGCATCAGGTTCAAAACGATGAGCTGCCGGACGAATATGATGCCGAGCAGGAGAATGACCGGAGAAATATCGATACCGCCAAGGTCCGGCAGAAACCGGCGGATCGGCCGCAAGGCCGGCTCGGTCAGATTGTACAGCGCCCGGCCGATCGAACTGATGACCTGATTGTTCGAATTGATGATGTTGAACGCATAGAGCCAGGAGAAGATCGCACTGGCAATGATGACGTAGAAATAAAGATTCAGTGCGATGAGAATGACGTTCAGAAGTGCGGTCATGGTCTGGTCCGTTGCCGTTCGAAATCAGTCTTTGTCTTCATGTAGCTTCCCATGGGGGCCGCCGCAAGACGCAGCCTCCATTAACGCGGATATGTTTAATATCCGGTGCAGTTGAACGGGATTCGCCAGGGCACGGCTTAGATTCAGATTCGAAGCACAACACCTGCTAATTGAAGGGCCTGTGGCAACTTTCGTCAGAGGACAGATTTCTCCCGTTTTGGGAGTTCTCTTTCAGCAGCCAAGTCTCAAAACACGGTTATCTCGACAAACTTTGGGGCAGGCCCACACAAGCTGATGGTGACTACGCAGCAGTGCAACGGGCTTTTTCTGGAACGCGTAAGGATTGATACCGACTTGGCGAGCAACTTCATGAACTCAAGACTGCATTCACCGCTTTTGAGGTTTCTACCAGCGGCGCATTATGTTGTTCCACCAAGCCGCCGGACGTAACGTCAGCTTTACGGGACCAAGTAGATGGAACCGCAGCATATGGACAAATCCTTCGCCTTTGATGTCGAAGTGATAGCTCAAAAGCTATCCGTTCAACCCCAGGCCGGGCTTGAAAGCGATGAAGTGGTTAGACGCCTGCGGCTCTTCGGCACCAACAGGTTTCGGGAACTGAAGACCAGGAGCGCGCAGGCTATCTTCGCGCATCAATTCGCAAGCATTATTGTCTGGCTTCTTGCTGCTGCGGTAGCCATGTCGCTGCTTCTGGGTGACATCGCGGACGCGATCGTGATTTCCATAGTCCTGGTGCTGAATGGAGCGATCGGGTTTTTCACCGAGTTGCGCGCAGCCCGGTCGATGGAAGCTCTGTTGCGGATCACGACGACACGTTCCCGCGTGCGTCGGGGCGGCAGGATTCAGGAGATAGATGCCACGAATCTGGTCCCCGGAGACATCGTTATCCTTGAGGCGGGTGATGTCGTCACAGCGGACCTGCGTCTTTCGGCCGCTTCTAATCTCCATTGCGACGAGTCCCTTTTGACCGGCGAAAGTACGCCGGTCGAAAAACTGACCGAAAAGATCGCCGAAGATAATGTGCTCGCAGAACGCTTCAACATGGCATTCAGTGGAACCGCGGTCACCCAGGGGCTTGGCGAAGGCATTGTCGTGGCAACTGGCATGGCAACGGAACTTGGCCGCATCAGCGCTTTGGCACAAGAGGCAGAGGCAGAAGTCTCTCCGCTGGAGAACCGACTGGACAGGCTAGGGCACAAGTTGGTCTGGCTGACGCTTGCGCTTGCGGCATTGACCAGCATAGCCGGCATCCTGTGGGGGCACCCTCTCGCCGATATGCTCAAAACCGGAGTTGCACTTGCCGTTGCAGCTATCCCGGAAGGTCTGCCGATCGTGGCAACGCTGTGCCTGGCAAGAGGCATGTGGCGTATGGCGGCGCGCAACGCGCTGGTCACGAAGTTGTCCGCAGTGGAAACCCTGGGGGCCACCACACTCATCCTGACCGACAAGACTGGCACCTTGACCGAAAACCGGATGTCAGCGGTGCGGTATCTGCTGGATGGCGCCGATATCGACATTCAGCACGAAGGCGACCGTATTCGCTTCTGTGCACAAGGACAGGAGGTCAATCCAGCCGGCATGGAAGGCCTCTCCCTCGCCCTCAGGATTGGCGCGCTGTGCAATACGGCCGAGATTGGTGAAGGCACCGACGGGCCGCGGATCGGCGATCCGATGGAGATTTCGCTGCTTGCGACTGCGGCCGCCGCGGGACTTGCAAGGTCTCACCTGTTGCAGACTTGCAGGCCAGCCGCTCAACATGCATTCACGCCGCAAGGCAAGATGATGGCAACGGTTCACGGCAGAGAAGATCACTTCCTTTACGCGATCAAAGGCGCACCGGAAGCCGTCCTGCATGCGTCAACGCATGTTCTCGGCGTCGAGGGGCGGCGGACCTTGACCGATGCGGACCGCACCGCGTGGCGCAACCGGCAGGCAGATGCAGCACGCTCCGGCCAGCGTCTTCTCGCGCTCGCTTCCAAAACCGCCGCGACACCTACTGAAGACCCGTATGAGGGCCTGACACTTGTCGCACTGGTCTGCTTTTTCGATCCCCTGCGCGAAAACGTTCCTGACGCAATCAGGGCAAGTCAACAGGCAGGCGTCCGAGTGGTGATGATGACTGGCGATCACGCCGAGACCGCGGCAAGGATTGCAAAGGATGCAGGCATAGGAACCGACGGCCTGAAAGTGCTTTCTGGCCGTGAGGTGACCGGGATCGACATGGGAGATGTAACGCCGGAGGTGCGCGAGCAGCTTATGGCGACCGATGTCTTCGCGCGGGTCGCTCCGGAAACCAAACTGAACCTGGTCTCGCTGTTTCAGGACGGCGGACATGTGGTTGCGATGACGGGGGACGGTGTCAACGACGCTCCAGCTCTCAAAAAGGCCGATATCGGCATTGCCATGGGCAAGCGTGGCACCCAGGTTGCCCGCGAAGCCTCCGACATCGTCTTGAAGGATGACGATTTCGCAACGATCATCGCCGCGATGCGCCAGGGCAGGATCATCTTTGAGAATATCCGCAAATTTGTCGTCTATCTGATGTCCTGCAACGTCAGTGAGGTATTGATTGTCGGAATTGCCGTTGGTGTCGGCTTGCCAGCCCCGCTCTTGCCGCTCCAGATCCTGTTCCTCAACCTTGTAACGGATGTCTTTCCGGCATTCGCATTGGGGTTGGGCAAGGGGGATGACGGGGTGATGCAGCACCCGCCTCGGGACCCGAAGGAGGCAATCGTCGACAGACCCCGCTGGACATTCATTGGATTTCTCGGCCTCTTGATTACGATTTCGACTCTCTCGGCATTTGTGATTGCCCTGTTTCCCCTCGATCTGGAAACGGGGCGCGCCGTCACTGTCGCCTTCCTGACGCTTGCCTTGTCACAGCTCTGGAACGTGTTCAACGTCCGCGCAGCAACGGGACCGTTCTGGACGAGCGATGTCGTTCGCAATGGCTACGTTTGGGGTGCAATCGGCGTGTGTCTGGGGCTCATTGCGCTCGCTCTGCTGCATCAGGACCTTGCCGGTCTGCTGGGATTGCCATGGCCGGGACAAACAGGCCTCGCACTTGCAGGAGCGATGAGCCTTTTGCCGCTCCTGCTCGGGCAGGGAGCGATCCTGGTTTCGGCCGGCAGAAGACCATGCTTCTAGGATGGTGCTGTCAGGTTAAATCCGTTTGTGCCTGATTTGGCGCATGTTCACTCCGATTGCATGCGATGCTTAAATGCAACAGTTCCACAAAACCCTGTTTCCCTAGGCTTTGTGTAAACCCCACTCGTGCTATCTTCCCTGCCAATGGGGTTCCCTTGAGAAGTGGTCTTTAATGTTCAAGCTGTTGTCGCGCGCTGCGCTCGCCGTTGCCATGAGCGCTGTGTCTGGAGCCGCCCTGGCTCAGAGCGGAGATGTGTCCGAGCAGGACGCCAACCGCCAGTTTGTGGTCGATCTCGGCATCGGCGCCGTTGTCCAGCCCCGCTACGAAGCGGCCGATTCCTATCTGGTCTATCCGTTTCCGATCATCTCGGTCGGCCGTTTCTATCTGCCCGGCCTCGGCCAAGTGGTCGACGGGCGCCGGAAAAGCGGCGTGTTCTTCTATCCGTCGTTCAATTACATCGGTGAGCGCAAATCCAGCGACAGCGCCGATCTGACGGGCACCAAAACCATTGACTGGGCGGTGGAACTCGGCCTTGGCGGCGGCTTCCGCACCGAACACTTCCGGGCCTTTGCCGAGTTGCGCCAGGGCATCAACGGCCATAACGGCCAGGTCGGCCAGCTTGGCATCGACGGCATTGTCTATCCGGCGGAAAAATGGGAACTCAGCTTCGGGCCGCGTGCTGACTTCGCCTCCGAGGACTATATGGACACCTATTTCGGCGTCACTGCGTCCGAAGCCGCGGCAAGCGGCGGACGGCTGACCCGTTATGATCCGAACGGCGGCTTCAAAAGCGTTGGTGTGGCGGCCCGTGCCAGCTACGACTGGAACGACGATGTCCGGCTGCATATCAAGGGCGGCTATGACCGCCTGGTCGGCGATGCCGCGGACAGTCCGATTGCCGAAAACGGCAGCGAGAATCAGTTCAGCGTCGGCGTCGGCGTCAGCTACCGGTTCGCGTTCGACCTGTTCAACTGACACCTGAATTCAGTATCGCATCATGAAAAAAGGAGGCCGCAATGCCTCCTTTTTGTTTTGCGGCCTGCCACCATCCGCCAGGCACACAGGCGGAATGGCTCAGTAACTACAGTGGATCAGCTCAATTCCTCTGGGAAGTTTGGTATCTTCGTCGCCGCAGGCGCTCAGGATCCGGCCGGGATCTAGATTGCGCGCGCCACTGAGATCAGCACCAGCCAGACGGGTCCGGCGCAGCAGGGCACCGTCGAAATTGACGTTTTTCAGATTGGCGCCGCTCAGATCGGCACTGACGAGGCGCACACCGGTAAAATCGGCGCCGGAAAAATCGGTATTGTGTGCCTTGATCCTGTCGAGCTTGCCCTGGCGCATCCGCACGTTCTGGAAATTCGCCCCGCTCATGTCAACGCGTTCCAGATTGACGTCGTCCATCTTCGCACCCTTGAAGGTGGCATTTACCGCGGATGCCCGCGTCAGTGCGGCGCTTCTGAGATCAGCCCCTGAAAAATCCGACCCGGTCAGGTCACTGGTATTCAGATCCGCGTCCCTGAGATCGACGTCCTGAAATTTGGAATTGGAGAGATTGGCCTTTTCCAGATCGACGGAGCGCATGCTGGCATCTCTGAAATCGCTATTCGAAAAATCGGCACGTTCCGCTTCAGCCCGGCGCAGATCGGCGTCCAAGAAACTGGCGCCGGTAAGCACGGCTTCCTTCAGGTCGACCTCACGAAGGTTGGCTCCCGTGAAATCGGCTTTCGCAACGTCCAGGAACCGGAGCTCTGCCAGTCGAAGATTGCAGCCGGGGCAGCCCCCATTGGCCTTGATCTCCGCCATGCGTTCGGCATCGCTGCCCGCAAGCGCCATTCCGGATACCGCGAAAAGCGCTGCAGTGCCCAGAAGACCAGATGCCAGAATTCGCAAGACCGTGTCGCCCATCATTTATCCCTTTTTCTGTCCTTGTTTAGATAGGACTTTAAAACGGCAGTTTAAGGACCGCCACGTTCCACCAGAACGCAAAAACGTGAAAAAACAAATGAGAAATTGTGAGGAAATGCGGCTCTGCAGAAACAATCGGCACAAGAGGTGCCTGGCAACCCGCGTGGGAGGGAAGAAGCAGGCGGGGTCGCAGTTGCCTGCTTCTTCCATCACTAAAGCGCTGACGACGCACTACCTGACAATCAGCGTGCCAATTCCATCGCAAAAGTCTTGCCAATTTGTTTTCGGCAAAAACTGCCCAGATCTGGGATCCTGCGAGAAGAAAACCACAAGATACTGATTTTGTTCAGAGTTGCTTCACGCTCCCTGCATTGCATTCTGCGACGCTGACTGCAATTACGGTTACCGCAAAGTTAACAGAGAGGGTCCGCCCTGGGAGGAGCCTCTTGGGGCCCCATCAGGTCAGGAGAATTCTTCGCGCAGATCGATCGTCGAGCGCTGGCCGATATCCTCAAAGTTACAATCCAGCCATTCTCTGGCGGTTTCACGGCCGAGGTCGCGCAGTTCCGTCAGAAACGCCCATTCCGCGTTCATCTTGGATGAGGCCTGAAGCGGCTTCAGCTCTGCCGCGAAGATCCGGTGCATATGCACCTTCATGTAATCCTCGCGTGATAGCTTGCCTTCCTCGATCAGCCGCGTGACGAAGTCGATCGCCCTGAGTTCGCGCAGCAAGGTGGAATTGAACGTGATTTCATTCAGCCGGTTGACGATCTCGCGCGCGTTCCGCGGCAGCTGGCGGCGTTCCAGCGGGTTGATCTGAATCAGCACCACGTCAGGTGTTGCGGTATTGTAAAACAGCGGATAAAGCGGCGGATTGCCCATGAACCCACCATCCCAATAGGGCTCGCCGTCGATTTCGACCGCCTGGAACAGCTGCGGCAGACAGGCGGAGGCCATCACGGCATCAAGAGTGACTTCCTTTTCGCTGAAGACACGGATCTTGCCGGTATAGACATTGGTGGCGGCGATAAACAGTTTCAGCGCCGAACAGCGATGCACCTCTTCGAAATCGACAATGCTGGCGACCACATCGCGCAAGGGGTTCATGTTGAGCGGATTGAACTCGTAGGGCGAGGCGAAGCGCGACATCACGTCGAAATAAAGATAGCTCGGCGAATGATCGAGGCTCCATTCCCCGAACAGGATATCAAGCGGCGACCGCTGGATCGGACTGAATTGCGACCGGCAACTGACCTCGGACCAGAAGGCTTCGAGCTTTTCCCTCGCGCCCTCCTCGCCGCCTTCCTCCATGCCGCTGGCAAGGACCACGGCATTCATCGCCCCCGCCGACGTTCCCGAGATGGCGTCTATGGAAAGCCGGCTGTCTTCCAGAAAGCAGTCCAGGACACCCCAGGTGAAGGCTCCATGCGCGCCACCACCCTGTAAGGCAAGATTGATTTTCTTGGGAGCGGCCACGGCAGCCTCCGTTGGTTCGCGCCATCGGACAGACAGCGGGTTTTATTGCGCCGTCCAACCGCCGTCGATCGGCAGAATGGAACCGGTGATCGAAGATGCATCATCCGAACACAGGAAGGTCGCATAGGCGGCGACCTGCTCGATGGTGACAAACTGCTTTGTCGGCTGCGCGGCGAGAAGGACATCCTTCTTGACCTGTTCCTCGGTCATGTTGCGCGCCTTCATCGTATCCGGGATCTGCTTTTCGACCAGCGGCGTCCAGACATAACCCGGGCAGATGGCATTGACGGTGATGCCTTGTTCGGCGACCTCCAGCGCAACCGTCTTGGTCAGCCCAGCAATGCCATGTTTTGCGGCGACGTAGGCGGACTTGAACGGAGATGCGACCAGTGCATGCGCCGATGCGGTATTAATGATCCGGCCCCAACCCCGGCTTTGCATGCCCGGCACCACGGCCCTGATGGCATGGAAGGCGGAGGACAGGTTGATCGCGATAATCGCGTCCCATTTCTCGACCGGAAACTCGTCCACCGGAGACACGTACTGAATACCGGCATTGTTCACCAGTACATCGACGGCACCGAATTCCTTTTCCGCATCAGAGATCATGCCGGCAATCTCGTCGCCGTTCAGCATGTTTGCCGGCGAATAGATGCAGCGCACCCCGAATTCGGTTTCGATGGCGGCGCGGACCGTTTCGATCTCGTCCGCATCGCCAAGGCCGTTAATGACGACATTGGCGCCCTTTGCGGCAAATGCACGGGCACAGCCCAGCCCGATTCCGGACGTGGAACCGGTAATGACGGCGGTTTTGTTGGCAAGCATTCAGGATCTCCTTGGATCAACGGATGCCCGCGCAGCTTTGGCCGGGCACCCAAAAATCGATCGGGTCAATGATTGGAGCATCTTGTCCGCACTCCTTGGAACGCTGGATGCTCCTGGGAACGGACTTACAAACGAGCGTTTTTCAAATTCACCACGATCCGGGACTGACAAAAATTCCGGCCCAACATTCGACCAGTTATCGCCGCACTGCAACATCAGATTGACGAAAAGTGATCATCGCGCGGCAATGCCGCGCCTCCCGGCTGCCTGCCGCTCCGTCACCG
>JBNLAU010000038.1:0-3937 GCA_050302295.1 Roseibium sp. | reverse complement strand
GAGGCGGTTCTGGAGAATCCCGTTTCCTCCGGCACATTTGCAGCGGACAAAGCCGAGTTTCATTTGCGGCAATCACCGGAGACCGCCGGGACCCTGGATGGGTTCGCGTCCGTCAATGGCCTGCTGCTGAAGTCCATGCCGCAGTTGACGGATGCGGTCAATCTGCGCGCCCAGCTTCAGATCGAGGGTGGTGCGGTGCTGTTGTCGGGGGCGAATCTGGCGCAGGCGGTGCAGATCAACGGCGGCGAACTGCCGGTCAAGCTGGCGCTGTTCGAAGCGTCCTTCGGCAACAGCCAGGTGGCGGCGACCGGAGATCTCGTCGTCAATGGCGACGGCACGTTTTCCGGCACGCTCGACCTCACAATCGGCAATGCCGAAGCTGTTCTTGAGGCGCTGAAGCCGCTGGTGCCGCCGGAAGATGGGACACTGCCTCTCGTCGAGCAGGTGGTCAAAAGCCTGGAGCCAGCGGCAACCGAGGTCGATGGTGTCAAGACGATCCCGCTGCGGGTGAACATCGACCACGGCATCGCGCGCATCGGTTTTCTGCCGCTGCCGCCGATCCCGCCACTGTTCCAAGCCGGGATCTGAGGTGGTACGGCGCACCAGCGTCATTCCGGGCAGCGCGGCGCGAAGGCGCTCTCTCGTGATCCGGAATGACGTGCCTTTTGGAGTGGCCGCTCAGTCGCCCGCGATGCGGTCGATCGGGATCACGTAGCTTTTGCGGTGGTCAGGTTCGGCGATTTTTTCATAGAGCGCGACAGCCGGCGTGTTCTTGCCCGGCACGAGCCAGCGCAGGTGCAGCCAGCCCCGTTTCTGGCCTTCGGCGGCCAGGGTTTCGATCATCCGGCGGCCAAAGCCCTGGTTGCGGTGGTCGGGATGGACGTAGATATCGTCCAGCTGACCGATGCGGAGCCCGGTAATCAGCTCGGGCAAATCGAAATAGACGGCAAATCCGATCAGCATTTCACCATCGAATGCACCCAGAACTTCAGCAGTTTTGTCTCTGAGGATCAGCTCGGCGTAATACTGGTCCGGACGGCGGGGCGCACCGCGTTTCAGGGCCTGGGCGTTTTCGGCAATGAGCGGTGCAAGCTGATGGGCATCATCCAGCCCAAGGGCTCTGATTTCCAGTGTCGTCATGAAGTCCCCGGAAGTGACAGGTCAAAGAAATGAACTTCAACATGTCCCGAAACAGGCTCGGTGATCAAGGACTTGAATCAAATTCCTGCCGGCCGGCTCTTTCACCCGTTGCGGTTTCATGCCATGACCGCTTTCCTGATCTGGTACGGGAATGCACGATGGCTGAGACTGAGCGGCTGAAACCAACACTTATCGGATTGAGCGCCGTGCTGATGTGGGCAACGCTCGGTCTCTTCGGCGCAGGGTCCGGCAATGTGCCGCCGTTTCTCCTGAACGCCCTTTGTTTCGGCATTTCGGGCACTCTGGCGCTGATCTGGCTCGTGGTCTCCGGCAAGCTGGCGCTTTTGCGCCAGCCCTTGAGGGTCTGGGCTTTCGGCACCTTTGGCCTGTTCGGCTTTCATTTTTTCTATTTCACGGCCATTCGCAACGCACCGCCTGTAGAGGCCAACCTCATCAACTACACCTGGCCGCTGCTGATCGTCGTTTTTTCCGCCTTTCTGCCCGGCGAGCATCTGCGCCTGCATCACATTATCGGTACCATTCTGGGTCTTGCCGGTGCGGTTTTGCTGATTTCCGGCGGTGACGGCCTTTCCTTTTCAGGGGGGTCGGCGCTCGGCTATGGCGCAGCGGTCGCCTCATCACTGTTCTGGTCGAGCTATTCCGTGCTTTCACGCCGGCTGGGCAAGGTGCCGACTGAGGCAGTCGCCGGTTTTTGTCTGATGTCCGCTCTGCTCTCCGCGCTTTGCCATGTCATGCTGGAGGAAACGGTTCTGCCTGCCGGGCCCACGCAATGGGCCTCCGTTTTCGCGCTGGCGCTGTTTCCGGTCGGTCTGGCGTTTTTCACATGGGATATCGGCGTCAAGCGCGGCGACATCCAGGTGCTCGGGGCCGCCGCCTATTCCGCACCGCTGCTCTCAACGCTGCTGCTGATTGCCTTCGGTTTCGGCGCGTTGACCCTGCCTGTCGCCATTGCCTGCGTCGCGATCACGCTCGGCGCGGTGATCGCCGCCAAGGACATGCTTTTCGGCAGGGCCCGGAGTGAGGCGCCTTCCGCCTGAACACCGCTTCCCACCTTGGGCGAATTCCCCTCGGCGTTCCGATCCTCTAGGTTGACCGGAATTCTGTTTCGGAAAACCGTTGGATTGTCTAATGACCGCACCGCTCCGCCCCCGCCGTTCCGCCCTCTATATGCCCGGTTCAAACGCCCGGGCGCTGGAAAAGGCAAGGACGCTTGATGCCGACTGCCTGCTTCTGGACCTGGAAGACGCTGTCGCGCCGGATGCCAAGGAACTTGCGCGCAGGCAGATCGTGGATGCGGTGACGGCCGGGGGCTACGGCTCACGGGAAGTGGTTATCCGGATCAACGGCCTCGACACGCCTTGGGGCGAAGCGGACCTGGAAGCTGCCGTCAAGGCAAACCCGGATGCGATCCTGGTGCCGAAGGTGAATTCCCCGGCGGATCTTCAGCGCATCGCCCACAAGCTGTCGGTCTATGGCGCTTCGAACGAACTGAGGCTCTGGGCGATGATGGAAACCCCGGAAGCGATGCTGAATGCGGGTGCCATCGGCGCCTGCGGCAAAGACCCGGAAGTGCGCCTTTCCTGCTTCGTCATGGGCACCAACGATCTTGCCAAGGAAACCCGCGCCCGCCTTGCACCGGGCCGTGCAGCCATGATGCCCTGGCTGATGACTTGCGTCGCCGCCGCCCGCGCCGGCGGTATCGACATTCTGGACGGTGTCTACAATGCCTTTCAGGACGAGGAAGGCTTTGCCGCGGAATGCGCCCAAGGGGTGGAGATGGGCATGGACGGCAAGACGCTGATCCACCCGAAACAAATCGGCCCCTGCCATGCCGCCTTCAGCCCGTCGGAAGACGAAGTCGCCTGGGCCCGCAAGATCAACGCCGAATTCGAAAAGCCCGAAAATGCAGACAAGGGCGCAATCCAGGTGGACGGCAAGATGGTCGAGCGGTTACATGCGGAAATGGGCAAACGGGTGATCGCGATCGCCGACGCCATTTCAGCCTGACCTTATCCCGCTCCAACTGGATGAAAACCATGAAGCTTTATCGGTTCATCACCGGCGTTGACGACAGCGAATTCTGCCACCGGGTTACCCAGGCCCTCAACAAGGGCTGGCAGCTCGCCGGGTCCCCCTCCCTCACCTACGACGCCACCCGGGGTGCCACCATCTGCGGTCAGGCGGTGACAAAGGACGTTGAGGGCGAGGAGTATTCGCGGGAGATGAAGCTGGGGGACTATTGAGGGATTTGGGTCAAAATCAGAGCCGTTTGGCATGCATGCCATGAGGGACACTTATCCGCATTGGTTCAGCGGGTGTTGCCGCTTTCCAACTGGCGAAAATTGCCTTCCGGAATCCCCGCCGCCCGAAACGCCTCGACATACGGAACAATGAGCGGGTCCGGGCGCTGGTATCGGCGATACATCCAGACGATGTTACTGAAGCCAAGTGGAGTTTTGCGCCGGACTGCGAAGCGTGGATTGCTATTCTTCACGCACCAGCCGGCAAATCTTCGAAACAGACTGACCCCGCAATCAATCTTGAAGCACCCTTGAAACCGGTTGGCGTCTAAACCTCATCGATTTCCCGGTCGCTCAGTTCCTGAAGATTTTCGTGGATCGTAGCCAGGGCTTCCTTAAGCCATGCGATCTGGTCCTGGCTGAACGTATTGGTGCCCACGTCTTCGAAATGAGCTGCAAGAGGCATGAGTTCGTCGGCGAGCGCTTCGCCTTCCGCCGTTAGCCCGATACTGACCGTGCGGGCATTGTCGTCCGGG
>JBNLAU010000037.1:0-13304 GCA_050302295.1 Roseibium sp. | reverse complement strand
CATCGACGATCAGCAGAGAGGCGCGCGCGTAGAACCGGATTTTCTCGACCAGGCGGCCTTCGCGTTCGGCCTTGGACAGCGCCTCGACCAGTTCGGCCAGGTCGCCCGGTAAACGCTCTTGCCCTTCTTGACGGCGGCCACCCCGAGCGCCGTGGCCAGATGGCTCTTGCCTGTGCCCGGTGGCCCGAGGAAGTGAACCACTTCGGCGCGGGTGACGAAGTCCAGCTGCGCCAGTGCCATGATCCGATCCCGGTCCAGCGACGGCTGGAAGGTGAAGTCGAAGCTTTCCAGCGTTTTCGGCGGCGTCAGCCTGGCAGTCGTCAGCGCCACGCCGACCCTGCGGTCCTCGCGGCAGTTGAACTCTTCCGAGAGCAGGCCGTCGATGGCTTCGATGGCGCCGATCTCGCCCTTTTCGAGGCGCTGCACCATGTGATCCAGCATCTCCAGCGCGCGCGGCATCCTGAGGCCCAGAAGACTGGCGCGGATATTGTCGACCAGCCCGCTCATGACGCGGCTCCGGCCAGACGGCGGCCGACCGCCCCGTAGAAGTCGAGCGGGCGACGGACGACGCCGATCGGCGCGGGCGGTTTCGGCGTCCGAACCGGGGGTGCCTTTCTGTGGCTCGGGTCAACGCGGCGCCGGTTCTTGCCCTCGATCACGGGATGACGGGCGATCTGCACGCCGTCCTCTAATATCCGCAGCTCGGTCACATGGTGCTGGACCTCCAGCGTGCGGCGGCGCGTGGTGTCCGGCACGGAATAGAGGTTGCCGCCGACGGAGATCATGCCCTCCTTGCTGACCCGGCGCTCAATGGTCAGCACCGCGCTGTACGGGTTGGCGGGCAGAGGACGAAGCGCAGGCTGTTCCTCGGCAAACACCTCACCCACCACGCGGCCTGTCGTGGCATGGACCCGCGGGTTTGCGATCTCGGTGCGCCAGGCGTCGAACTGCGCGTTCAGATCGTCCAGGTTCCGGAACGTCCGACCAAGGAAGAAGTCCTGGCGGATATAGCGGAACGGCCGCTCGACCTTGCCTTTCGTCTTTGCCCGGTACGGCTGACAGGCGCGCGGCGCGGCATCGTAATGCGCGAGGAGCGAGACGAGCGAGGCATTGTAGGTCACGACCCCGTCCGTGCTCTCCCCGATCACCGCCGTCTTCATCCGGTCATAAAGGACCTCATCCGGCGCCCCGCCCATGGCACCGAAAGCCGCAACATGGCAGCGCATCACGGTCTGCAAATTCTGACTGGCGCAGAACCGGCCCCAGAGCCAGCGCGAATGACCGAGCACCATCGAGAACAGCCAGACCTTGCGGACAACGCCGGGTTCATCTGTGAACTCCACGGCAAACTCGGCAAAATCCACCTGCGCCTGCTTGCCGGGGGGCGTCTCGAACCGCCGCTCGAACTGTGCCTGCTTGGCAGGGCGCACCTCGCGAACAAAGTCCTTCACCGAGGTATAACCGCCCTCGTAGCCACGCTCCCGGATCTCGCGCAACAGGCGCTTCGCCGTCAGGTCGGGAAAGGCGCAAAGGCGTTCCCGAAGATATTGCTCAAACGGATCAATGACCCGGTCGCGCGGCGCCCGCGGCGAATAAACCGGCGCCTCAAGCCCGCGCGCCAGATATTTCCTCACAGTCTTCCGGTCGAGGCCCGTCTGCCGCGCAATCGCGCTGACACCGAGCCCCTGTCTCTTCAAATCCTGGATCAAAACGATCTCTCCCAGTCTTACCAACTCGAAACCTCTCTCCTTCTTTTTGAGGCTCGAGCTTAGCGGCCCGCGTCCAGTTCGATTTTCGAATATTTGAAGTTCGAAAATCGCCCTGAACGCTCCCAACTGGGGAATTTTCAAACGGCGCTTTTGGGGAGATTACATCCGGCACCTACAGCCTGTTAACCGAGCATGTCGGCGAGATCGTTGCTTTTGAGGTTCGCCATGCCGCGCAAATCCCCGTTCAAACATCATCGCTTTCCGAAAGAAGTCATTCTGTGTGCGGTGCGTTGGTATCTGCGGTACCCACTGTCTTATCAGGATGTTGTCGATCTGCTGGCCGAGCGCGATGTCGCGGTTGACCGCTCCACAGTGTATCGGTGGGTGCAGAAATTTGGCCCGGAACTGACCAAGCGTACGGAAAAGCATCTCCGGCGGGCCAGTGTCGATTGGCACGTGGACGAGACCTACATCCGCGTCGGAGGGAAGTGGCGCTATCTCTGGCGCGCCGTCGATGCGAACGGGCAGATGATTGACTTCCGCCTGACCGCACGGCGGGATGCCAAGGCGGCCAAAGCCTTTCCGAATAAGGCAATCGAACGGGTGCGCTCGCATCGGCCTGTAACGATCTGCACGGACAAAGCGCAGGCCTACTCCCGTGTCATCCGCAAGATCAACCACCGTTATGACCCTCACTTTGACAGCATCCGCCACATCGACCGGAAGTGGCGCAATAATCGGATCGAAAGCGATCACGCTGCCATGAAGCGGCTCCTTGGCTACCGGCAAAGCTTCCGCTCATTACGATCAGCCAAAGCGACTTTGAGCGGCATCGAAACCATCAGAACGATCAAACGCGGCGACATCCATCACAAGCAACCAGGCGTTCAAGGCGAAATCGCATTCATTGCGCAATTGTTCGCAGCCGCATGATCGAACGCCTTCAAAAGCACCAATCCGTGCCACGAGCATTAACGCAACAGTCCCGAAGGCCGCAATTATGCGCGGGAGCGGCTAAAGGAGATCATGGAGAAAGACGCAGGCCGGGACGGCCAGGCGGCGGTTCACAAGCTGGATGGTCACGGCGATCCGGAGCTTGGCGAGGAGGTCGGGCTAGAAAAACGCAAGCCGTCCGTGAACGAGCGGCTGAAGGACGTGCTGAACAAGCCGCGCGAAAAGCTGGAGATCGAGGACGAGCGCGAACTGAAACGAGACGAGGAGATCGAGAACACGCGGAAGGTGATCTGTGGCGGTGGGCGCACCCGTTAAGGATAGTATTTTTACTCTTGCGATAGAGCAATTACTATACTATCCCCGCCTAAGGCGAGTACAAAGACGTGAGCAAACTCATGAAAGAATCTCTCTCGGACTCTGAACGTGCGGACTTGGAGGAACTGGTCCTGAAAATCAGGGAAGAATGCCCTGCTCAAATTCAAAGCCGGTATATTTCACGGATCGTAGCGTATCGCGCGGATATTCCCCAAAGAATAAGAGATAAATTCTGGAGCGCCAAAAAGCCGGTTGTGTTGGCGAATTTGCCTCAATTCGATGATATTGAGAACTCTAAAATTCTGCTCCTCATACTGGGTGAAACCATCGGAAAATGCGTTGCATATTCCGAATACAATCAAAGCTACATAACCGATATTCGTCCCACGCAACTATCTTCCGAGGCCAGTAGCGGCACCGATGTGCTCGGTATGCACAATGACCTCGCATTCGCCACGGATAGCTGTCGACCGGCTGCCCTTGTCCTTGTACCGCACATCGCAGACAGCTCTGTGCCGAAGACGCTGATCGCTACGGCCGAGGCCGTTGTTGCGGCCCTTCCTGACGAGGTGGTTGAGCTCCTACAGCAGAAGCTTTTCGAGATCCGCTCCGGCAGCAAGCTGCGCTGGCCGTGCGAACAGGTGCGACGGATCAGCGTTATTGATGAAGATGCTAACGGACAGCAGCGCGTTCGCTTGAATTTTGACAATATTAGGCCCGTCGCAGGGCTCGAGCCGAATGTGGCGGCACGGGCGCAGGACGCTCTTGAATTGATCGCCCAGGAGGCACTTCGGCTTGGGCGGCTTGAGGGTCACAGGATACTGAAGGGCGAAGCCCTTATCATCCCCAATGATTACTGTGTGCATGGTCGGGATGTGTTCGAAAGCAACAGCTCAGACCGACTGTTGCTCCGGTCATATGTTCTCACCGAGGAAACGGTCGCGGCGCAGCACGGCAACACCATGCTGTCGCTTCGGCTTTGATGATGGTGGTCATCTGATCTTCCCGGCTTGATTTCGACGACAAGCAAGCCGGCATCTGGGACTGTCTGGGGTGGGATTTTGTTTATGGAAAATATTGTTGTTATGGGAGGAGGGCATGTAGGTCTGACGTTGGCCGTCGACCTGGAACTCCGCAAGAACGAGACGGGTCTCAGACCTCACATCGTCCAGATTCGCGATAGCGGGCATCCTTTTGATCTTAAATCCGCAGCCCGAGACGATGGTGTTGACGTCGAGGTCGAGGACATTCTGACGGGGGAGATGGTTCAATGCCAGTTTCCCGAAGCACAAATCCACAAAACCTCGAACGATATGCGCGATATCCTGGCGAACGCCAAAATGATAGTCGTTACCGTGCCCGATATTCCGCATCTTCGCCAGCGCGTATTCAAGTGGATAAAAAACAACCTTCCCGACCACCATATGACGATCGTTCTGGTGCGCGGCGGGCAGGGGGGGCTCATTTCTGTCATCGATGCCTGGCGCAACGATCCGGCCTTGCGGCGCCAAAATATTGTCCTGGTGGAGGACAGTTTCTACGGGACACGTTTCATAGACGGAAAGATCGCGTTCAAGAGAAAGCGCAAGACCAATATAAGCATCTTTGGTCCGCAACCCGAGACGGCCCTTTCCCATATGCGTCGTCTATTCATCGGTCAGGCGGTCCCGGCAGACGCACATAATTTCGTTCTGGTTCGGCCGGTCGATCTCCAGTTCGATCCGCTTGGCTACATCATCCATCTGGCCGTCACGCTCGATCAGCGCAATCTAGAACTGACCAACCAGGGTATCCAGTATCTCCACTACAGCGACGGCGTTCATAAATGGAATGCCGACAGCATCGAAATTCTGGACAAGGAGCGTGTCCTGTTGGCCACCCAGTATGGCGCTTCGACTAGGATGTTCTCAGATATTTTATCCGAACAGTACGGCTTGCCCCGAAAGGGCTCCTTTCTAGAGATGATGAAGGCGACCAAGGCGATCTATCGCTCCCTGTCTCCGGCCTCCATGGAAGATCTTCGGGCGAGTCGGCTTATTCAGGAAGATGCGCCGGCATTGTTCACGATGAACTGGCTGTGCTCCCAGTGTGAAAGCGATTTGCCTGCCACCAAAGCCCATACGAAGAATATCCAGGGTGCCTTGCAGCGTCTGAATATCGATGTCGCCCCGCTTCGTAAATATGCAGATGATCTGGAAAACAGCGGGCGCCGCCGCGAAGATATCATAAGCCTGCTCACCTGCCCAGCATGATCGGAAATGTCGTAAGTAAATACCTTCACAATTTCGCAAAGGACGGACATGGAACAGTTACTTCATCAGGAAGTGAAAACTAACACAGATCATTTCAAGAAGCACGGATTTGCTGATGTAAGGAAGTTCATTACCACTGAGATGGTGGAAAAGCTTCGGACAATCAACGAAAGTACCAAGAGCAACAGTGCATTTGATTCCTTCAAACGCAATACCTACAACGTCGGCATCGATGATGAAAATGTACGTGCGCTGGTGCAGTCGGGCATGTTCGCCAGGTTTGTCGCCTCTCTTGGTTACGGGGACTGTGTCTTTACTGATGGGATCTTATTCGAAACCGACGCGACATCGGTCGGGTTCGACTGGCACATCGGCGTAACCAGCTTCAAATACATCTACCCTGAAGACTCCGCCTTCTCGATCTGGATCCCGCTCGATCCGGTGGACCCTGAAGGACAGGATGGCGGAATGACATTGCTGTCCACCTCCACGTTCTCAGGACGTGAGTTCTACAAGCTACAGTCAGTGGCAACCAAATCGCTGACCGAAGGAAAATACAAGATTCCGGCTATCTATAAGACGGTTCTCGGCCCGAAATATCGCACCGAATCGCAGAAAAAGTTCAAGGAGCTCTATCCGTTTATCCAGGAGCAGTTCCCCCACCTGTTCAGCGAGTCCCTGTACATTTCAGGGTTTGCACGGAACCTTTTTGACAGCGAAGGGGTAAAATACAAGCTCGAACCTGGCGATGCCATCGTCTTCGACAAGGACACATTCCACAAAAGCAACAAATTCCACTCCGGGCCGCAGGCCTCGCGGCGGGCTTTCGTTCTGCGTTTCGTGGGAACGGACGCACGCTACAATGAAGTTAATGCCAAAAAGACCGGTGGTGATCTCTCGGTGCTGGTCAATCAGATTGCACGGGGCAATGGCGAAACCTTTGATCTGGACAAGGCGCTTGTCGTGCGCGCCAAGGGACAATCGGACGTGCAGAGCGCACGGCGAGAGGAAGAGGTGTGATGCTCGGCCGCCGCTATATTGATGTGGAGTCGGGGAAGACAGTCGATGCGTATTTCCCCGACGATCCCTCCGCAGGTCGCTCCTGCCTCGCAGTCAAATACGGCGTGATTGTCGATGAGGAGATTTCTCTGGAAGCGGATCTGGATACGCCGATTTCGGGGGTCGAGGACGCATATCTTCGGCTCCACCTCCTGTCACGACGATTGGTCGAGCCGAACAAGCTTTCCCTAGATGGTCTGTTCGAGGCACTGCCGAATATCGCCTGGACTTCGGCAGGACCCATCTTCCCGGGACGGGTGGAAACGCTGCGCAGCAAAGTGGCAACCGAGCATCATCACCTTGTTGTATACTCGGTCGACAAGTTCCCGCGCATGCTTGATTACGTGGTGCCTGGCGGGGTTCGCATCGGTGATGGCGACCGGATTCGCCTCGGTGCCCATCTGGCAGAGGGAACCACGGTGATGCATGAAGGATTTGTCAACTTCAATGCAGGTTCACTTGGCCGGTGCATGATCGAAGGACGCGTGACCCCGGGGGTCACGGTCGGCGAAGGCAGCGATGTTGGCGCCGGCGGTTCAATCATGGGGACGCTCTCCGGCGGCGGCAAACAGCGCAATGCAATCGGCAAGGGCTCTCTGCTGGGCGCCAATGCTGGAATTGGAATTTCGCTTGGCGACAATTGCGTTGTGGAAGCAGGCCTGTACGTCACGGCAGGGACTCGGGTTCGGTTACCGGATGGCGCTGTTGTCAAGGCCCGTGAGCTTAGCGGTAAAGACAATCTCCTATTCCGCCGGAACAGCGAGACTGGAGCAGTGGAAGCACTTGCCACCAACGGTACAATCTGGGGTGGGGTCAACAGCGTGCTTCACAACAATGATTGAAAACTTCGTCGACCAGGTAGGAAACGGCGACATGCCTGTGGCCATCTTGACCGGGGCCACAGGCGGGATCGGCGCGGCATGTGGGCGCATGCTGGCTCGCAAAGAATATGCCACAGTTCTGCTAGGACGCAACGAGGATCAGCTGGCAGTTCTGCAGAACGAGCTCACAATGCTGACCGAGGGGAGCGTGCCATGCTGCGGATATGCCATCGATCTGCGTGACGAGGGCGCTATAAACGAACTCGTCCAGGCGCTTGCCTCGTTGACAAGCTTGCGCCTAGCCATTCTGGCCGCTGGCATCACCAACAACCAAACATTACAATTCACCGAAGAGGAGCTTCGGGCTGTATTCGAAATCAACACGCTGGTGCCAATGCGCATGGCAAAGCATCTGGTTCCGATAATGCTGCGCACTAAGCATCCCTACCTGATCAACATAGCGTCGAGAGCCGGCCTCATCGGGTTCGCGGACAAGGGAGTGTACGGGGCATCCAAAGCCGCCGGGATTCGTTATTTTGACTCGCTGCAGGCCGAGCATGTGGACACAGGATTGCGCGTCACCTCAATTTGCCCGAGCTGGGTCAACACACCGATGGCTCTTCGTGGTGGTTGCCAGCGTGACGGAGACGACATTCTGCAACCGGAAGATATTGCCGGGACGGTTGACTGGCTGATCTCCAGCCCCCCGCGCATGCTGGTCCGAGATATCACTATAGAGATCGCGACCACGGAGCGGCAATGAAAACTTCAGTTAGGCACTTTCACAAGAACCCACAGATGCGCTCGTCGCGTGCATGCACGGCAGCAATGTTAATGTCCGGTCGCCGGCAGCCTGGTCAGGCCTCAAGGGCGATCAGGACTGCGCGCGATCGACTCGAGCGGGTTCTGCAAGATGGCCGGTGAATTCGCTGCACAGTTACGGGCTTTCAGGCTTTTCCTCAGTCATCGCTTCTTCACGATGCTCGCCGGCGAGATGGTGCAGGCCGCAATTCCGCTTCTGATATATCAGCAAACGTCTAGCGTCAGTTGGTCCGGTCTCGCCTATGCAACAACTTGGCTCCCACGCGTATTGTTACAGCCGGTCATGGGCGCGCTGGTTGACGCGATGTCGGCCCGGGCCCCGTTTCTTTTGTCAGACTTCGCGCGGGCCGGGATTGTCCTCGTTCTGATCTATCTGAACAGTCCGTTCTTCCTCCTCGTGGGAGGCGCCTTTGTCGGATTGCTGTCAGGTATGGCCTTTATTGCGGTTGAGCGGGCAGTAACCCACACTCTCGGTCTGGAACGAACACCGGACGTTCAGTCAAAGCTCCAGTTCGTCGAGCAAAGTGCGATCATTCTGGGACCCTTGACCGCAGCCACGCTTGTCTCAGCCTATGCTGGCAATTACGTATTTCTTTTTGCCTGCGTGATTTTTGCCCTTGCTCTCCCGATCACCAATTGGGGTTTCTCCAACAGTGAGACGCATGGAAGCCTGCCGAAGATTGGCCATGTCTTTCCTCGCATGATGGCCGGCGCACGGGAAATTCTCGCCAAGCCAGACCTTCTTGGTCTGGCCGGGACCACTGCCGCAATCAACTTTGTGGAAGGAACCTGTGTTGCCTCGCTTCCGGCACGGATCGTCGGGAGTTTGCATCATTCCGAAAGCTCGATTGGGATTATCCTGTCGATCGCTGCCGGACAGAACCTCCTTTTGCTCCTTTTGATCTCCCGTTTCTTCCGGACCTCCGATACTCGGATCATGTACAGGGCTGCCCTGATCCTGATCCCTCTCGGTGCCTTGTTGTTCGGCACCGCCGGCAGCGTTGCGCTCACCGGATTGGGCTATGTGGTCATGATTTTGGGGCGGGTGCTGTTTGTGGTACACATGCGCATCGTGCGTGCTAAGCTTATCGAGCAGGAGAGATTCAGTGCGACCATGGGGGCCTTTCTTTCCATCGTCTTGTTCCCCCTGCCGCTTGCGGGACTGACGCTTTCGGTTTTGGGGCCGCTTCTGGAGGTTGAAACATTCATCGGGGGAGTGGCTGTTTTGTTCACAGGTCTCACAGTGATAGCATTTCTTCGCGGAAAAGATGCCCGCTGAACGAGGGCCTATTCTGACACGTCTTGAAAATGGAACTGAACAAGATGACAAAAAATACCGTTGTTCTGTTGGAAAGCAACACATCGGGAAATGCAGTCCATATCATTGAGGCGGCTCAAGCACTGGGCTATGAAACCCACTATCTGACGCGCGATCCAGAGCTTTGGCGCAGCGCCCGGCGTGACCCCATTCCTTTTGCAGACCGCGTATCGATCGTCGATACGATCGATCCGGTGGCAATGTTTGAGCATGTCGTAGATGATACGGTGGCTGCGGTATTCTGGCCTGATGAAATTCGTCTTCTTCCGGCAACATTGATTGGCGCCGCATGCGGAATTCTGACAGCTCAACAGATCAAGGCCTTCCATACGATCCGTTTCAAGCATCTGGTGCGGGAGGCGTGCAATCAGCACTCTTTCGAAGTGCCCTATGCGCTGGTGGATGCAAGCGGTGCCGACAACGGCTCCCCCATTGGTTATCCCTGTGTGGTCAAGCCGGTTGACGAAAGTGGCAGCTTTGGTGTCCGCCGGTGCAATGATAATGATGACTACCGTCAGGCTTGCGATTTCATTGCAGCGAACATGGTGCACATCTCAGGTTACCGGAAGGCGGGCCGCATCCTCGTTGAAAAATATCTGACCGGCGAGGAATTCAGTGCCGAAATGGTGTGGCACGTAAACGATGGATGGCGCCTTATCGGTTTCACACGCAAACTGAAGGGCCCAGAACCGTTTTTCGTGGAGATTGGCCACATATTCCCGCATCACTTCGCTCCCTGGTTGGAAGAGAAAATCACACAATCACTCTGCAGATGCCTCGGAGCGACAGGCCTCGAAAAATCTGTCGCCCATGTGGAGTTCAAGATCGTGGATGACGAGGTGGCAATCATCGAGATCAACCCGCGGCTGCCTGGAGATATGATCGTGGAACTGGTGAAGCTGGCCAAAGGAATCGATCTTGGCACCCTCACTTGCCTTGCTCATCTGGGACTTCCTTGGGGTATGCCAACCGATGCCGGTGCAGGTCAATCCGCTGCTGTCGCGTTTATTTGCGCAGAGCAGCCGGGCCTAGTCACGGCGCTGGCCAGTGACCAACCGGACGATATGGTCTGGCTCAAGACGGTCCCGATGCGAGTGCGTACTCTTGAAAGCAGCGCCGATCGCCTGGGTTGCTCAATTGCCACCGCCGTTAACCCCGCATCAGCCTGGGACTCGGCCATACAGCTCGCATCCCAGGTAAAGATCGAGATATCCTGACCGTACCGTATCGAATGAAAAACACGGGTTCTGTTTGAGAAGGGAAAAGCGTGGTTCATGTATTGCTAATTGGTGGGTTCAAATCTGTCATTGAGGGGGCCAAGAAGCTCTCGATCCGTCTGAGCGTGGTCGATCAGCCCGGAAAGCTTGTTTCGGGCATGGATACTCTGGTGGAGCGAGCGATCATCACTGACTATACAAGCGATGCGGTATTGATCCCGCTCCTGAAGAGGATTCACGAAGAAGATCCTTTTGACATGGTGTTGTCCTTCACCGAAGCGGGGCTTCTGCTTTCGGCCGAGATCAGCGAGGCGTTGGACATTGCGCCCTCGGTCCCCAAACAGGTGGTTGAACGCACAAGGAATAAGATGCAAATGCGTGAGGTGCTGGCAACCGCCGGGCTTACGGTCCCATTCTCCATGGTCTCTTCCGTCGAAGAAGTCAGGCAGTTTATCGAGCGTTTCGACGCACCGGTCATTGTGAAACCTGCAAGCGGCGTGGGCAGTCACGACGTGTTCAAGCTGAACACCCTCAACGACGTGTCTGTCCTAGAGCCTGCTCTGTCCAAGGACGGTGAACAGGAATGGATCGCTGAGAAGTTTCTCGTAGGTGACGAATATTCTGTCGAGGCGTTCAGCTTCGACGGCAATCACGTGATCCTGTCAATCCATGCCAAGGAGAAAGCTGGAGAAGCGTGGTCAAACCCCTTTGTCGAGATCGGCCACCACGGTCCGGCACCCCTGTCGGAAAAGGATTGGGAAGCGATGTCAGATATTGTCTCGCGCTGTCTCGACGCAGTGGGCTATCGTGACGGCCCCTCGCACACTGAGATCATCCTGACGGAAGAGGGGTCACAGATTGTTGAAACCCATACCCGCGTCGGCGGTGACCGGATCTTTCACCTGGTCAAATTGAGCACGGGCATTGATATGTTCGAACTGGCCCTTGCATGGATGTGCCTGCGACATGGAGCGCTCAATGACAGCCCCCCACGTGACACAGGTGCGGCCATTCGCTTCTTCGTCGGTCGTCCCGGGCAATTGAAGTCGATCAAGGGGGTGGACACGGCACGGGAAATGACCGGGGTGGTCGAGGTCAGGATCGACAAATATGAAGGCGATACGATCCCCGAGTTGCGCGGCTCCGAAGACAGGATCGGACATGTTATCTGCACCGGTGCCACATCGCAGGAAGCACAGGCGCGCTGCGAAGATATCGTGCAGAATGTGGTGAGCTTGGAAATATCCGGTTAAACCCTTCTGGGAGGGCGTGCGGGTCACGGCAGAAAACAATGGCCATGGTTGGAAGGTAGTAAGCGCCGCGTTACCGCCCTCGTAGACGTTTGAAGTTTGTCATCTGAGAAGAGCCCATCCGAACAAGGAGGGTTCCGATGGATGATACAGTGCAAAATTACGTAACTTCTCACAGTGTCGAAGAAGGATACGCAGGGCGTATCGATGTTGTGACGGGGCCGAGTGGTCGGCGTCGATGGCCGGAACATGTGAAGGCTGAGATTGTTCTGGAAAGCTACCGCGACGGTGTCTCGGTGGCGGATGTTGCGCGCAAGCATGGGGTATCAGCGCCTCAACTCCATTCTTGGCGGCGGGCGGCGCGAGAAGGTGTTCTTGCGATGCCGGATGACGACATGCTGGGTCTGGTACCGGTCGTCGTTGAGGCGGGCGGAGGGGATGGCGGGCAGATGCCGCCTGACGCGCCCGGGACGATTGTTCTGGAGATCGATGGTGTTCGGGTGCTGGTTCCGACCGGTTTCGATCCCGAGCACCTTGGCTGCGTCATTGCTGCGCTCAGGGCGGCGTCATGATCCTGCCAGGCGGCAAGTATCACGTTTTCCTGGCGACGCGGCCGGTCGACTTTCGCAAGGGGCATGCGGGTCTGTCGCTCGTGATCCAGACGGTTCTCGGGCGTGATCCCTACAGCGGGGCGGTGTTTGTCTTCAGGTCCAAGCGGGGTGACAGGATCAAAATCCTTCTTTGGGATCAGACTGGTTTGGTATTGGTCTACAAGCACCTTGAGGGCGGCCAATTCCAGTGGCCCCGGCCAGCGGATGGGGTGATCAAGCTTACCCCTGCGCAGTTCTCGGCGCTCTTTGAAGGGCTGGACTGGAAGGCGGTTCGGGCTGAGCGCCGGCGGCAGCCAAGACTGGCTGGATAGCCTGCGGCAGGGTGACTCACGGCAGCGATTTTTGCGGCAGGATTGCACGTGCCGATGTATAGTTGGTCATGCCTGCCGCCGCCCCGATCGACCGCAAATACGTTGCCGAGTTGGAACGGCGTCTTGCCGCCGCTGAGGCGGAATTTGCTCGTGTCACAGTGCAAAACGCTTTGTTGGAAAGCTCGAATGCCGACCTTGCGGCGGCGAATGCGCGTCTGGAACGTATGCTCTCTCAGGCCAGGCACGCGCGGTTCGGGCCGAGTTCTGAGAAGGGCGACCCGGATCAACGCAACCTCTTCACGGAAGACTGCGAGGTTGCCGAGGGGCAGTTGGCGGCGGCGGGCGATGCTGCGGACAAGGCACTGGGTAAGGCATCACGAAAGCGCTCTTCAGCCAAGCGGAGCAAAGGCAATTTGCCGGACCATCTCGAACGTGTTGAAGAGGTGATCGAACCCGACAGTACACTCTGCCCATGTGGGTGTGGCGAGATGGTGAAGGTCGGGGAAAACCGCACCCAACGCCTCGTGTAAATGCCGATTCAAATTTCCCCAAAAGTGCCGAGGTAAAATTCCCCACTTTTCGGTCTCGGTGATCAGCCGGCGCTTGCGATCTGCTTCTCCTTTTTCGGTGGCCGGCCGCGCCGTTTCGGAGCGGGCGGTGGCGTG